>JAEZAV010000163.1 GCA_023430285.1 Methanobacteriota archaeon | reverse complement strand
ACAATCTTATCTGCATCTTCAGAAGGAATGATTCCCTGCTCTTTGAGCATGGTGGTGTGTGCGATGTTGCACTTGATATCTGCATTGAAAATTCTCTTATCAAATTCGAGGGAACTGGTAAAAGATACTGCATCTGCAGTCATTTTACCTTTGAGTCGTCCAGACCTAAGATTCAAAAATAAGCCACCTGTAATTTTTAATAATTTTATGAAATTTTAATAATGAAATGGAAATATTCCAAAATAAAAATATTTTGGATTATTTCTTGTTTTCTTTACCTTTAAACTGTGTGTATCCACATTTTCCACAGGCGTATCTGTCTCCATGGTCAGCCATGAAAACTCCGTGGGAACATCTAACACATTCTGGATTTTTTCTGATGATCTTGTTATCTTTAACTTCGTAGAGTTCAAATTTCTTCATACTAAAAACCCTCCTTATTCTTCATCTTCAGCTTCTTCAACTACAGCTGCATTCTTCTTAACTACGTGATCCTTTTCAATTTTAGCTAAACTTTCTTCAGAATCGTAGACCTTTGCATATCCAATTGCCTTACCTTCACCGTAGGATGGTTTAAGGTTGTGAACAACGAGAAGGTTTTTATCTACATCCAAAGTTGCTACAAGTCTGCTTTTGACATCCATGATTTTAGGGGTTGCTTCTCCCTGGTAGGTGCAGTCAAAGTGTATTTCAGTTCTGTTTAAAAGTGGATTTTCTATTTTTTCATTTACATTGATTTCCATAATTATGCCTCCTCTAACTTTTTGATAAGGTCTTGTGCCTTTTCTTTTGTTTTATCAACTTCACAAAGTACAACTCCCTCTCCTGGCTGTCCATAAAATATTATGGAGCCTTCAGGTGCCATAACCATGCATGGAATTGCGGAAAGATCTTCCTCTCCATCAACAACTATGAGGACATTGTAACCGGCCTTTTCAACCAGTCTGAATCCTTCCTTAATTGTTTTCCACATCTGATCTGTTATGGTTCCAGGGGGGTTCTTTGTTTTTAATGTAACGTTATCGTAACTTATCTCATAATCTGATGGTTCTCTTTCAATCAAATTATCAACTATGCCCACATCAGGAATTATACCTTCATCAAGCATTTTACGAGTGGTAACATCTCCTATGGATATTAAAAGACCTTTTTCTCCTTTTTTATCCATAGATTCTTTTGCATCTGATATTGTTGGAAACAGAGTTCCAATTGGTTTTTTAAACTCTGATCGCATATCCTGTTTTAGTATTAACACACTATCTAACCCTCAGAGCATATTCTCCAGGAAGTGTGATGTTAAGTTCCTTAGCGATGTCTGAATTATCAGGATCTATAACAATTAAAAAGCCGCTCCAGTTTTTTGAAGATGCTATGTTACATATTGCACATCTGTCTTCTTCCATCAGCCTGTGGCATCTAGTGCATGCTTTTAAAACCATCTACTTCTTCCCCTTTGTCGCTGGCTTTTCTTTTTTTGGTTTCTTCTCTTTTTCTTGTTCGATCCATTCGAATCTTCCAAGTCCAGGTTGTCTCATTGTAAGGCCTATTTTAGTCTCTTTGGATGATTTTCCTTTGAGGCTTAGGGCAACAATTCTTGCACGTACATTGTTACCTTCTTCAAGAGTCTTTTTAGACTCTTTACCCATCAATGCTCCTCTTTTTCCATCGTAATTTATGTAGTCATCAGTAACTTGAGATACGTGCACAAGTCCATCCATAGGTCCGATACGGATAAATGCTCCGAATTCGGTTATTTCTATGACTTCTCCTTCGACTATTTCATGGAGTTCTGGTTTGAAGAAAAGTGCGTTGAAAACAACATCATGATATGCTGCTCCATCACCCATTATAACCTTTCCAATGCCTAACTCTTCTATTTCTTTTACTGTTACCATCAACCCAAGTTTTTTGTCGATCATTCCAACGTAGCTTTCATTTAATATTTCAACAGCCACGTCTTCCAATGGATCTTCAAACCTGTTAGGTGGAATTCTCACAGTGTCTTCTATTTTGGATATTAAATACAAACAAATCCCTCTACTTTGCTTTAATAAAAGTTTAAGCAAATATTTAATGTTGATTTTTACTAATTATATGAACTTCATAATGTATAGTCTCTGTGCAAATAATGTTTATTATTTTAGAGATTTTTGTAAAGATCAATTGAATGTTTTATGGCTTCAAATGCAGTTTCAGCACTTTCCCATCCTAAAACTTCTGTCTTTTTACCTTCAAGTTTTTTGTAGTCTGTGAAAAAATGTGCAATTTCATCCAGGTACTGTTTTGGTAGTTGACTGATATCTTTAATGTCTGTGAATCTAGGGTCGTTAACTGGAACTCCAAGAACCTTATCGTCGCTGTCTCCACCATCGATCATTCTCATGATTCCGATTGGTCTGGTTTCAATGACGCATCCTGGGAACGTTGCTTCGTCCATGATCACCAGGATATCCATTGGATCTCCATCGTCCCAGAGTGTCTGGGGAATGATTCCATACTCTGCAGGATAATGGAATGGTGAGTAAAGAACTCTGTCAAGTGCAAATGCTTCCATGTCCTTATCATATTCATATTTGTTTCTTGATCCTTTCGGAATTTCCACAACGGCGTAAATCACTTCTGGAACCGAAGGTCCAGTGGGTATGTCTTTCCAGAGATTCATATTCTTTTATCCTCCTGCAACTGTAAGTTGTTTAACTTTTCCTAAATAATTAAATATCATCGCTTTATATGTCCGTCAACATCAAGATACTTTCTTTGACGGAGATATATAACATTTATACCAATTTCACGGGCTCGGTTTCTGAGTTCGCGATCGTTTGTGCAAAGGATCTTCGATCTCATTGAAACTCTGAGCAGGGAATCATCAACTGTTTCTCCTGTTTGAAGTTTCATTTCTTTAACTTCAATTGGGGGAGTTTTTGCAATTTTAAGTGCAATTGATGCTGCAATTTTATTTTTGCCCTTAGATCGTTTTTTTATACCTTCCAGTTCATACAAAACAGTGGATGGAACAAGTAACCTGCACGAAGGAATGATATTTTTGAGTTCCCCCACCACATCCACATTGAACTGGAAAGCCATCATAAAAAATTTGCGTCTAAAACTGCCTCACAATCATTTGATGATACCATATCCAATTAACCTCCATCTAGCTCCAACACGTCTGCTGAGTGCAACCCTTTGACCTTCTTCAGCACAAACAGGTAATTTGAGATTGACTTCAACTTCGTTTTTCCTTGCACTAGTAACAACACCAACAGATGTTGATGTACCTATGTTTATCATCAACAATTCAGATGATTTTATAGGTTCGACTTTACGTTCTTCCTTGGTACCAACCACTCTGTCAAGTAGGTGGGTTTTCATTGTGAAGTCGTGCATGATCGGAGGTAATGTTCCTGGTTTTCCAGCCACGGATCCTGATAAAGAGTCTGCCTTGGTTAATGCAGGGTCGAGTTTGGTTCCCACACCTATAAGTCCTCCAGGACCTATTTCATCGACAGATTCTCCTCCACCTACGAGTCCTGTGATTTCTGAAACTAGACTCATCCATTCCATCTTACCCTTGTTCTTCACTTGTATTCCAGGTTTTATTTCAAGTTCATCTCCAACTTTGAGTTTTCCCTGAATGAGTGAACCACCGATAACTCCACCTTCAATCTTGTCAGGACTGGAACCTGGTTTATTTGTGTCGAACGATCTTGCCACAAACAATCTTGGAGATTTTCTAAGGGATCTTCTAGGAGTTCTGATATTTTCCTGAATAACTTCGATTAAAATATCGATGTTTGCACCTTGTTGTGCAGAAACAGGTATTATTGGTGCATTTTCAGCACATGTTCCCTTTACGAATTCCTGAATTTCCTTATAACTTTCCAATGCCCTTTCTTTTGAAACAATATCTATCTTGTTTTGGACAACTATGACATCTGTTACACCAATAACATCCAGTGCCATTAAATGTTCCTTGGTTTGAGGCTGAGGACATGTTTCATTGGCAGCAATAACTAAAACAGCACCATCCATTATGGCAGCTCCTGAAAGCATGGTAGCCATCAATGTTTCATGCCCAGGTGAATCAACGAACGATACCTTTCTAAGGGTACTGGTTTCTTCTCCACAGTGACTGCAGATCTTTGCAGTTGTGAAACATTGTGGAGCTGGACAAGAGGTACATCTACGGAAGGTGATATCAGCGTAACCCAACCTTATAGATATTCCTCTTTTTGTCTCTTCACTATGGGTGTCTGTCCATATTCCAGATAGGGCTTTTGTCAGTGTTGTTTTGCCGTGGTCTACGTGTCCCACGAGCCCTATGTTAATTTCAGACTGTATTTTCACGATATTACACCCGTAACTTTTACTCTTCACTTTCTAAAATTTCATTTATTTCCTTTTCACCCTTCTGGGTCACTACAGTGTTTATTTGTACTATATCATCAGATACAGTGTTTCCTCGAACGGTTTTTCTTCTTCTCTGTCCATCTCTTTTTGGGTTGAATCCGATTCCTCCAGCGAGCAGGCTCTTGATTCTTCTGGATCCATCAACGTCCTTTTTCATTGGGAAACCATTTTTATCGCTTCCACCGGTTATTTTAAGTTTGTAACCAGCTAAACCAACTAGAGTAGCATCAAATTCCTCGCCTATTGTTAAACCGTTGAGTTTTTTAGATTCTGCAGCTTCAACTTCCATTTGATGGCTTTTTTCGCCTTCTGAAATAACTAATTTAAATGCCAATATATCTCCTCCATCTTATTCTGGTTCTATATAATCTATATTATTTATCGTTTTCCATTGTAAATTCAATGATCATGGTTTGATTCCTAAGAATCTTTAGATTTCAGGGTTTTTTTCTTTATAAATTGTTCCAAACTCAGTACTCCACTCTCAATCCATATAAGTCATCTTCTTTTCTTTTAATTTCTACTAGTTCATCTAGTATTTGAAGTTCGTCTTCTGAGAGTTTTGATTTAAGTTCAGATTCAAGGATTTTATAATGGTTTTCCGGGATATCTGCATAGAGAACATCACCTTCTTCAAAATCCTTTCCAATTACGGCATCTTTTATTGCCATTGCTACTTGCTGACCCTTTGAAGTTGATGGTTTATTTTCGCCCTTGTCCTGCATACTTTCAACTTTACCAACCTTGTGTCCATCGGAGTTGATGAGGATGTAATCCTTTTTCACAGTTCCTCCAAGCACTTCAATACCTGCAATGGCAGGTTTGGAAATCCTGAAAACAAGTTTTGGAATTATTCTGATCTTTGCAGGACGGATTATGGCATCTATCCATTCTTTCTTCTTTCTTTCTTCAGCTGCAGCCACCCATTCTGCATAATCTTCTGTCAACTGGTAGATAACGTCTGCATGAAACAGTTTAACACCAGTAGAAGTAATTTCGTTCACTGCAGATGGTAAAATTTTATTATTAAATGATATTATGACCCCATATTCAGGATTGTCCTTCTGAACTATGGATGCATCAACCACATCTCTTCTTGAAACATCTCCAATATCAGCTGCTCTTATTGGAACTTCCATGTCCTTAAGCATGCTAACGAGTGCTTCAAGGGATCCTAGTGTATCAGCCTTTACAATGACACCCATTTCATCGGTGTCTATTTTTATGCTTTCAATTTCACCCAGTACCTCTTCCTTGACTCCCTCTGAATTTCCCCTGGCAACTCTAAGGGGTGAGCCTGAAACAACGTTTTCAATTTTTGGTGCTACAATTTTGATTCCTGCTGCTGCAACAACCTCGTTGACCTTTTGGAAACGTTTTTTAGAGTCTCTCATTTCTTCAAGTGGTCTTGGTTTCAGTATTGATCGGATCTTAGTGGTTATGATATCGTCCAGACTAGTTAGGATAATGGTGTCGTTCTTCTTGAGTATGCCGTCGTATATAACAGCATCAACAGTCACACCCAATCCTTTCTCTTCCTTCACTTCCAGGATAGTTCCCTTGGCAGGTGCATCTGCTTCCAGCTGCAACTGTTCTTTAAGATACTGCTGGGCAAGTCCCATGAGCATTGTTAAAAGTTCGGGTATTCCTTCTCCTGTTTTCGCACTTATTGGAATGATACTGATCTGTCTGGCAAAATTTTCAACCCTGTCAAACCTTTCAGATTCAAAACCTTCTTCGTGCAATACTCCTACAAGTTCATAGACACCTGTATCAAGCTGTTCCTGGACACTTGGGGCCTGTTTGTTGTAAGTTTGAATGAATGATAATCCTTTGTTAGTTTCCCATCCATAAATTTTATCAATTTTGGTTGCAGCAACTACAAAAGGAGTTTTAAATGTTTTGAGAATGTTGAGTGCCTCATAGGTTTGAGGTTTGAATCCCTCTTTGATGTCCACTATGAGTATTGCAAGATCTGCAAGTGCACCACCTCTCTTACGGAGAGTTGTAAATGCTTCATGTCCAGGTGTGTCTATGAAAAACAAACCTGGCATAGTCTCCCTTATGTCTAGCTTTGTTAAGAGGTTTCCGCATATGGTTTCAATAACTTCCATGGGAATTTCTGTTCCACCAATGTGTTGTGTTATTCCTCCAGCTTCCTTCTGGGCCATTGCACCGCCCCTTATAAAGTCAAGGAGAGTGGTTTTTCCATGGTCAACATGACCCAAAACAGACACTATGGGTGATCTAATCTTCAATTTAAACCTCCAAAAAATAGAGCGTAAAAAAAATTAAGGCTCTTGATATTATGGTTCTTCGTATATCATTTCGTCGTCAGGCATGCTGTAATCGTAGATTTCAGAGTCTTCGAAAAATAATGCTATTTCTCTAGCTGCTGAAGTTTCTGAATCAGAGGCGTGTATTATGTTACGGCCAGTATCTATGGCGTAATCACCCCTAATAGTTCCTAGATCCGCTTCCTGAGGGTTAGTAGCTCCAACCATTTTTCGGATTAAGCTGATACATTCTTCGCCTTCGATCACTGTTGCAAGAACAGGTCCTGAAGTTATGTAATCAACTAAATCTTTGAAAAATGGTCTTTCAGAGTGTTCTCCGTAATGCTCTTTTGCTAGTTCAGGGGTTATAACCAATAACTTTGCTGCGAGGATCTTAAGACCACGGTTTTCGAACCTGCTTAAGACTTCACCTGCAAGTCTCCTCTTAACTGCATCAGGTTTTAGCATTACAAAACTTCTCTGTTTCATTTTTTGACCCACTTAACTTTTCTTGGAACTCTTCCGAGTCCGATTTGATTTTTCTCACATTTGCTGCTGCAGAAGAAATATACAGTACCGTCCTTTTTGACGTACATTTTTCCTGTGCCTTCTTCGATTTCTTCTTTACAGAATGAACATGTTCTCATATTAAGCACCTTTTAATTATGGGGTACGGATTTCTTTAGCTTCCCGTATTGTATCGAGCAACATTAAAATGTCGCCTTCCCTTATAGCTCCCATGACGTTTCTAGTGAGTATTCTTCCCTTGTCTCTTCCATCAAGTATTCTGCATTTAACCTGCATGACTTCTCCAGTCATTCCAGTCCTTTTCAGAACCTCTATAATTTCAGCAGGAGTTCCATCTTCCATTTAAATCACCTTCAAATTAAAATAAGAAAGGCATGGGCCCTTCTGTAAAAATAGTGTTTATACTTACTTTTTAAGCTCTGCGACTTTCTCAACTACGTCGTTGATTAAATCTTCAGCTTCACCTGCGTCTATGATACATGCAGATGCAGTTCCAACATTTAGACCTGCTGCTTCTCCTAGCTCGTCTTTGGTTGGAAGGTAAACGTAAGGTATTTCCTTTTCTTCAGCAAGTACAGGAAGGTGTGCTGCTATTTCAGGTGGGTCTATGTCCTCAGCTATGAATACTAATAGAGCGTTACCCCTCTCTATCATCTTGGTAACCTCGTTGGTACCTTTACCTATTTTACCTGTGTCTTTTGCTATTTCTAAAGCTTCGTAAGCTTTGTCTGCTATTTCTTTTGGTGTATCGAATTTAACATATATTGCTTTTGCCATTTATTATACCTCCTTTTTCATCTGGTTTTAACCATCCATCGGCAGATCATACTTTTACATTTTATACATATAAAAGTTCTTCCGATCAGAAATGACTATAAAACACTGATAAATCAAATTCTAATTATAAGCAACTTAACTCATAGAATGATTTTCATAGTTCAAAAGTAGTCTATTGGATATTTCA
>JAEZAV010000155.1 GCA_023430285.1 Methanobacteriota archaeon | reverse complement strand
TGTTACTTCGTTAACTCCTGCTTCACTGGCAATCTTTCGGGTTGTTGCACCGTTTAATCCTTCGTTATCCAGGAGTTCAATTGTTGCGTCGAGTATTTTATCTTCAGTACTAACCATCAATGCAAGTATGTACTTGCGTGCATATAAATGTTTTTGTACAAAAAGAAATGGATTAGTAAAAAATGGATTTAAACATCTTAATCGGGTTTTAGAAATTCAATGTTAAATCTTCATTTTGTACATGTTGTAGGATAATGCAGCAAGCCAGGTGAATGACATAAATACTGCGGACCATTCTAAACCCGGAATCGGTAGAGTTGGGTATGGTGTTGCAAGTGCATCATGGTACTTCGGTAGCGAAAGTATGGTTAAGAAAAACAGATCAATTATAACAGCCAATACACCAATTAAAGCAACACCTATCATGAACTTCGGATGATTAAATATAGCTCCCGTCATTAATATGATGGACAGAAACAATGCTTCGAACACTCCCTTTGCTGCCAAGACATGAAGGTTAATATCAGTCTCAGGAAAAACCCCAACGAAGATCAAAGAAACCGATGCAAAAATTCCTAAAACAATGGCAAGGGCAAGTAAAATTCTTTCAAGCAAATTTCCAGTGTCCCACCTATAAAATTGGCTTATAAATTGAATTAAGATGATGCCAGTAAAAATACAGGCCATGTTAAAGTAAATTGCTCCTTGAGGATTTAAATAAACATTTCCCAAGTTACTGAGCCAGTTGAATGCTATGGAATAGGATTCAGGATACAACGACAGTGAAATAAATGTTAGTACACTGAAAACAACGAGGGCCAGAATCCCAAAAATATCCATCCGATAATTCCATGATTTCATACCAGTAATATGAAATTTATTAAATAAATAGTTTCCATGTAAAGTTTTAACGGAAACTATTTTGATCTAAACTCCAACTAAAAAAAGCATCAAGGGATCCTAAAAAATAAGTTTAAAAACAATGGAAACTTCCTCTCAAATCGTTCCCATGTTAAATTTTGTAAGAAGCATGTGGGATAGTTAAACAGTGGTTTACAGTTCGTTTTCAAGGAATTTATTCATATTTTTAAGCGCGTTTAGCATTGCATATCCTTTTTTAGTTACCATGTAATCTCCACGTTCGTGTCTTTGGAATATGAGACCTCCATCTTGCAGTTTTTGGATATGGAACAGCAAGTTTCCTCCCCTGAGCCCAGTGATCTCAGATAGTTCGGAGTAGGTTTTGGTTTCTGTGGCCATGGATTGAATAATTTGGAGTCTCTGTTTGTTTGATAAAGGTTCTAAAACATCTTTAACAATTAATTCTTCAGAAAATGGAGTTAAATCTGTTTCTTCAAACTCTGGACCCTGATAAAGCTTCAGTGATTCGATTAATTTCAACTGTTTTTGGAGTAGGGATGAAACTTCACCGATGCAAAACCTGCATTTTTCATAGGGAGCCTCATTTTTCATTTCATCCAGTTTAGAGTAGGTTTCATCCATGGTTTTTTTATCCATGTCCTGAACCTGTTTGATTATGTCCACGTTCCTGTCAAGGAAATCCTTGAAGGTTTGTTTGCATGTTTTCTTTAGATGGCACTCTGAAACCATTCCCCTTTCAAGATCTGTTTCAATATCTTCTGTAACGTAGACAGCCATGGAATTTGCAAGGTCCTTCCTTGTGTTTAGAAGGATGAGATCAAGGTGTTCTTGATTGGAACGTTCCCTGATTCTGGTAACCTCCCTGTGTATAACATCCAGTTTACTGTTTATGTCCTTGAAGCTGTTGGTTGGATCGATCTTCCCATTGTTAACTTTATCCATGTTCATTTGTGTTGATTTCAATTTAAATAAAGGTTTCTGTTTTAACCCCAAAGGTCATTGTAGTGTTATGAAACAGTGCTCAAAGCTACAGTTTAGTAACGGTAAATTATATTACTGTATTTGTACAGTGTTTAATTAACTGAAACAAATTCAATTTTACCAAAAAAACTGAAGGGGGCTTAAACATAAAACAGGACACTGATGTATTGCTCGATGAAAAAAGGGTATTCAAACCCACTGAAGAAGTTTTAAAACTTGCCAATATAAAAGATTGGGAAGCTGAAATAGAAAAGGGAAAAGATATCGAAAAATACTGGGCAGAAAAGGCCGAACAATTCGTTTGGTTTAAAAAACCTGAAAAAACCCTTGATGAATCTAATAAACCGTTCTACAAATGGTTTGTAAACGGTAAAATTAACATGGCCTACAACGCCGTTGACAGATGGATAGACACAGACAAACGTAACCAGGTTGCAATTTTATACGTGAACGAACGTGGTCATGAAAAGAAAATGACCTACTACGAACTCTACAGGGAAGTCAACAAGTTTGCAAATGCACTTAAAAATTTAGGTGTGAAAAAGGGCGACCGTGTTTCCACCTACCTTCCAATGTGTACCGAACTCATTGTAACCTTGCTAGCATGTACCAAGATAGGCGCAGTTCACAGTGTGGTTTACTCAGGATTGAGTGTTGGAGCATTTGTTGAAAGAATAAATGATGCTGAGGCTAAAATTCTCATAACAGCAGATGGAACATTTAGAAGAGGCAAAATTATCGACCTGAAAAAGGTTTCAGACGAGGCAATACTCCAGTGCCCAACAATTGAAACAGTGGTGGTTGTGAAGCACACAGGAATTCCAATTGAAATGTCAGAATTAAGTGGGAGGGAAATCTTCTACGAAACACTGCTCGAAGGAGAACCAGCAGAGTGTGAAGCTGAAGAGATGGATGCTGAAGATCCACTGTTTCTACTTTTCACCTCTGGAAGTACAGGAAAACCCAAGGGAGTTCTTCACAGTACTGCAGGTTACATGGTTGGAACAGCCACAACCCTCAAAAATGCATTCAACATACACGATGGAGATCTTTGGTGGTGCACAGGAGATATTGGATGGATAACAGGACACAGTTACCTCTTATACGGACCACTGCTTCTTGGAACAACCACACTGGTCTACGAGGGTGCTCCAGACTACCCTGATCCAGGTGCATGGTGGAAGATCGTTGAGAAGTATGGAGTAACCAAACTCTACACAGCACCAACAGCCATAAGACATCTAATGAGGTTCGGTAACAAATACACCAAGATATACAACCTTTCATCACTTAAGGTGCTTGGAACTGTGGGAGAACCAATAAATCCAGAAGCATGGATGTGGCTCTACGAAAATGTTGGTAAAGAGAAGTGTCCAATCATAGATACTTGGTGGCAGACTGAAACTGGAATGTTCATGATAGCACCACTCCCAGTCACACCCCTTAAACCAGGATCTGCAACCAAACCCCTTCCAGGTGTAGATGCAGATGTGGTGGATGAAAATGGAAATTCAGTACCACCTGGAAAGGGCGGTATGCTGGTGATTAAAAAACCATGGCCATCCATGTTCAGAACCCTCTACAAGGACGAAAAGAAATACGTAGATAATTACTGGAAAGATATTCCAGGCTGCGTATACACGGCAGGAGACATAGCAAGAAAAGATAAAGATGGATACTTCTGGGTACAGGGAAGATCAGATGACGTCCTGAAAATTGCAGGTCACAGAATAGGAACCAGTGAAGTTGAATCTGCATTTGTAAGTTATCCTGCAGTTGTGGAAGCTGCTGTCATAGGTAAATCAGACCCAATTAAGGGAGAAGTTATCAAGGCATTTGTAATTCTCAAGGAAGGTTATGAACTTAAAACCCAACTCATTGAAGATATAAGCAAACACGTAAGATACGAACTGGGACCCGTGGCTGTATTAGGAGAAATTAAACAGGTTGATTCACTTCCAAAAACTAGGAGTGGTAAGATCTTAAGACGGGTGCTTAGGGCAAGGGACAGAGGAGAAGATGTGGGTGATATATCAACACTAGAAGAATAAAAAACATAATACATCATAAATTTATTATTAAAACCGCCCAGGACCGCTTAATCCTGGGCCCGCCTCCATTCACTTTACTTTTACTTTTTTTTATTGCTTACACAGATCGTAAACAATTTTCTGTTTGATACTGCAAAATAGTATTTCTACTCTTAATTATTGATTTTAAACTAATTTCCAACCCCCTGCACTAATTCTAATCATGTTTCTAAGATATGAAAAATAATTTAAGTGATTGCCCAGTAATGAATATAAAAATGGAAATTGATATTTCATAGGGCTGGTTTGAATCTTTCGAAACTGGCCCAAACTTTTACAAACAATTTTATATTTATTCATGAGGAGATGGATTTATTTGCTTAAGAGGAAATTTGGTAAAACTGGTGAAAGGGTTTCGATTCTAGGTTTTGGATGTATGAGACTTCCAATTCTCGATGGAAATCCTGAAAAGATCAACGAACCACTGGCAAGGGAAATGCTCTACCATGCCATTGATGAAGGTGTTAACTACGTAGACACTGCCTACCCCTACCATGGAACTTCAGCCCAAGGTGGAGGGATGAGTGAAGTGTTCCTAGGTAACGCATTGAGTGATAATTACCGTGAAGATGTGTTCCTTTCAACCAAACTGCCAAGTTGGCTGGTTCAAAAGAAGGAAGATCTGAATTTTTTCTTGGATGAACAGCTGAAACGGCTTCAAACAGATAGAATTGATTTCTATCTTTTGCATGGGCTTCACCAAGATTTTTGGCAAACACTCCAACTAGCAGATGTTTTTGATTTTCTAGATAATGCCATTGATGAGGGAAAAATAGGTTATGCAGGTTTTTCATTCCATGACGAGTATGAATTTTTCAAGCTCGTTGTAGATTCCTACGACTGGAGTTTTGCACAGATCCAACTGAACTACATGGATGAAAAGTTTCAGGCAGGCAAGGCCGGGCTGGATTATGCTAAAAATCAAGATCTTGGCACTGTAATAATGGAACCATTAAGGGGAGGTTGTTTGACTAAGAACCTTCCAGATGAGGTTAAGTCAATTTGGAATAGTGCTGAGAATAAAAAAAGTCCCGCTGAATGGGGGCTTCGCTACCTCTGGAACCAGCC
>JAEZAV010000122.1 GCA_023430285.1 Methanobacteriota archaeon | reverse complement strand
AAAATAACTCTTTGGTGTTTAATGTGCAAAAAAAGATTATTCAAATATCTGATATCCATTTTGGTGAGAAAACCTTTTCTATGGAACTTAAAAACAATTTATTAAGACAAGTTACTGATGAAAATCCTGATTTGATCATAGTATCTGGAGACCTTACCACTCAAGGATATTCTCATGAATATGATGATGCAGCAGAATTTGTTGATGAATTAAACTCAATATCTGAGGTACATGTTGTTCCGGGAAATCACGACGCCAGAAACGTGGGGCTCATACATTTTGAAAAACAAATTGGGGAACGTAAGTTTATTCATATAGATAAATCTGGCGGATTTGTGATTGCAGGGTTGGACTCTTCCGAACCTGATATCAATGATGGACAAATAGGTTATGATCAACTGGCATGGCTGAAGTCTGAGCTTGAAAAAGTTCCTAAGGATATGTGCAAAATAGTCACGTTTCACCACCACCTACTACCCATCCCCCAAACAGGCAGGGAAAGAAATATATTACTAGATTCTGGCGACCTTTTAAGGTTGTTCATAGATTCCGGGGTTGATTTTGTGTTAAATGGTCACAAACACGTCCCTAATGTATGGATGATCGAAAAGATGGTTACCCTTAATTCAGGCACTGCAACAACAAGAAAACTCAGGGGAAACACTTACCCTTCATACAATGAACTTCTCATTGATGATGGAGGGATATTTGTTAATTTAATAAACACCTTCACAGGATACAAACGAGAAGTAGCGAACTATGCAGTTGAACTGAATGAAAATGAATACAGCATCTGTTCATACAACTACAATTTAGATGATGGTGTGTAGCAGTTACAAATTTTTTTTTAGAGATATAATTTTAAAAAAACTTTTAAAAACAAAAAAAAATTAGATTCTTTGGTAACTAATTAACACTAAATGTTACTAGATGTACATCTTTGAGAATTGATGTTTACATTTTATAGAATTTTTTATAATAGAATAATAAAATTAAATTTAAAGAAATATTAGAAATAACGTGATAAAATGTCAAAGACACTTGATGTGGTTACTGCAGGGATTATTGCAGGTATTGTTGCATATGCAACAGCCATACTTGGAATTGGAGGAACTGTTATTGGAGCAGTTTTAGGGGCAATTCTTTATCAAGTAATGTCCCACCTCTTTAAGGAACCGCTCGAAAAAATTGAAACCCAAAATTTCGAAGCTAAAATAGTCTACGTACTTCCATTGATTTTGATAGTCTTAGTAGAGATCCTATATATCTTCGCAATGCTCTATCTTAAACCAGGATCAGTATTTTACCAACTCGAAGCAGCAACCAATCACAACCTGTTCAGATCCATTGGGGCTGGGCTCATAATCATGGGACTTTATCCTATAATTCAGTCGGAGTACATCAAAAAATCCTATGGTTACATTATATTAGTTGTTGGATTAATAGTTCTTCTTGGAGGATTTGCGGATTTCAACACGCCCATAACAGATTTTTACTCAGTCATCTATGCAGAAATGGGAATAATTATTTCTTTAATGGTGATAGCTGCAATCAGTTTCGTTGCAATCGCAATAACATCGGAAGCTGTGAATATCTACAAGGAAAAGAAAAATTTTAATGTTGAAAAACAGAATGTTAAGTATGGAGAACGAATAGATGATTGGTTGGATGGAAACCATCCAAAGGCCAAATCAACCAAAAAACATGATAAAAATGATGATGGAGGGCCTTAAATGAAAAGATCCGACAGTACATTGAAGGCAATATTGGACGTTATCCTGCATGATAATCCTGCAACCCAAGACGAAATTGCAGAAAAATTGGGTTTAACCCGAAGATACGTCACCAAACTCTTACAACCCATGGTTAAACGTGGAGTGGTAAGGCGAGCTTACATACTCGACCTAAAAAAATTTGATGAATTTTCTGAGATGTTTGATGAGGAAAAAACATCCAGAGAGTATGCTGGAGCATATCTAATCAAAGACATGCTTAAAAACATGGTCGGCCATGTTTGCAAACAGTTTGACATGTCTTTCGAGTCATTTGTCAATTACAATGATGAAATGGCTAACAAAGCCCTGGAAATGGATTATATAAGTAACAATATGCATGAAAAAATCAGATCCAGTGTTGATACGGTCATATCAATCAATCCTTACTCAGAATTCAGTAAAACAATGGTATTCAGTGAAGTGGCCTACGATCTAGAAAGAATAGCAGATCACACGTGTCATATTGCAAACTTTGTTTTAAATGGTTGCTACGAAGTTGATGCAGAAATGTTAGAAATTCTAAATTCTATGTATCTAACATCGAGAAAAATGGTTAAATATTCAATGCAAGGGTTTTTAAACGAAGAATTAGACCTTAAAGATAAGGTAATGGATTATGAGGAGAAGATCCACGCAATCCAAAAGAAGGCCCTGAATCAAATTGCAATACAAATGGCTGAGGATGATGTGTTGGACAAAGATAGATCAACCTATTATTTGACTTTGTCCCGGGTTGTAAAGGCCTTTGAAAGAATTGGTGATATTTCAGTGGAAATAATTGACGCTGCAGGCGAATTCTACCGTAACATTCCTCGTTCAACAACACCGGAACGTTTCAGAAGAAGACCATCTGAATAAAAATAAATTGCCTAAAATTGCAGTTAATATACCATTATAGGTACCATCTTTTTTTTATTATGATGCAAGAAAATGAAAAATAGGCCCCAAAACATTGATGAATTATTTATTCTTTTTTTGGTTTGTCTTGATTTTTGATAATCAGCTTTTCACAAACCATTCATATCAAAAACTTTTCTGAATGGTTTTTCAGAGGCCATTTCCTCGTTCACATGTGCAAGGAGTCCTGGAACTCTTCCTATTATGAAGATGCCACAGCCCATTTTCCAGTCAAAACCCATATCTGATAAAATAGCTGAATTCGCCCCGTCAATATTCATTTTTATTCCTTTTTCATTGTAAAGGCTGTTTTCTATGTTCATGGCAAGCTCACAGTGTTCATTGAAGCAATCTAATTTTTTAGCTACTTCAATTAACTTAGCGGCCCTTGGATCTTTTTTATGGTACCTGTGTCCAAATCCTGGAACCTTCATGTTTCCATTTGAGAAGTAGGTCAGGATCTCATCTTTGATTTCGTCTGTGGATTTTCCGTAGTTCTTCTGTAGTTGTATTCCACGTTGTAACATTTTCATGGAAATTTCTATGGCCCCTGCATGATTTTTTCCAAAGGCTAAAATTCCTCCAGCAATACATGCATTGACAGAAGATCCTGCAGATGCCATCAACCTTGCTGATTGTGTGCTTGGGGGTGTTACTCCATGATCACAGAATGATACAAGTACAGCTTCAAACATTTTTTTCTGTTTTTCAGAAGGTATTTTTCCCTGTAGTAACAAGTAAACCATCTCTGGAAAACTGTAGTTTTCTATCAGATCCTCTTGGGAATAACCTCGAGTTGAGAGATGGTTGGGTTCCACCTTGGTTATTGCTGTTTTCCATCCCGGATTTTGGGATTTCATCATTCCTTTTAAAAGTTCTTCTGTAATCATGATAAGGATTAATAATACAGGAATAATATTTAAATTTAACCCTTTGGCCTTTTATTGTTCACATATTGTGTAGTATTCAAATTTTTGCCATAAAAAATTGGGTTTTAGTATCATATTGGACACATTTAGTGTTTATTAAAACACAAATAGTAACCTTTATATGTTTTTAGAATAAGCTATGGTTGAGGCGTGTTAAACAACTCTTGTAAATAATTGAAATGTCATAACATTGGTTATGGTTAGTTTAGGATGAGGTGACTAAATTGGATAAAAAATACATTATCGGAATAATTATAGCACTAGTAGTGATAGTAGGTGCATACATGGTTGTTGCACCAGGTTCAGGAAGTAAAGTAACAATTGTAGGATCAACTTCTGTACAACCTGTAGCAGAAAAATTGGCTACAGCGTACATGAAAGAACACCCAAATGTTAAGATAACGGTTCAAGGTGGGGGAACAGCTGTTGGAATTAAAAGCGCTCAAGATGGTACAGCAAATATAGGTACAGCATCTAAGGCTCTTTCAGCAAATGATTCTCAGGGTTTGACTCAGTACACTCTTGGACAAGACGGTGTAGTTGCAATTGTAAGTCCAAGTAACAACTTAACTGGTTTGACTAAAGATCAGCTCAAAGGAATCTTCTCTGGAAACATAACCAACTGGAATCAGGTTGGAGGACCAGATGCAAAGATTAACGTTATCGTCAGGGAAGAAGGTTCAGGTACTAGGGATGCATTCCAAGACATAGTTTTAGGTAAATTATCTAACGGAACAAAAGTCTCATTTGTATCTTCAGCTATCGTACAGAGTTCTACCCAAGCTGTTCAACAAGCTGTAAGTCAGGACCCAAATGCAATAGGATTCTGCTCATTTGCAGATTTAGGTAATGACACAAAGGCATTATCCATAAATGGAATAACCGCATCAGCATCTACAATTGCAGATGGAACATACACAATACAGAGACCTTTCTTATTCCTTGTTAAAGGAGATGCAAAGGGCGAAGTTAAAAATTTCATTGACTGGGTTATGGGACCAGAAGGACAGGCAATACTAACCAGCGAGAAAATTATTAAATCAACCAACTCTACCAACTCCACCAACTCAACAAAATAATTTGGAGATAAGTTGTCAAATATGGTTTTAAAACCATATTTACCCAATTTTTTTTAAATAATACCAAATTTATAGTATAAACTTAACAGACCATTTATTCAATTTTAAAATAATAGTTAGTCCAGGATTATCCATGTGTTAATTGTATTATGGTTATATATATGGAAACAAAAAAAAATTAGTTTCATATTTAAATTTACACAAAATTTATATCATAAAAATCTAAAGCAACATAACTACAAATTTTTTGAGGTGTCATAATGACTGAAAAAACAGAGGAAAAATTCGTTAAATGGGTGCTATTTGCAACCGGATTGTCCTCTATAGCGATAATAATACTCATAATATTATTCATTTTCAACGAAGGAATTCCTGCAATAACCAATGTAGGATTTTTCAACTTCGTATTTGGAATGACTTGGGCTCCATCTAATGGACAGTACGGTGTATTTCCAATGGTAATCGGTACACTTGGAATAACTGCTTTGGCTCTTTTATTAGCAGTTCCATTATCCATATGCTGTGCTGTATTCTTATCAGAAATCGCCCCACCAACAATGAGAAAAATATTGAAACCAACTATTCAAGGTTTGGCAGGAATTCCATCGGTTATCTATGGATTTTTTGGTTTAGTTGTTCTTGTTCCATTCATGAGGGTACACTACGGAGGCACAGGATTTAGTTTGTTAGCTGCGTCTCTTATTTTAACCATCATGATATTACCAACAATAACAAGTATATCTGAAGATGCGTTAAGATCCATACCACTGGAATACAAAGAAGCTTCATTTGCACTTGGAGCAACCCAATGGCAGACAATAAAAAATGTTCTTTTACCTGCCGCAGTTCCGGGAGTGATAACTGCAATTATTCTAGGTATGGGAAGGGCCATCGGTGAAACCATGGCTGTTATAATGGTGGCAGGAAACGTGGTTCAGATACCCGGATCCATATTCGATCCAGTAAGGGCTTTGACATCAAATATAGCCCTTGAAATGGGATACGCTACTGGTTTGCATTACAATGCACTGTTTGCAACAGGAATCATATTGATTGGAGTAATTATCATTCTACTTCTAATTGCTAACTACTTTAATTACAAGAAAAGGGTTACAATTGGGGGCGGTTACCTATGATCTTTGGACAGAACCAAAAATCAATGGATATTCCCACACTAACGAGGTGTTTTAGATGAACAGAATAATTTCACCTAAAATATCCCAAAAAATAATGAAGGGCATTTTTTGGGGTTCTGGAATTTTAACCATACTCCTACTTCTAATGATCATTGGATACGTCCTAATAAATGGACTTCCAGTCATTAACTTCGAGTTTCTATTCAGTGATCCCATAGATTCTGGGCGTGCTGGTGGAATATTTCCAATGATAGTTTCCACGATTTATGTAACATTCGTGGCATTGGTTGTAGCCATTCCACTAGGTATTGGTGGAGCTGTATACTTAGCAGAATATGCTGGAGAAGGCACCATTGTAAAGGCAATAAGATTTGGTTCAGAAACACTCGCATCAATTCCCTCAATAGTATTCGGTCTATTTGGATATGCATTCTTTGTAATTTACTTGGGCTTAGGATTCTGTGTACTGTCTGGGGGGCTAACATTAGCACTTATGGCTTTACCCACAATACTCAGGACATCAGAAGTGTCCATAGAATCAGTGCCAAGATCCTACACTGAGGGAAGTTTAGCATTGGGTGCAAACAAATGGCAGACAATTTACGAAGTAGTTCTTCCTGCAGCTATTCCAGGTATTATTACTGGGATAATATTGGGTATGGCAAGGGCCATAGAAGAAACAGCCGCAATATTGTACACTGTCGGTGCTGCATTAACAGTGCCGGTTTCAATATTTGATCCCGCTAGACCATTACCACTGCACTTGTACACTCTGGCTACAGAGGGTATTTCAATGCCTAATGCATATGGTACTGCAGCAGTTTTGGTAATTTTAATAATGGTGATAACAATTGTCACCAATGCATTGGTTGATAGATACATAAAAAAGATGATGGGGCGTTAAAATGCCATATAGAATAGAAGTACAAGATTTAAACGTATACTTTGGAGAATCTCACATATTGAAGGATATTAATATTAATATCAACAACAACATGGTCACAGCTTTAATTGGACCATCTGGATGTGGTAAATCCACATTTATTAGGACATTAAACAGGATGAATGATAGTATCTCCACCTTCAAGAAGGACGGTTCAGTTTTACTCGATGGAGATGATATATACGAATCCAAAGTTGATGTTGTTGATTTAAGGAAGAAAGTGGGAATGGTATTTCAGAAACCAAACCCATTCCCAAAATCAATTTTTGATAATGTGGCGTATGGTTTAAGAATCCATGGTGAGAGTGATAAGGACGTCTTAGCAAATAAAGTGGAAGAAAGTCTTCGAGCAGCAGCTTTATGGGATGAAGTTAAAGACAAACTAGAAATGTCAGCATTAGGTCTTTCAGGCGGTCAACAGCAGCGTTTATGCATAGCAAGAACAATAGCTGTTGAACCCGAAGTGATACTAATGGATGAACCATGTTCTGCACTTGATCCAATATCAACAACCAAAATTGAAGATTTGATCCACAAACTCAAGGATGATTACACAATAATTATCGTAACCCACAACATGCAACAAGCAACAAGGGTCTCAAAGTACACAGCGTTCTTCTTGAATGGAGAAATTGTTGAAAGTGGATTAACTGATAAACTGTTCATAGAACCCGAGGATAAACGAACAGAAGATTATATTACAGGCAGATTTGGTTAACCTGTTTGGGTGTAGAAATGTATGTAACAATTTTGGAGAACCAACTGGAAAAAATTAAGGATAATCTGTTGGATTACAGTAATGAAACTTCAGAAAGAATTACTAAATCAGTTGAGGGTTTTATCAATGAAGATGTGTACCGATCTAAGGAACTAATTGAGGAAACCAATAAAATCAACAAAAAAAGTGAAGAGATCGAATATGGATGCCTAAAAATACTTGGACTACAACAGCCGGTTGCTAAAGATTTGAGGTTAGGGGCAGCTATTCTTAGGACTTCAACAGAACTTGAGAGGATAAATCTCCTTGCTGCATATGTGGCGCGATATTCTATCGATTCATTGAAAAAAAACTCCAATTTCTTCAAACCAATCCATATAACTCTTATGTCACACACTGTTCAAAACATGCTGAAGGATGGAGTGGGATCCCTAATAAGTGAGGATATTCAGCTCCTCAAACGATCTACAAAAAATTTTGTTTCATTGCAAGATTTTTATAATCAAATGTTCATGGAATATGGGGAAGATAAAACATCTAATTCATCAATGCACTCAATTTTGGTGGCCCGAAGTTTATTGAGCATGGGACACCATATTATGGGAATGGATGATAGGATAGCATATTCAATTATTGGAAAGCGTATCATGCATCACAAAGTCTTTTACAATGTATTAATGAGATGAGCTATATGTGGTTTCCTTCAGATGAACCTAAAGAAATTTTAAGAGGAAATAATTTGGAAAAGTCATCAATTCCTTCTTTAGGTTATTTAAGAATATTAAATGAGAATTATGAGTTTATAATATTCTTGAATGATAATCTGATAGTGGGAGCGTGGTGTTTAGATATAAAGTCTTTATCTGAACTTTTCCAAAATGAAGCAATGGAAGTGATTAAAATTCTGCCAGACTCGAGGATAGAACTATTTGAAATTAATTCTAGATTGTTTAAGACAATTTTAGATTTAAATGAAGAATGTAAGTTGTCATTGCCTATTCGAATAGATATGTTCTGGGATAAAATCGGTTTTAAAACAAACGTTTCTCGTGAGACATTATTAGCGAAGTATAGAATTAAAGAACCTTCGGAAGAGCACATAAAAAATTTGGTAAGTACTTATAAATCTTAAAAGGGGATGGTGTAAAATGAAAAAATATCCAAGAATTCAGTTTCAAAAAAGGTTGGACCAGTTAAGGAATGATGTTGAGGAGATGGGGCAAACTAGTTTGGATTCATATAAAAATGCTATAGATGCATTTAAAAATTATGATGCTGAACTCGTTAATAAAGTAATTCATAACCATCAGAAGCTTCAGGAAATGAATTATGATTTAGAACAAGATGCGATGAGCATAATTGCTTCAGAACAGCCTGTTGCAAAGGATTTGCGATTCATTGAAACATCTATTAAGGTGGCAAGTCATTTAAAGCGTATGGGTGGATTAGCATCTAACATAGCAGATATAGCAAAACATATCAAGGATGAAGAAATTCCTGAAAAACCAATGAATGACATAACCCACATGAGTGACATTGTAGATGGAATGGTCAGCAAGAGTTTATCTGCATTTCTCAACGAAGATATGAATCTAGTTCGGGAAATAAAACGTGATGATGATAAGGTAGATGATTTATTTGACCAAGCCCTCAACGACATATCCAACAGCATGTTCCAAGAGAAGGAAGCCATATCCTACATGATATCTTTACTCTTCGTAGCAAGATTCCTTGAGAGAATAGCTGACAGGGCAGAGAACATAGGGGACAGAACCATTTACATGATCACATGTGAAAAACCAGGAGTTGCTGATAAACTCAACCAACTAATTAAGGATGAGGAAAAGAAATAATTTCCTCATGATAAATTCTTTTTTTAAATAAAAATTCAATTTGCAAATACTCTTATTTTTAATTTAAATTCAGTTCTAAGCTCTAAAAAAAATAGGGAATTTAATTTATCCACCTTACATTAACTGGTGTTGGGATCTTCCAAAACTGCAGTGGCATGTCTTGCAGCCCAGCACTGGACACAGACGCCGATGGGTAAACCTGCTGTATGTGTATCTGCGAGTTCTACTTTAACATCGAGGGCAGTGGTTTTTCCTCCGAGCCCCATTGGTCCAATTCCTGTTGAATTTATCTGTTCTATAAGTTCATCTTCGAGTTTTGCAAGGCGTTCATCAGGATTCACAGATTTAACATCCCTTAACAAGGCTTTTTTGGCTAGTTTAAGTGCGTAGTCTGAAGATCCTCCTATCCCCACCCCTATTCTTGTTGGGGGGCATGGTTTTCCACCGGCCTTAAGAACAGTTTCCATGACAAATTCCTTAACACCTTCCAAACCTTCTCCTGGCAGGGCCATTTTGAGTGCATTGTTGTTTTCAGAACCAAAACCCTTTGGGAATATTGTTAATTCTAAATATTTACCTTCAACAAGTTCAATATCTACTTGGGGGATTTTTTTGCCGGTATTTGTTCCAGTGTTAACTCTGGTGAGTGGATCAACAACATTTGGGCGTAATGGGACCGTAGCTGTTGCTTTTTCCACTCCCTTTTTAATTCCTTCGTAGAGGTTTTCCACTTTCACGTCACCAAGCTTGACAAACACTATGGGCAGCCCGGTGTCTTGGCACATTGGTATATCATTTTCATGTGCTGCATCAATATTTTCAAGGATGGCTCCAAGATTCAACCTAGCAGTTTCATTGGTTTCATTTTCATGGGCCTCCCTTAAAGCATTCTTCACATCTTCGGGAAGTTGGATCACAGAATCCCGGTACAGCCTGCATATGGTATCTTCAACAGTTTTTTGTGTAATCATACAATCAGCTTCTGGGTTTATTTATTCATCAATGAAGTAATTGTTCCAAAAATATCTTAAATTCAAATTTAAATAGTTTAAAATCTACTAGAGAACTATTTGATCGGTTCTCATATAAAATTTGCTTCTGGACATGTTTGAAAAACCATGGCAGCTTATAACAATAAACCATTTTAAGGGGTTTCTTGTCCTTTTAAACGCTTTTGGTGGGTACTAAGATTTTAAAAAATTGTTAATTTAGCTTGATCAAAATAAAAAAAAGTTGAGGATAATAAAAAAAATAATTTATCCTTAATACTTCATGATAAGTTTTACTCTGCTTAATTCTTCAGCAATTTTATCCCGTTTTTGGGCTAAAATGTCTTCTGAATCCACTTTAAGAGCATCTTTTGGGCAGGTAAGTACACATGCAGGTGTCTCTTTGTCTATGCAGAGGTTACATTTTTTGGCAATACCATACTCATCGATATGTATTGCACCGATTGGGCAGGAATCTCTGCAGAGTCCGCAGCCTATGCAACTATCTTCCATGATAACTATTGCACCGTCCATCTCAACAATGGCATCTTCTGGGCAAACAGTCATACATGGGGCCCTGTCCTTGGCACAGTGCAAACAATGTACAGGAACGCCGCTTATGACTCTTATTGCATTTTGAGGACATTCACGTTCGCATCTTGAACATTCATCGCAGAGTTCTGGTTTTGAAATTAATTCCCTCATTTCAAACCTCCTTGTGGAGAACCTTCTTGGTTCTTGCATTGGCAGTGAGCACACTGATCATATCAGTGCTTTTCTTTTTCTTTTTACCGAGCCCTACCAACTTTTCAATGTGTTGTTTCTGCTTTTCAAGTTTCATTCTCTCGGTGTCTACCTTAGCAATGGCCCGTTTGGAACAAGCTGCAATACATGCCGGTGTATCTTTATCCGGGCACTGGTTACACTTGTGTGCCTTTCTGTTTTCAATGTTAATTGATCCAAATGGACACACCATCATGCACAGTCCACATCCAATACATTTGGCTTCTAAAACTTCTAAGCCCATGGCTTCTGTGGGACATATCATTTTGCATGGGGCATCCTCGCACTGCTGGCAAATTATTGGATAGAAAGATCCTTCGATCTCCCTTACAGAGATTCTTGGTGTACCATAAAGTTTGCCGCATGCTTGTTCACAATCTTTGCAGCCATCACAGAGGTCTGGTTGAATCAGTATCTTATCCAATTTGTGTCCCCCTAAATTTTTAGCTCAACGCAGATTGCATCAACATGGCTTTGAATTTTTTCCTTCTCTAAATCAGACAGATGTTTGAATCTTTTCTGAGCATTCAAATATTCAGAAACCTTCTTTCTCTGAATTGGTCTGTAAGTAATCTTAAATTCACCATCTTCAATTTCATAGAGTATCCAGGATCCTGTTTCAACTGCTAGTCTTCCAAGGTCTATGGTTTTTGCTGGGCTGTATCCCCATCCAGTTGTACATGGTTGCTGCAGGTGTATGTATGCAGGGCCATCAACTTCTGCGGCCTTTTTAACCTTTTTCATGAAATCTTCAGGGTAAGATATTGAAGCTGTTGCAACGTATGGTACTCCATGGGCTGCCATGATCATTGGCATGTTCTTTTTTGGTTTATCCTCACCAAAACTTTCTTTACCGTGGGGTGATGTGGTTGTTGATGCACCGTATGGTGTTGCTCCACTTCTCTGGATACCTGTGTTCATGTAGGCTTCGTTATCATAACATATGTAAATTAAGTTATGTCCCCTTTCCATTGCTCCAGACAATGCTTGTAGACCTATGTCTGCAGTTCCACCATCTCCACCAAAGACAACAACGTTTGTATCAGTCTTTCCTTGAGCTTTAAGGGCAGATTCAACACCTGATGCTACTGCTGCTGCGTTTTCAAATGCAACATGCATCCATGGAATCTCCCAAGCAGTTTCAGGATAAGGAGTGGTAATAACCTCTAAACATCCTGTTGCAGACACTGCTACGGTGTTTTCACCAAGCATTTTTAGTGCTAATCTAACACCAATGGTTGCTCCGCATCCTGCACATGCTCTGTGTCCCGGTGCAAGAAATTCTTTTTCAGGTAATTCCATTTTACTGTTCCTCCTTCAGTCCTATCCACAGGGGTTTGTTACTAGGATTTTTGGTCTTTTCAACTACTTCTCTAATATGTGAAGGTTTTATATCCCTTCCACCAAGGCCTATAATAAATCCTGCTGCATTTACGTCCATCATTGATTTGATGTTGTTGTGGAGCACTCCTCCAATGCTGAATGAAAAGTTTTTGTCAATCACTCCAACGTTGGAAGCTCCTTTAATTGCATCGTAGATTTCTTCTACTGGGAATGGTCTAAATACCCTTACACGTACGAGTCCTACCTTTTCCCCTTCTTCTCGAAGTTCATCTACAACATCCTTAATTGTACTGCATATGGATCCCATGGCTATGAGTATGGTGTCAGCATCTTCTGATCTGTACTTCTCAATAAAGTCGTACTTTCTTCCGAAGGTTTCTGCAAATTCTTGACTCACATCTGAAATTACAGATTTTGCTTTTTCCATGGCCACTTCCATATCGTGACGTGCTTCCATGTAGTAATCTGGATCTGTGAATGTACCTATGGACATTGGCCTCTTAGGATCTAGGTAGGCATGTTCCGGGTTGTAATCAGGTAAAAATTTATCCACTTCTTCCTCTTCAGGAACGTCTACTGGATCAACTGTATGAGTTAATATGAAACCATCAACACACACCATGGTTGGTAGTAGTATTTCCTTATTTTCAGATACTTTGTATGACATTAAAACAGAGTCAAGTGCTTCCTGACCATTTTCTGCATATATTTGCATCCAACCAGAGTCCCTTTCGGATATGGAATCTTGTTGATCGTTCCATATACTCAATGGTGCGGACAGTGCTCTGTTAGCATCGGCCATGACTATTGGCGCCCTTAAACCTGCTGCAGCAAATATTATTTCGTGCATGAGTGCCAGTCCCTGGGATGATGTCGCGGTAAACACCCTTACACCAGTACCTGAGGCACCTAGGCATGCACTTATTGCACTGTGTTCAGATTCAACTCTGATGTATTCTGCATCAATGTCTCCATCTGCCACAAACTTTGCTAAGTACTCTGATATGGTTGTTTGTGGTGTTATTGGATAAACAGGAATTACTTTTGGTTTCACAAGCTTAACTGCCTCTGCAATTGCTTGGTTTGATGACATAACTTTAAGAACCATTTTTATTCCCTCTCCATTTTTATTGCCTTAACTGGACACTCTTCTTTGCATATTCCGCATCCTTTACAGTAATCGTAGTCTATATCGTAGTTTTTATCAATACATCCTTCAGGACAGAACATAACACAATTCTCGCAGTCAATACACGTTTCCTTATCGAGAATAGGTTTAAATGTTCTCCAGCTACCTGTTTTATTTTTACGGGTACTTCCCGGTTCCTTAACAGCTGCTCCTATTGCTACCATGAAATCACCTTTAACATTTATTTATTTTATCCCTTTTTTGCAGCATCGTATGCCATTTTAGCAGCTTTCACATTTTTCTCTGCAACGGATCCACTGAAAGTTTCGTTTATTATTTTAATAAGGGATTCAATTGAAACCTGTCCAGTAACTCCTGCAAATGCTCCTAAAAGTATGGTGTTAACTATAGGAACGCCTAAAATATCTAATGCTATTCCTGTAGCGTCGATCTTGTTGATCGTCACACCGTTTGAATTTTCAACACCATTATTGGTGTTTATAATTACATTTCCTCCTTCTTTAATCCCGGAAAATACATCCACGACTTCAAGGAGTCCATCATCCAAAACAACAACGTAATCTGGATTGTAAACTTGATATCTTCTTCTTATTGGCTTATCATCTATTCGGGTAAACGCCATTACAGGAGCGCCTCTTCTTTCAACACCGAAAAATGGGAATGCCTGACAGTATTTACCATCTTCAAAGGCCGCTTTGGCCAAAATTTCGGCTGCTGTTACAGCGCCTTGTCCCCCTCGTCCGTGAAATCGAACTTCAATCATCACTAATACCTCCATTCCTCATAGTTAATCATTATAAATTGTAATATATATACATGTTGGTAACGATCTAAATAGTAATTGATCGTTGTAAAATTGGATAAGAGGCACGTTTATGAAAGTCCTAATAATCACAGCAAATCTGGCAAGTCCGACTGTAATGAAGGAAACCAGTAAATCTAAACATAAAATTCACGTTCATGTTGTAGACACTCCAATTGCAGCATTTCTAACTCCAAAACGGATAGTGGAGGAGCTTGAAAAACACGGGAGAAAACATGATCTAAATGAGGGTATGGATGATCGTATTAATACATTTGATCTAAATGATTTCGACATCATCCTGACACCAGGCCTGGTAAGAAAAGACGTTTATTATGTCAGGGAAAAAACTGGAATAGAAACTTACAAGGGACCAACCGACGCAGCAGATCTTTCAACAGTACTGGATATACTCGAAAAATTAAATCTTTCCACAAAGATATCTGCAGATAAATTTATTGAGGAAGAACAGCGTAAAAAAGCATTGAAATTCATCGAGGACTTTGAAACTGATCAAACAAAAACTAAAAAACTGTTAAAAAAACCTGAAAACATACTGGTGGGAAAACTGCCTGTTGGAGAAGATTTTCCAATGAGGGTGTTGGCAGAAATAGCAAATGCTCCTTTATTGAGTGATTTTGAACTTTTAAAAAAGGCAAAGTACTTCGTTGAATCCGGTGCCAACATGGTGGATATTGGAATGATAGCAGGGGAAACCCACCTAGAACGCATCCCAAGGATGGTTGAAATCATTAAGGACAACCTTGATGTTGCAGTGAGTATTGATACGCTGAATCCAAGGGAAATTAAAGCTGCGGTGAAAAGTGATGTGGATTTGGTTTTGAGCTTGGATCATGGAAACTGCGAAGAGGTGCTACCCTACCTTGAAGCTAAAAACATTCCTGCAGTCATACTACCAACAGACTACAGCAAAAATTGGGTTCCAAAAACAGTGGATGAAAGGGTGAATTCGATACAAGAACTCAGAAAGAAATGTGCATCTATCGATGTGATAGCAGACCTTATTCTGGACCCAGTAAACAGCCACAGCATTGTTGACTCCTTCATGGCATGTCACAAATTCAAACAAAACAACAGGGAGCCAGTATTCTTTGGAGTTGGAAACGTAACAGAACTTTTGGACACAGATTCTGTGGGAGTAAATTCACTTCTAGCAGGTATTGGTATGGAGTTAGGGGTAAGTGTACTTTTCACGCCCGAAGAAAGTGGGAAAACATTGGGAAGTGTGAAGGAACTTTCAATTTCTTCCAAGATGATGTTCTTGGCCAAAAACAGA
>JAEZAV010000088.1 GCA_023430285.1 Methanobacteriota archaeon | reverse complement strand
CAGATAGGGTTTTGGTGATTCCGAGTCGAAGTGCCAGTGCAACTGCTATTTTTTCTCCACCACTTATCATGTCAAGGTTGCTTTCACCTGCAGGTCCATAGACTGTAACATCGTATTCGTTGTCAAGTTTTATATCCGTGTACTCGAAGTTAAATTTTTCAAAGAAATCTTTGGTGTTTTCTTCTATTAACGGCCTTGAAAAATCTCTTAAATCCTTTTGAACCCCGTCTTTTCCGTAGAGATCGCGGATGTACTCCAGTAACTTGATGAAATCATTAAGCCTTCCTATTTCCTTCTCATATTTATCATAAGATTCTAATTGTTTTTTTAGTCCGTTTAAAGTATTCTCTGCTCCTTCTTTGAGTCCTATTAACTGTCGCTTACTGCCCGTCAGATTTAAATGTTCCTTCTGTGTTGATGTGAGGGTGTCTTTTAATTGGCTGTGCCTCTCTTCATCGTATGAAATGGATTCTATTTCCTGTACTAACTGATTTAATTCCGTTTCAGTGGTGATGATACGATTTCGAACATTAGTAAGTCGGTTTAATAAGGATTCTTTTGAAGCAACAGCTCCTGAAAGAGTATCATATTTAGATTTAAGTCCTTGGAAATACTCAATTTCTTCATTAAGATTTTCGACAGACCCCCCGATCATCTCTATTAAATGTTGTACCTTGTTGGTCATCTGGGATTTTTTATCCTCCACATCAAGGAGTTGGTTTCTTATCTCTTCAGGATCTTCAAAGGATTTCAATGAGCCCCGGGCACTCAAATATTCTTCATACTTGGGTTTTAAATTCTTTTGAATCTCTTTTTTTGCTTGAAGCTCATTATCCAAACTGTTCAGAGATTCTACTTTGGTTTCAAGTTCTATTTTTGAATCTTTCAAACTTTTGAGTTCAGTTTGCCCAGTTTTAAGGCTTCCAAGCTGTTCCTTCATCACATCTATGTTGATATCTTGAATTGCATCATATTTAGTTTCTAAATCTGTTTTAGTAGTTGTGAACATGGTGAGAGCACTGGAAAATTTGGATATTTTATTTATGTTCGTGTCTATCTGGGATTGGTACCTGTTTATTAACTCGTTCCTTTTGTTTTCATCTATCTCTGATTCACAGATTGGACACTTTTCCTTCACAGCCTCCAATTCATTGATAGGTTTTTTAAGATCTTTGTTCTGGGTTTTAAGGTTGAATATGTCCTTGTTTAACTGATTGATCTTTCCATTTAGATCATCGATTTCTTGCTTGGTTTCTGGTTTAATTGTTTGGAGGTGAGATTCCAGTTCCTCTATAAGGGTAAATTTAGTTCCCAATACATTATTGGCCTTTTCCATGAGGGTTACAATCTTGTTGTGGGATACTCCCATATTATTAAGTGTTTCTTTCCTTCGATTATTATTTTCATCAAGCAGTTTTTTTGATCCTTCAAATTCGGGTCGGGTCGTTTGTATCTGATTTATTTCCTCAGAAACTAGGTCGTACTCATCATTAAATTGTTTGTTATTCTCTATTTTTTCTTCAAGTTCGGATATTTTCTCTAACTTTCCTTTCAGATCGTCACAGTTACCTTTAATGATGCGTAAGTCTTTAAGGGCTTCCTTCAGACAGACGAGTTTATCAAGTTTAGGGAGCTGAGGACTTATTTCAGCTATTTCAACTTCTTTATTAGCTATATCATTTAATTGTGCCTGAATATCAGTTTCGTTTCCCCTTAATTCATTTAACAATCCTTCCTTAGCATTTTGGTTGGTGCTGGCATTTTGATATTTCATCTGGTCATTTTGAAGTTTTTCATTGTCTTCGTTCATTGAAACGAGTACAGATTCTATTCCAGTGATTTTCTTGGTTATGGTTTCAATTTCGGTGGTGTAATTGTCTATTTCGTCTGCTGTGGATTTTATATCCTCATTTATTGAATCTGTATTCTCTAACTTACCCTCTAACCTGATTTTCTCATTTGCATACTCCTCTATTACACCTTTCATGTTTTTCCATGCTTTTTCAAGGGAGTCTATGCCTAATAGTTTTCCAATGAGCTGTTTTTTTTCAGATGGTGTTTTATCAACCAGATCTGCTATTTCTCCCTGCCTTACATAAACTGCATTTAAAAAGAGATCTCCATCCATTTCAAGTATGCTCTGAATTTCCTGAGTTACCTGACTGTCCCCTGAAGCCAGGTTTTGAAATCCGCCCCGGTCTTTTATGAGTATGCTTGCCTTGGAACCTGTTTTTCCACGTTCCCTTGTGACCCTGTAGGTTCTTCCATTGGATGTGAAATCCAGTTTAATGTAGAGTTTGTTTTTAACGTCACCTAGGGTGATGAGCTGTTCAATTTTTTTACTTGAATGTTGTTTAAAAAGTGCAAAGCTGACTGCTTCGAGTATGCTTGATTTACCTGCTCCATTTCCACCCATTATTATGGTGATACCCGTGTCAAAATCTATTTTGGTATCCTTGTGTGATTTGAAATTTTTCATCTCTAGATTTTCAATTATCATGTAGTTCCTCGTAGAAATTTCTGGTCATTTCACTGGCCTTATCCATGTCTCCCTCTGACATTTCCTTCAGAAGTCCTGTTGCAAGTTCAGATACTTTTTCATTATTAAAATCCTTTAAACGTTCTTTGATCCTCATGTTTATATTCAGGGCATCTTTCTCATATTTTTCAAGATCCATGATTTCCTCAACAAGTTCTGGTTTGTACCTTGATCTGACTGACAGACAGTTGTCTGCAAGTGCGTTGTTGATTGTTTCATATATTTCTGATCTGCTGAAGTTTCCACCCGTAACTGTAAGGTTTAAAACAGGTTTTTTATTCATCTGAATTATGAGATCGTTTAGGCGTTTTATTTCCTCTTCTAGTTTGGAGTACTTGACAGCTTCCTTAATGAAGTCCCTTGACATTTCAAGATTGATCTTCTCGATTTCTGGTACATCTCCACCCATGTCTACCAGGTAAAATCCTTTACCATTTTTCTTGTAACCATCTACCTCATTTGATCTCCATATTTCTGTGGAGCCTGGGTAGACCAGTTTTCCATCTCCAAAATCATCCACTATTCTTTCGTGTATATGGCCAAATGCACAGTAGTTGAATGTTTTTGGAAGGTCTCCAATTTTAACTTCGTATTCGTAGGGCAGGTACCTGTCAATTCCCTGGTGAAGTACCAGTATGGTTTTTTGATAGTTTTCTGAAGCTTTTTCCAATTCATTTAATATTTTAATCAGATTTTTTGCTGTATACTTGGATGCGTATTGTGCACCTCCAATAAAAACACCATTTTCTACGAAATATGGATTTTTTGGGCTTATAACCTTTAAACCAAAGTCTTTGAAAAGTATCTGTGGAGGTAGAGCATTTTTCTTCATGACTATGTCATGGTTTCCCGCTATTGCGTAGAATGGAATATTGGCAGATTTAAGTCTGAAAATCCCCTGTTGAGCTGTTAAAAGGGCCCTTGTAGGTGGTCTGGAATATTCAAACAGGTCTCCAGAATGAATTGCAAAGTCTGGTCTTTCACTCACAACCTCTTCAACAGCCCTATCAAACACTTCTAAAAAATCTGTTTCACGTTCTGAAAGTCCGTATTGCCTGTAACCTAGGTGGGTGTCAGCCATATGAACAAACTGCATCAGTAATCTCCTCCAAGATCCTCATATTCCCTCTTCTGTTCTTCAAGGATGGATCTCTCTTTTTCAGCTGTTTTTGACCATTCTTCAACCACGTTAAGATCTCCTCCAGATACTTTGCCCTTAAATTCATCTATCTTCACGAGTGTTGGTATTTTGGTCATTAATCCGAGTATTATTGCTTCTCCAATGTTGAGGGATGGAAGTTGGGCAATTAAATCGTCACTCAAACTTTCACTTGCCCTTTGAACATGATTCTGGTCTGTGGGTTCCACGAGTCTGAGTATGATCATGTTGTTTGCCTGGGACAGTGCATCTGAATCCAGGGACTTTGGGCTTTGGCTCACCATACACAATCCAACTGAAAATTTACGTCCCTCCCGGGCAATTCTACTTATCCATAGTTGGGATTCTGTTTTCCTGTTTTGTGGTGCCAGTATATGTGCCTCTTCAAGTATCAGGAAAACTGGGAACTCAAGACCCTCACCTTGCCTCAAGTAATCTTTCCTGCTTTTTAGTACAGTTCTGAGTACGTGACTTACAACAACGTCCGATGCAAATTCATCGACTGATCCAAGATCAATGATGTTGGCCTTGGCAACTTTGATGCTGTCTATGACGTTGGGTGCTTCCAGACTCAAGATGTTGCCGTACTTTCGCCCCATATGTTCTACTTTATTTATCACATCAATGATAGATTTTCTATCTGAAGAATTAGAAGATTTTACATCAGCATCATCTATTTCTTTGGATGCCCATGAATTAAGTATTGAGAGTATGAGACCTATGAAATCATTCCCAACGCCACCCTTTTCCATATCCTTTTTGGCCTTGTAGAAAGCATTACTAAAGTATCTTTCCTGGATATGTGCATTTGTAGGTATGTTTGAGAGTTTTTTAACCTCTGAAAAGGACATGTAGATGGGATTTATTTTTGGTTTCAATATATTGACTTTGTCATCTCCGAAGTCTGTGTTAACGTATTCAGAATGCATGTCAAATATCAGAACACTTCCATTGACATTCAAGAGTCCGTTTACTATTACCGATACCGTGTTTGATTTTCCTGCTCCTGTCATTGCTAGGACTGCTAGGTGGCGTGATACCATTTTGTTTATGTCCACCTCAACTGGAACATTTTCTTGGGTGATAAGGTTTCCAAGTTTGAGTCCTGCACCATCTACCTGGAATATTTTCTTCAATATTTTAGAATCTGCGGATCTGATTTCTGTGCCTGGGGGTGCCGGTGTTCGGGGTATCCTGAGGTTGTTTTCCACGTCTCCAAGTATTCTCACATTTCCCTTGATATAGTGATCATCACCCTCCATCTTTCTGATCTTTTCTATGGTTTTTGGATCGTAGATTTCATTGTTTATGGATACGCTTCCCCTTACCAGTCCTTCGATCATTCCAAGTACTTTTTTACCATCGTATTCCATGGTAACGTACTCTCCCATCATTGGCATTTCCTTGGATATGAAACTGACATCAACCAGTGATGTTTCACCAACACACCTTCCAATTACTTCTCCAGTCATAACATCTCTCTCCCACTTTTTTCCATGAATCCTATAATCTTTGAAAGATTTTCAAGGTCTTTCCTCTTTATAACAACATCGTTGTGTGCTTTTTTTAGTAATAACGGATAGCCTTCCGCACTGTGATTTTTAATGGTTCCCAATAGCTTTTTTATGTCTTTTTCATCAGCTATGTAGGGCAGTTCAAACTTCAGTATGTTCTTGTGGTTTTCAAGTCTTGCATAGAATATTGTGAAGGTTAATCCCTGGAAAAAATCGTTTTCAACCGGAAACTCTTTACGTTTGGAAATCTTCATTGGTTTGGAAATCTTCATTGGTTGGGGTTTGGTGAATCCTTCTTCTCTGCTGTACCTGTCAAATATTGCCATGTCAGGAATTTTGTACTTGAAATATTCCCTGTTGGTGGATGTTTTTGATATGCCCATGACAGATCTCTCATTTTCCAGGAGTTTCTTTATCACCAGCAGGTTTTCAATACTTTCGAGGTATATCATGGCATTCACAGGATCTTCAAACTCCTCCATTTTCTCTGAAAATTGTGAGGATGTTATTCCCACCATTGACTTGTTCAAATCTATATCAAGGGCATCTTTAAGTTTTGGCACGTATTCTTTCTTTATTTTATCCTTAATCTCTGCTTTAAGTCTTTTTTCCATGGGAATTGGTCTTATCAAGTTTCCCATTATTGAACCATCGAAGAGTAAATATTCTATTTCGTGTTCATTGAGTGCTCGAAGTGCATTTTTAACCTCAAATATTCCCATGTAATTTCTTAACCTGTCTTCAACAAAGTCGTGGTGCGGTATGATGTCAATTTCGGAACTTCCTATTTTCATGAGTTTATCATTGAAAACTAGACATTCAGCATCGATGGCGTAGAATATGAATCCCATGAAATTTTTTTTGTTGATACTCCCATCACCTGCAGCTATGGAACAGTTTCCTTCATCCTCTTCTATTTTGTGTGGAATCCAATGTTTGGATGGATCCACATCTGCATCCATAAAATCATCACTGATCTTCTGGTTTATTTCATCCCTCTTTTGTAGTGCCCTTTGATAGAGTGAATCTAACATTTCTAAACCTTCCTTAACATGATCTTGATTAGTTTAATATTATACATTCCAATATTTAATCCATTTTTTTTATAATGTCCCGATCATGAATATACACTGAACACGTTTAAAGAATATTTCTGCCCCTAACACAAAATAGTAACAGTTATTCATTCCTATGTCTTTTTTAATGGATATTTTGTAATTTTTTTGAATTAAGGGAGGATATGACTCAATGTCATTTGGCATGGGAAATGTTTAATTTGTTAGGTGTACATACACATTTTACATGCTCCACATAACTAAAAAAGAAAACAGGGTCCTTAATCAGGTTAAGTACTTTCAAAATGAGTACAAGGAAGGAGTGCCCTACAGAATACTTAAATTAGATTTAGATATGTCTGAAGTTGATTTGAAAGACATTTTAAACCATTTAGACAGTAAATCCATCATAGATTACAGTAACAACACAGTGAAACTCCTTGAAACAGGAAATGTTAATGTATGGGATTCTAAGGAAGAAGTGGCCAACGAAGAATTAAATCAGACAGAAGAAAAGGCTTTTGAAATTTTAAAGAATTTTGTTGCAGACGAAGGAAAGATTTCCAAGACACTGCTTGAAGGACAAATGCTCTACGGAGAACTAAAACTCAGCAGTCTTAAAACTTACAACATTCTAGCTTCACTGGAAAACAAGGGACTCATAAGTAGGATACAACTTCCAGACGGAGATTATTACACATTAAACTCTTAATTTCTCTCTCTTTTAATTTTGATTTTATTTATGATACACAAACCATTCTTATATGACAAGCAAATGTGTATGGTTTCATTGAGATTTATGTTTATCAAATGGAATATGGATTAGATTGATCTAAGGCATGCTTATCATATATTCTCAGGATTAGTATTTAACCTGCAACAACTCAACTTCCATCTGGTGTATTGTGGACCAGGACTAATTTTTTAGTCACAAATATTTTTTTATGAAACTTTTTTTAAGGTTTCACTTAGGCACACCCTCCACACAGAAGTACTCAATGGGTTCGTTATTTGCAAGATTGTTTTCTAACCAAACAGGACACTGGGTGCATTTGCAAAGTTCCATGCTTGAGAGATCACCACATTCTGCCACTCCAAAGGCACAGTAAACAAGTGGAAGTTCTTCATCCTTAAACATGCTCCTAACATCACCCTCCTTCTCAAGCTTCTGATTTACCAGTTCAAGTTTGTCCTTGGAACATTTACTATCGACCTGTACTGGACATGTCGCACACAGGCACTTGTTGATATTTTCACGATTTAAAGCTACTTTACCCATTTTTTTGATCCCACCTTTAACATTATATATGTTCATGGAATCTTATAAAAATTGTTAAAACCAAATTTAGATGAATTAAACCCCAAAATAAGGAATATACCTAAAGTTTAAAGCAGAAATCTAGGTTATATATTTTTGAAAAATAAATATGAAAAATTTGAAAATAAACCTGAATCATTTTACCCTTAATCTGCTTAGTGATTTTCTCCAATGATGAAAAAAAATTAAACAAATCCAAAATTTATTATAAATTCTGAATTCAGCTCTAGGGTTGGATCTTAACAAAATGGCCCATAAGGTTCAATATCCGAGTATTTATATGCATTAACTGTTATGTTAGCAGTTTTACTCAGATCCATGTATCCAATATCCAATACCCTGGAGGTAGATTGAGTGCCATTTTGTACAAATAACCCGAACATTTTTTGGTTTTCAATATCCCCAAATTTATCTATGTATCCAATGTCGAAGTCAATAAGGTAAGCCCCTGCACCTGGAAATGCATCTGTCCATTTAACTTTTACAGCAGCGTAATCATCATATTGGATACCTTTAAAGGCCATTGTTCCCTGAATTAACAATGGATCCTCATCTAAAGCAGTAACTTTAAAGTTTAATGGTCCACTGTTTGCCATATTCACATTGGTAAAAGCATTAGAATCTACAGCTGAAACGGCACCACAAGTCATCATCAAGGCTACAAATAACGTAGCAATAGCCATAATACGCATTTTCATTTAATACACCTAGTTTTTTTAATTCCTGAGTTCGATTAATTTTTTGCGGAAATTAGTTCTAAGTCACCAATGTCATAGTAATCGATTTTGCTTCCTGTAATTTTTATGTCAACAGGTTTACTCAAGTCCATGTATGGCATTTGCATTACATCGGACATTGAAGCAGTGCCATTTTCGATGTAAAGATAGTTATAATCTTGTTCTATGTCCCCAAACTTATCAGTATAATCTACTATCACTTTGAGATAGTAATCTCCTTCACCAGGATTAGAATATGTCCATTTAACTTTTATAGCTGCGTAATCATTGTATTGGAGACCTTTAAAACTTATAGTTCCTTGGATCGGCATTGGAGTATCATCTACCGTGACAATATCAACATTGAAAGCACCGCTATTTGCGAAATTCACATTAGTAAAACTGTTAGAATCTGCTGCAGAAACAGCACCAAAAGACATTAGTAAAACCATAAAAAATGTTGCAATAGCCATAATATGCATTTTCATTGTAATTCACCTCGTTTTATTGTTTGATTCCCTACCCATTGGTGGGGTTGGAATCACATACTTACATTTTTACTTTAAAAGTTTAATTATTTAAAACATTCGATTCACATTTTTGGAAATTAAATGATCATTAAAACTAGACAAAAATAACGATTATAGTTGAGTATTTATTTGATTAAGACAGATTTAATGGGTTTAAAAATTATTTAATGGGTTTGTGTCGATTATGGATTTGGAAACTTTTTTTTATGTTGAACCAAATAAGATTAGATCATGATACTCATAGTAGGTGGGGCCGGGTACATAGGATCCCACATCAATAAAATGCTTTCAGAAAACGGCTATGAAACAGTTGTTTTTGACAATCTAAGTTATGGTCATGAAGATTTTGTGAAGTGGGGTCACTTTGAAAGGGGAGATCTTGGAAATATTGAATCCATAAGGAAAGTGTTCAAAAAGTACACAATAGACGCTGTTATGCATTTTGCTGCGTTTGCCTATGTTGGAGAGTCTGTATTGGATCCACAGAAATATTACAGGAACAACGTATTAAATACTTTAAACCTGCTTCAAGTCATGCTAGAATTTGATGTGAAAAGGTTGGTGTTTTCATCCACCTGTGCAACCTATGGAAATCCAGTTGAAATTCCAATCACAGAAAACCATCCTCAAAACCCCATAAATCCCTATGGAAGGGGAAAATTAATGGTTGAAACAGTTCTTGATGATTACAGCCGTGCTTATGATTTGAACTACGTTTCACTTCGCTACTTCAATGCTGCCGGTGCCGATCCAGAAGCTGAAGTAGGAGAAAATCACAACCCCGAAACTCATTTAATACCACTCATACTGGATGCTGCAATTGGTAAGAGGGAAAATATCCAAATCTTTGGGACTGATTATGAAACTGAAGATGGTACCTGTATAAGGGATTATATCCATGTAACCGACCTTGCTGATGCACATTTAAAAGCTTTAAAATACCTTGAAGAAGGAGGTAAAAGTGATTATTTTAATTTAGGTAATGGAAGTGGATTTTCTGTCCAGGAAGTTATAGAAAGGGCCAGGAAAGTCACAGGAAAGACAATTGAGGCTGTGGAATCTGATAGAAGACCAGGAGATCCTCCAGTGCTTGTTGGAAGTTCTGATAAGATCAAAAGTGTGCTTAACTGGAAACCCCAGTACAACGATATCAGTGTGATAATAGAAACAGCATGGAACTGGCATAAAAAAAATAATGATGTGGAGTAAAACGAATATTCCTATTTCGTCACCATAAAATGGTTCGAACAATTAAAACCTAATTTTAGGGGGTTTAACCCCATTATTTTGAATTAAGGCTTTTTTTAATTTATTTGATTATTCCTGTTAGGTAGGATCTCAGATCTTCCCCCACCTCTGGATCTTCCAGTGCAATTTCTACAGAACTTTTAAGCCATTCTACTGTGTTTCCAATATCATAGATCTT
>JAEZAV010000086.1 GCA_023430285.1 Methanobacteriota archaeon | reverse complement strand
TAAAAGTGAGATAATGAATCTTTTTATAAAAAAATTGGCAGTATAAAACTAACTATTTTTATGTCCAATTCACGGTCATTTATATAATTTATATAAAGCCTTTTATAAAAGAATAAAATAGCACATGGTTACAAGTAGCCATGGGAGGATGTTAGATGACAAAAGTTGAAATCAAAGTGGAGAACATAGTGGCTTCCGCAACGCTCGGAAAGTCCGTAGACCTTCCTCAAGTCGCACCAGCGCTGGAAGGTGTAGAATATAATCTGGAACAATTCCCAGGATTAGTCTACAAGCTTAAAGAACCCAAAACTGCGGCTCTTATTTTCGGATCCGGTAAACTGGTGTGCACCGGAGCTAAGTCCATAGAGAACTCTAAAAAGGCTATACACATAGCAGTAGACAAGATGCGCACCCTTGACCCTGATATACCCCATGAATTTGAAATTAAAGTTCAAAACATAGTTGCTTCTGCCAACCTTGATAAAACACTCAACTTGGAGGCAGTGGCTCTTGACCTGGAAAATACTGAATACGAGCCAGAACAATTCCCTGGCTTGGTTTACCGACTTGGTGATCCTAAAGTAGTACTTTTACTATTTGGATCTGGAAAAGTAGTATGTACCGGTGCAAAAACTATCTCAGACGCACAACTTGGTGTAGAAAAAACGAAGGAAAGATTATCTGAATTAGATTTATTATAATTCTATCTTTTTACGTAAATATTTGGTGATCTTTTGATTAAACTTATCGCATTTGATCTTGATAACGTCCTTATAGACGGTGAAGTCATAGACGAAATGGCTAAATTGACTGGAGTAGACGAAGAAATTTCCAAAATAACCAGTCAGGCCATGGAAGGAAAAATAGATTTTGGAACAGCCCTGAAAGAAAGAGTATTACTCTTGAAAGGAGCATCAGTTGAAGATATCAACAAGGTAATGCTGGAAATTCCCCTTATGGAAGGGGCAAAAGACAGTGTTAAAGAGCTCAAAAAGAGGGGTTACAAAATAGCAACCATAACTGGCAGTTTTGATTGTATTGCTCAACGCATGAAAGACGAACTGGACCTGGACTACGTGTATTCCAACTCGCTCCAGGAAGAAGATGGTGTTCTAACCGGTGAAGTAACCGGTCCGCTGATAGATGGTTCTAAAAAAGAAGTTCTCCAGGAACTGATGAAACTAGAGAAAATCTCAGCTGAAGAATGTGCTGCAGTTGGCGATGGTGCCAACGATGTTTCCATGCTTGAAGAAGCAGGTCTAGGAATAGCATTCAACGCTAAACCTGTTTTAAAAGAAATAGCAGATGTAATCGTCGAAAATAAGGACCTAAGAGAATTACTGGAAATATTTGATGAAAATTCTGATAAAAAAGCTTCTAAAAAGGCTGAAGATGAACCTAAAGAAAGCTTCCCCGAACTTTTATCTAAGAAAAAGGATCTTGAAAAGACCCTTAAAGAACTCACAACCCAAAGAGACAAGCTAAATGATGAGGCTAAAGTATTCCGTCAGGAACGGGATGAACTTAACTCCCAGATAAGAGGAAACCTGGACAATGCCCTGAAGTACAGGGATGAAAGGGACCAGATTAACCAGGAAGTTAAGAAGTATAAAAAACTCAGAGATGAAGCCCATCAGTCCTACAAAAAAATGGAATGGACCTCCGGAAGAAGGGAAGCCGTTCAGATTGAAGATGAAATAAAACGTCTGGAAAAAACCATTGAAACCAGAGTTTTAGACATCCGAAAAGAAAATGAACTGGTTAAAAAGGTCACGGATCTCCGTAAAAAGCTTCAGGGTATGCAAGAAGATGAAGAAAGTCGTAGTGAAGCTTTAAAATTCAAAGAAGTTTCTGAAACCCACCATGCTAAAGTGGTGGAGTTATCTGACAAGGCACAGGAAACTCACGAAAAAATGCTGGAATACTTCCGCAACATCGATGAAATCCGCAGCCAGGCAGATGCAGCCCATCAGAAGTTCATAGAAACCCGAGAAAAAGCAAACAAAGTCCATGAAGAAGTTAAAGCCACCTTTGGTAAAATTAGGAAAGCCAATAAAGGCATGGACAGAGTTAAAGCTAAAGAACGAAGCGCTGAAGATGAAGTCGTGCGTAAGAAAAACTCCGAGGAAAAGGAGAAAGCCGAAGAAATCTACCGTAAGTTCTTAGAGGGTAAAAAAGTTTCCACAGAGGAACTACTTCTCTTACAGAAACACAACATTGTCTGAGGCCATTTCTGGCCCACACCCTCATTTTTTATTTTTTTATTTTCAGGTTTTTTTTATTATCAATTTATCCAGTAACTAATTTAAGGCATAATTATAACCGAAATACTAAGGATAATTATTATAACTGAATATTAGGGATAACTGATAACTGAAATAGTTGTTAATTCCAATTTATTAGTACTTATAAAAATTTTAATGGGCTTGGTGAATAAATGAAACCTACTGATAGTTCTTTTAAGGTTAATAATGATGTTAAAATAGCTGCACTTTTAGTAGCATCCATAGCTTCCTTTTTCACACCCTTCATGGGAACTTCAATTAACATTGC
>JAEZAV010000080.1 GCA_023430285.1 Methanobacteriota archaeon | reverse complement strand
TACCGCCAATTATAGCTATTTTCAAATTAAACAACCCCTTCATAAATTTTCATTGTATTATCATCCTTATTTCATCTGATACCATGGTATATTTTCAACAATATATAAAAAATAGGATTTGGTTTTCGTGGATGGGATGATGTAGGATCACTCAGCATATTCTAGCTAAGTTACCCTTGGTTTAATATATTAAATCTTCAATTCATTTTTGATATAATCCAAACTTTCTGTTAAAGCAGCAGGATCCTTTACTTCAACAACTAATATTCCATCATAATTCACAGATTTTAACTCTTTAAACAGTGATTTGAAGTCTATGTCTGCACTTCCAATTGCATCGTGACTATCATAGCTTCCATCGTTGTCTGATAGATGGATATGTTTTATTCTTGGAGAACTTAACATTTCTTCAACAGAGAAGTTCATGTTGTAGGCATGGCCAACATCTAAAGTTATGTGGGAATCTAACTCCTCAGCCACATTGTGAACTTCGTTTAGATCCCTAAGTAGAAGCTCTTCAAAATTTGGCATATTTTCTATGCAGATCATGATACCATTTTCATCTGCGTAGTTTGAACATTCCCTCAGAGATTCTAAACTGTGCTCTTTGATCCTGTCAATGAACTTCTTTCCAAGGATTGGAATCTGACCTGGATGCACCACAACAACATCACTTCCAACAGATACTGCCGTATCAATTGAATTTTTGATGGCTGACACCGATGATGTTCTCATCCTATCGTTGTAGCTTGCGATGTTGACATCAGATAATGGTGAATGAATGCTGATCTTGACGTTGTAAGACCCTACAACGTCGCTGTCAATATTGTTGTAGGGATACTCGTTCATTATTTCGCAGTACTCCACGTTCCTATCTTCTAAACATGCCAACACAGATTCCAATGGTGTTGGCGAAAGTGCCAATGTAGATACTCCTATTTTCATGTTAATTCTCCGGGGATGCCACTTTATTCCTGCCTGATCCTGGCGTATATTGGTATGTTCTTTTTCATTGCATTGATTATTATGGTTGCAAGTTCGATGTCCTGTTTGATCTTTATGTTACCCTTCTTGCCAACTGTGGCTGTGAACAAGTAGTCTTCATCAACTAAAATATCGAATGGAGTACCAACAACATTCTTCTTAAAATTTAAAACCACATAATTACCTGAAATTTCAGTGTCCACCTTGAAGCTGTTTTCCAGCTTCTTGATCTCTTTAACTTCAAGGGCTTCCACACCAATGCTTATGCCGATCTTCTTTTCAACTTCATCTATGGTTTTTCCCTTTTTACCAATGAGCTTAGGAATGTTATCTTCATTTATGCGTACAGTGGCACGTTTATCAGATTTCATGCTCACTTCTACCGTTGCATCAGGAATTCTTCGCTTGATCTCCTTCACTATTTCCTTTTCAGCAATCTTTTGTACTGGTGTTTTTTCGTAGGTTTCAACACCCACATCCATGACTATGGTCTGTTCACCGTAGGTGTATACTTCGTGCACCAGGTCACCAGTTTCAAAGTCGGTAATTTCAATCACAGGCCTTGAAAGATCTGCTTCCAACATGCCTGTTGGAACCTTAACAGTCAGTTTAACATCGTAGATAGCAGCTACTTCACCGTTGTTTATGAAGAGGGTTGTATCCACAATTGAGGGTATCATTCCTAGTTCCACACGACCAATTATTCTTTGAATTGCGTCTATTGGCCTTGTTGCATGAACCACTCCAATCATGCCCACACCTGCCAGTCTCATATCTGCAAATATCCTGAAATCCTTGGTTTTTCTGAGTTCATCGTATATTGTGTAGTCTGGTCTGACTAGTAGGAGAATATCTGCAGTTTTTCCCATGTCCTTTTCAAGGGGTGCGTACTGGGTAATTTCATCTCCAACCTGAAGATCACGTGGAGATTCCATGGTTTTAACTATTGCACCCATATCCCTGCTGTAAAATTCTGCAACTGCCTGGGCAAATGTTGTTTTACCAGCACCTGGAGATCCTGCAATTAAAATACCCTTGGCACTGTTTTTTAATCTGTCGACCAATTTCTCTGGAAGTTTATAATCATCCATGGATACCTTGGTAATTGGCCTTACAACGGTAATTTCAACTCCGTCTGAAAAGGGTGGTCTGGCTATTGATATTCTGTACTCCCTAAACTGTACAACTGTAGCACCTTCCATTTCAATTTCGATAAAACTTTTAAAATCACTTTTAGCCATTTCAGTTATTTCTCTGGCCATTTTCTCGAGTTCCAACCTTTTAAGTGGGTTTGAACCGATTTTAACCAGATTTATATTTCCTGGACTGCCTTTTTTTGCCAATGGAACTACATTTTCCTTCAGATGAATTGACATGGTGTCTTCATCAAAGTATTTGGCTATTATCAACTCTTTGTAGCCTATCATTTCCGGTTTAAGGTAGATGGCTTCCAATCCTTGAGCTTGGGCAACTTCCCTCTGTACCTTGTCGCTGGTTATGAGTGTGGCGTTGAGTTCACCTGCTGTATCCCTGATCATGGCATCAATTTCTCCACCCTTTGCAAGGGCTATTTCATCAGGGTTGGGTCTTCTGCCGACGTAGCTTAGCTTAATTTTTCCATCATTGGATAGTCTCTGCAATTCTTTAAGCTCACCTAAACCATTAAAACCTGTTTCTCGACCTTTGTTGGCTTGGTGTTCTAGTTCGGATATAACTGCCTTTGGAACTATGACTTCGCATCCATGATAATCTTTGTCTAGTACGATCTTAGTAATTCTACCATCAACTATTACACTTGTATCTGGAACGATTTTCATCATTTATCTCCATAAATCTGTTCTGGTTCGAATATTTTCTGTTTTACCAGTTTCAGTTCTCCTGAATCAGTTTCTATTTTCCTGAAAAAACAGGAATAATAACCTTCATGACAAGCCCCACCATTCTGTTTAACCTTTAAAAGAACAGCATCTTCATCACAATCAGTTAAAACTTCTTTCACTTCTTGGGTATGTCCTGAACTTTCGCCCTTTAGCCAGAGTTTTTTACGTGAAGTACTGTAGTAATGTGCAATACCAGTTTCAAGGGTTTTTTTAAGGGCTTCTTCGTTCATGTATGCAACCATTAACACTTCAGAACTAACATGGTCCTGTGCTATGGCTATAACTAACTTTTCTCCCCCTACTTCATGTCTGAAATTTAGATCAAGTTTATCCATTGTAATCATCTCAACATCCATATAGTTCACAAATTTTTAATTAAACAGTCATACATCACATTAGTTTAGTCTTGAAGTAGGATTCTACCTCTGAAATATTCACAGATTCCTGTTCTCCAGTTTTCATATCCTTGACTGTTACTTTGCCCTCTTCAAACTCTCTTGATCCAAGAAGAACAACGTAACTTATCTGTTTTGTGTCAGCGTATGAAAGGATCTTCTTCAACTTTTTACCAACCAGATCAACTTCTGCACCGATGCTGGCTTTCCTTAATTTCTGGACAATCTCATAGCCAGTAAGACTTAAATCTGAATTTAAAGGAGCCACAAATACTTTGACTGCTTCTTCTTTGTCTATGGTTGTTTCCTGTTTTTTCAAGGCTTCCATAACCCTGTCAAAACCGAATGCAAATCCAGTGGATTCCACCTTTTCCCCACCAAACAGCTCTATTAAGTTATAGGTTCCCCCACCACTTATCTGTTTTTGCGCACCAAGGCCATGGACGTATATCTCGAAAACTGTGCCGGTGTAGTAATCCAATCCTCGGGCAATACCTAGGTTAACTGTGTAATTTGAAAATCCAAAGGCTTCTAATGCTTCTAAAAGTTTTTCAAGTTCGAACAATGCATTACAAGCATTTTCACTGCAATTGATCAGTGTCTCAGCATCCTTCAATATTGATGCATCACCCTTCATATCAATAAGTTTTAACAACAGTTCTTCAGAATCCTCATCAGTATTTATGGATTTTAGAAGGGTTTTAAGTTCTTCAGCATCTCCTTTATCAATGGCTGCCATAACTTGATCTTGGGTGTCACCCAGAATTTTCGCATCAATTAATATGTTCCTCAAAATTCCAAGGTTTCCAATGTGTATCTCATAATTTTCAAGTCCCAGTTCATCTAGACAGTGTGCTGCCATGCTTATTACTTCAGCTTCAGAACCTGGTGATTTACCACCAATAAGTTCGCAACCCAACTGCCAGAACTGCCTAAATCTGCCTGCTTGAGGTCTTTCATACCTAAAACAGCTACCGAAGTAGTACATTTTAACTGGTTTAGGCGCTTTTTGAAGTTCTTTGATGTACATTCTTGCAACTGGGGCAGTTAATTCTGGTCTGAGTGCAAGATCTCTCCCGCTTTTATCTTGAAAGTGATATATCTGGTCTTTAATTCCTTCTCCAGATTTTGTTGTGAACAACGATAATTCTTCAAAGATTGGAGTTTTAATTTCACCGTAACCATAAGATTCAAATATTCTTTTCATGGTATTTTCTACATTTTTTCTTTCCTTCATCTCTTCAAAAAGAAAATCTCTGGTTCCTCTAGGTCTTTGTAATTCCATTTTATTCTTCCCTGCCATTCATCAAATTAAATTTATATATTTTTTTAGGAGTCTCGTATCAACTATAAACTATTAGGCTCGATGTTTTTAAAATATGGTGGTATTCAACAAAAAAAGTACTTGCATAATCAATGGAAATTTTTTTAATTTGTTGTTTAGTCATAGTGCTGAAGATACTCTTCCATCATTTGTGGGAAGGATTTGGCACTTAAAAATCTGAGTCCGAGCCTTTCTGCCCATACCTTGATTCCTTCATCTGCAGCAACAACCCCTGCACCAAGTTCCTTGGCAAGCAGGAGAACATCAAGATCTGGAGCACTGTCAAGGGTTCCTTTACGTAATGCTGCTCTGTAACGTTTTCTAAAATCTGTAATTGCTTTTCCAAGTACTTTTGCTTCAATTTCGGATTTTTTTGTCCCTCGTGACATCATAACCATGGACTCTACTGCTGCTTCCCATATTCCATTTTCAGATATTCTCATACCTTTATTCATCCTTTCCCTCATGTCTTGAACATATTCATAGAATATTTCAGAGGGAATTTTGGTGTCGTACCTGTTGGGAGTTTTTTTCACGATCCATGTTTCTGCTTTCACAAGAGTTTCATCGGGACATTCATAACGAGACATATAATCTGTAAATTCTTTATAGGTTATTGGAGGCATATGACAGCTTATATTGAGTTTAATTCTTGATTTTGCAATGAGATCAAGCATTGCATCAACTGTTTTTGAGAGATCACCTTCACCATAATCATCTCTAAGTTGAGTATCTGTAAAAGCAGTGGTATC
>JAEZAV010000064.1 GCA_023430285.1 Methanobacteriota archaeon | reverse complement strand
CTTCTAAACCAGCAGACTCGAGTCCCTTCAAAACCTTCTTTTCGTTGATGTGCAATTCATCAATAACTTTATCAATTTTATCTGCATTCATTTTCATAACATCCCTTAAATAAACCTAAAAAATTATCAACAACAAAAAATTTTCGGTAATCAATTAAAATTTGTTTTATATTCATCCAGAAGAGCAACCATAACCGATGATGCAGTTAGATCTGCTGTAGTTCCGGGATTTAATTTCCTTTTAACCAGATCATTATCGAATTCCATAATCATATCCATACCACTATCAGTCAACGCTCCACCTTCCTTAATAATCAGACTGGCATCTACCGAAACTTCTTGTGCAGCTTCAAGTCCATATTTCCGTGCTATTAATGTGTCGGGATAGATTGATAGTATGGTTAAAAAGGTTTGAACAGTGGCTTTATTTATGCCATGATCCTTTCTAACTTCCTTAAATGTAGGATAACCCAAATCAAATGTGATTGGCATGGTTCTGGTAATTTCGTTTGCAAGCATGTCCCACTGGGATGATAGATCCAAAACATCGAACATGTTGATGTTCTTTTCTATGAGTTCAGCTTTAGCATTATCGTTTGAAACATCTAAATCATCCTGAACTCCCATTCCACCTGCTTCAGCTATATTTATCGCATCATAAAGATTAACAGCGTCTTGAGGTGTAGTTGCCCTTAAAATTTCATCTATGTTGTATTGAAGTTCCTCTATTTCTTCACTCATTCCAGCAGCAGCGCAGATGGGGGTAAGAAGCATTATAATGCCTAAATTGGTGTTATTTTTTATCCATTTATCTGTTTCAACCACCGCTTCTTTAATGAGTTTCCCTACTTCGATCTGGGACATTTCTCTAGAATTTGAGCCATGGATTTGACCAAGTTTTGCAGCCTTTTCCATGATATTCCCAATCACTACTCCACTGATTAAAAAGTCTTCAAACACCATATCTGAGAAATCTTGTGTTCTGTGCACATTTCCAGGCTTAGGATAGCCACTAACTTCTAATACGGATGCTATTTGGGCGGTTTTTGCAATGAAATCAGGATCCAAATTAATAACTCCTTTTTTTTTATCTTAAATATTTCTAAATTCATATATTGAATTTTTTCCATATAATAGTTTTATAAGAAAGTAGTATGGAAGGATAAGTTTTCCCAACAAAACCATTTAATGAGTATAAATTAAATTTTTCCCTCTAAAAATTCAGGAGCAAAGTAGCTGATGATGAGGTCTGCCCCAGATCTTTTAATTGACAGTAAAGATTCGTAAATTGAATCTTGTGTGAGGTATCCATTTTCAATTCCAGCCATAATCATGGAGTACTCTCCACTTACCTGGTATGCTACTGTGGGCATTTTAAATTCATCTTTAACTTCTCTTATAATATCCATGTATGGCATTGCAGGTTTAACTATTATCATGTCGGCCCCCTCAGCTATGTCCAGTTTAACCTCTCTCAGGGCTTCCTGGGAATTTGCAGGGTTCATCTGATAAGTTTTCCTGTCACCAAAACTAGGTGCTGAACATACAGCCTCCCTGAATGGTTCGTAAAATGCAGAGGCGTACTTGGCTGAGTAAGACATGATTATGGTGTCTTGGTAACCGTTGAGGTCTAAGACTTTTCTGATGCTTGCAACTCTACCATCCATCATATCAGATGGTGCAACAATATCAGCTCCTGCTTCAGCGTGGCTTAAAGCAACTTTTGATAGGTAGTTTAGAGTAGGGTCGTTTAAAACTTTCCCATCCTTGATGATTCCACAGTGACCATGGGAGGTGTACTCACAAAGACATACGTCTGTAATAACAACCAAGTCTGTTTCTGTTTTAAGTTTTCGAATTGTTTGTTGTATCACACCATTTTTATGATAAGCCATTGATCCCTTTTCATCTTTAATTTCTGGCATTCCAAACAGGATAACAGACGATAATCCAATTGATTCAAGTTCTTTAAGGTGGGTAACTGCATCGTTTATTGAAAACCTGAACTGACCAGGCATGGTTTTTATCTCTTCCTTGTTACCGTCCTCAAGTGCTTCATTAATAAAAATAGGGTATATGAAATCTTCTGGATTTAATTTAGTTTCTGTAAGAATATTTCTGATATTTTGATCCTTTCTGAGTCTCCTCATTCTAGTTACTGGAAATTCCATTTCTATCACTTTTTTTTTAATTATATTTCAAGTTTGATAATTAATATGACAGTCTGACTATAAAATTGTAGCCAATAAAAAAAAGCCTTGGTTGATGTAAATTTAACTCATATTAACATCTACCAATTTTTCAACGTGTTCAAGGGAACGGTTTACAGTATCAGAATCCATAGAAATAGTTAATCCTCCGAGACTACAAGAATCAACACATCTTCCACATTTTCTGCATCTTTTTCTGTCAATGGTTACTCCATCAGTATCCATGGTTATGGCATGAACAAAGCATTCATCTTTCGTACATGCTCCGCAGAGAGTGCAAAAATCCCGATTGTAAACCAGTTCAATGCCATCCATTGGCATTAAGCTATTGCCAATATGTTCAGGGAGTTCAGGGGCCATTTTACAAAGGCAACAACAATCACAGCAGTTGCATATGGTGAGTAACTCATCAGGTTTACCTGCATTTAACCATATGCTGTCGATCTTGTTACGTCAAATTATATGAACCAAACCAGCTTCACCACATTTTTTTACATGTTCAATGGCTTCATCAACACTCACTTGCCTACCTACACTTGGAGATATTCTACTTGCTCCCTTTCCAAGAAAGAGGCATCCCAATTTGTGGGGAAACTTTTCACAATTGTTAGCAGTTCTACAGATGCAGAAATTCATTATGAAATGGTATCTGCTCTGTTTGATCATGAGTTTTAAAACATCACTAGGCACAGGCGAACTTTCAGACAATGGAACCTGACTATCAACATCAATACTCTGGACTGAAGAATTTTTCTTCACAGCATTGTCCATTGGAAGTACCTGGATATCATCACCATCAAAAAATAGCTTTTTAACCACCCAAGCAACTGGTGGTATTTTATTACAAATTTTTGCAAGGGCAAATCTTTGTTTAAATGTGTGCCTGATAACTGTTACACTTATGTCTGTAAATCTGATTATTTTCATGGAAATCCTGAGGAATAAATAGTTCTTTGAACCATTAACTACTGTTCTATTTTTTTATCAACAAGCGGATCATTTACTGCGTATGGCTTTTTACTGTAATATCTTTTGGCATGTTCCACTATTACTGCATGATACTCATTAAAGAGCTTGTAATCAGGGGGTAGGTTAGATTCAAACTTTTTTTTAATTTCCAAGTAACTATCTTTTTCATTCACGAGTTTTAACTGTGTGAATATTCGTCTTGTATAGGCATCTACAACAAAGTAAGGTTTCTTATATGCATAGAGTAAAATTGAATCGGCTGTTTCGTTTCCAACTCCCTTAACACTCATTAATTCTTTTCTTGATGGGGTTTCACCATCTAACTCATTGAAAAATTCTGCAATGCCCGTGATATACTTTGCCTTTTGATTTAAAAATCCTGCACATTTAATGGCTGCTTTAAGTGTTTCAGTATCAATGGATAAAATTTTTTTGGAATCTAGAACATCCAAATTTTTCAAATTTTTAAGAGCCTTCTCTGCTGAGGTCCACGCTGTATTTTGTGTGAGAATAGTTCCGAGTATTATCTCAAACTGTTGGTTGGGAGTTTTGGGCAGCTCATAATCAAGGGGATGATAACCATTTTGTGCACCTGTTTTAGTGGGTGTTAAACCTGTTACAATGTCTTGCAGAGGCCACCAACCTTGTGGTCCGTAAAGATCACATAATTGGGTGTAAATAGATATGAACTTTTTATTATCGTATTCATTCATGATATCATGTATCCAAACACTTTTTGAGATAAAATAAGTTTTAATTATTTTGAATTGATGTTAAATTAACCTCAAATTTTCATGTTATATAAACGTAATTCTTAACAATTATTCACGACAAAATATGTATATATAATATATTCTCGCTACCTAATTTGTTCAAGATTTTAATTGAACTAATAAGGAGGGATAAATTACGAAAATTAGCTTTAAGACTTTAGGGATGCCTTTAGCGATCATTGCTTTTTTAGTGGTCATGCTAGTCCCATTACCAGGTTTAAATTATCCTGGACATGCTGCAATTGCACTATTAATATTTGCAATCATAATGTGGGCTAGTGAAGCTCAGCATTTAGCAGTAACCTCTCTAATACTGCTTTTCTTACAACCAATTCTGGGCATTGCAAGTTTTAGCAATGCAGTAATTGGATTTGCCAATCCAATATTATTCTTAATGATTGGTGGTTTCATTTTAGCTGTTGCAATTGGTAAAAGTGGGCTCGCTAAACGTTTCACCTACTGGATGCTATCTAAAGTTGGAACAACACCTAACATGAGCATATTTGCTGCAGTTTTCAGTACCGGACTTTTATCCGCTTGGATTGAAAATGTTGTGGCATTTGCAATGTTACTTCCAATTATTAAAACTATAATACCATTATTTGGTATAAATGATGCAGAGAAGGGTAACAGTAACTTTGCTAAGGCAATGGTTTTAGGTGCTTCTTACGGTTCACTTGCAGGTGGATTTGGTACTGAAATTGGTACAGCACCGAACTTGATGGCTGCAGCTTACACTCACCTCCCATTTGCCAACTGGATGATCTTCGGATTTCCACTTGCAATAATCATGTTAATTGTTACATGGAAATTGTTAGGCTGGATATTCCCACCGGAAGTCAAAGGAATTGTGGGTGGAAAGGAAACACTGCACAAATCAATGAGTGTCATGGGACCAATCTCAAGGCAGGAAAAAATTACCGCTGTCATTCTGTTCTTCACCATAGGATTATGGGTAACAACAGGTATAACTGGTTTAGACAGTTATTCAGTGGCTTTAATTGGTGCTGCACTGTACTTCATATCCGGTGTTATTGACTGGAAAGACGCTCAAGAAGGAGTTGACTGGGGACTTATCATATTCTTTGGAGGTGCATTGTCTTTAGGAGCGGCCCTTCTAAATACTGGCGCAGCAGCATGGCTCATACAAGACCTCATCGGTTTGATGGGAAACAACGTTTCAACTCTAGCAATAATGCTCATGCTGATGATAATTGCAGTAATATTCACCCAGGTAATGTCTAACATTGCTCTTGCAGCAATTTTAGTTCCTTTATCTGTGACACTTGCAGCTGCACAAGGTCAGCCAGTAGGTATATACGCGGTACCTGTTGCGATTTCATGTTCACTTTCATTCATGTTCCCAATGGCAGATCCAACAGTTGCCATGGCATACGGAACAGGATATGTGAAGATCAAAGAAATCCTCAAAGCAGGAATTCCAATGGTTGTAATTGGAATAATCGTTACAATAGCCGTAATTTTAACAATAGGAAAACCATTCCTTGGTTAAAAAAAAATTTAAGTGGAATGTATTGGGAAATTCAAATGGGAAACCATAGAAATTTTTCCTTATTCCCATTTTTTATGAGATTTTGTCATAGTTAAAAAGGAGGAGATTTGAAATGCACAAAAAAATATTACTACCTACAGATGGTTCTGAAAATGCTATTAAAGCAGGTGAGCATGCCATATCACTTGCAGATATGAGTGGTGCTGAAATAATTATTTTAAACGTTATAGACACATCTTATCTTGATGCCATACCACAACCAGAAGTCAGAGAATCTGTGGACGAAGAACTTAGAAACGATATGAAAAATGCAGTAAAAAAATTTGAAGAAACAATTGAAGAAAATCAATGCAATGGCACATGTAAAAATATCAATTTCAAGATCCTTTTAAAGGAAGGCAACCCCTCTGATGTTATATTAAAAACCATAGACGAAGAAGGAATTGACCAGGTAATAATGGGAAAATCAGGCAAAAAAGGCTTAGAAAAATTCTTATTAGGAAGAACAACAGATAAAATCATTAAAGAATCAAAGGTACCAGTGAACATCATTTCTTAAACAATTAGACTACCTAAACAATTATTATTTTTCTTTTAAACATTAAATTCACTATTTTAATTTAAATAAAGTCTCAACAAATATATTAGGTGCGATTTAAACCTAAAACGTTCTTATCTTCCAATCAAATATTTTGTTTTAAGATTTAACTTAAGGGTTATATGATCTAAACTACCAAATATTACTATAAAAACAATAGAAACACAACTAAACATAAAAAAACCCTTGAGACATTGGTAAACGTCCAGAAATATATCTTGAAAATAGGGGATATGACAAAAAAATTGGGACATGTGCCTTCTGTTTTTGAGGGGTATGGTTGATGATTTAAACAATTTTTCACAATAAAAAAAAATATAATAGGATGCAAATATGTCGGGAAATAGTATGGGTAAAATCTTCACTGTCACTACATTTGGATCAAGCCATGGCACTGCACTTGGAGCAGTAATTGATGGATGTCCAGCAGGTCTAGAACTATCAGCACAAGATATACAGACAGAATTAGATAAAAGAAGACCTGGAACCAGTAATCTCACCACATCAAGAAATGAAAGGGATCAAGTTAAAATTGTATCTGGAATTTTTGAGGGAAAAACCGACGGAACTCCCATAACAGCACTGGTTTACAATGCAGACATGGATTCTTCTGCCTATAAAAATATCAAAGACACTCCCCGACCGGGTCATGGAGACTACACTTGGAAAGCAAGATATGGTGTTTACGACTACAGAGGAGGAGGACGTGGAAGTGGTAGGGTAACCATAGGTCATGTAATAGGGGGAGCAGTTGCAAAAAAACTCCTCAACACATTAAACATCAAAGTAATATCCCATGTTACTCAAGTCGGAACTATCAAGGCAGGACCTGTTGATGTCAACGAACTGGAAACTAACATAAACCAGAATGCAGTTAGATGTGCAGATCTCGAAGCAGCAGAAAAAATGGAAGCAGAAATAATTGAAACAAAGAAGGTTGGAGATTCTATTGGAGGAATAGTCGAAACAGTTGTTTTAAATTCACCTGCAGGACTAGGTGATCCAATATTTGGAAAACTAGACGCAGAATTGGCAGGCGGACTCATGGGAATAGGTTCTGTTAAGGGTGTAGAAATAGGATTAGGATTCAAATCAGCAGAACTCAAAGGTTCACAAATGAATGATGAATTTTTAATCGAAACTAATACAATAAAAACAAAAACAAACCATTCTGGAGGAATTCTTGGAGGAATCACAACTGGAATGCCTATAAACATTCGCATGGCAGTTAAACCAACACCATCAATTTCATTGACACAAAAAACAGTTGATACTAAATCAATGGAATCTAAGGACATAATAATTCAGGGCAGGCACGACCCATGTATCTGTCCAAGGGTAACAACTGTGGCGGAAGCAACAGTATCAATAATCCTGGCAGACCAACTAATAAGGGCGGGTTACATAGACCCATGCAAACTTTAAAAACAATTCATTAGGAGGTAAATAAGATGGACTGGATAGTTGTAGCTAAATGTGATACTTGTGACCAAGAAAAAACCTATGAAGTATCAGGAAACACTGTTCCATACTCAATAGGAGACTTTATAGAAAATTGCAGCTGTGGTGGACAGTTCATTGTTGACGAGATCCTCGAGGTTGGATAAAAACCAACCTTTGCCCATATTTTTTTTTAAAATAAACTGTTTGTTCTAATGGAAATCCTTTAGACAACTTAGGATCTACAATCAACAAAATATGTAACCAGTTGATGTCCCATTATTTTTTCGTGGTATTTTCATCATCATCGCTGGTCATGAGAATTGCAAGCCAACGTGTTTCATCGTACTTTTCAAGGTATTTGATCAGAATTATGGTTAATGGAATGGCCAATAAAAATCCGGAAGCACCGAGTATCCATCCCCATACAAACAACGACACAAAAACAACGTAAATTGACATTTGAAGTCCTTTACCAGTTTGTCTCGGGAATATGATACTTTCAGCTATGGTGTTAACTATGATGAAGAGAATGGTGATAAGTATCGCACCTTGAATACCATACTTTGCCCAGGTAGCCAGAATTGGGGGTATGGCAGCTATCATAATTCCAATGTAGGGTATGAAACCAAGGAAAAAGGTTAGAATTCCCCAAAGAAGTGCGAAATTAATATCGAAGGCTAAAAATATTCCAATGAAACCCAGAGCTGCAAACAAGTTAACCTTAACCCGGATTAAGAAGTACTTGATAAATGTATCAATAAGATCAATCATCTCATTCAAGTTCTTGTTATCTTTTCCCAATCCCTTCTCTAACCTTACATTAAGTTTGGGAATTTCGTATATCATGAATATGGTTGCGAAGAATACAAATACAGCTGTTCCAACTATGTCAGTCACAGCACCCATTGGAAAGTGTGAGATAATGGTCTGTGCCACGTAATTGGCTTCAGAAGAAAGTGCTGTTGATGAGTTTATTGAAAATGATGGAAGTGCACTAACCATCTGACTCAAACTGAAGTAGAGAATTTCAATTATTACTCCACCAAGCACTGCAAATCCAACTAGTGTGATGATAATTGACACGTTGTAAGAAAAACCCCTTCTATTTAACCACTTTAAAAATGGATATATAAGAATACTGAAAAACATGGCAATTAGAATCGGCCCTAAAATAGATGAAACAAGCTTAAGCCCAGCCAAGGCCAATACTACTAACACTAAAACGACAATTTTATTCAAATATCCGGGAATCTTTATATCTTCAAACATCTTACATACTCCAATCTTTAAATTCTAAATAGTATGTACTATTTAATAAAATTCCCTATTTTGAATTTATTATTGTCTTGTAAGAAAATTGC
>JAEZAV010000063.1 GCA_023430285.1 Methanobacteriota archaeon | reverse complement strand
GGATTTTCATCAGTAACTTGTCTTAATAAATTGTTTTTAAGTTCCATAGAAAAGGTTTTCTCACCAAAATGGATATCAGATATTTGAATAATCTTTTTTTGCACATTAAACACCAAAGAGTTATTTTAATTTAGCATGTCATGTAATGGGGATAATGGTATGGGAAAAAAATATTAAAAATATAAGCCTCAGGGGGGATTTGAACCCCCGGCCTATGCCTTACCAAGGCATCGCTCTACCCCTGAGCCACTGAGGCATTTTACAGGTATTAATAGTTGTAACTTAAAATTTTTACCTGTTTAACAAGACTAAAATTGAATAAAAGTGCAGGGGATGGGATTCGAACCCACGTAGGCCTACGCCAGAGGATCTTAAGTCCACCCCCTTTGGCCAGCTCGGGCACCCCTGCATACAATCGAAATTAGTTTACATCCTATATTAAGTTAACGGTTTTTTGTGGTTGTCATGTACCTCGATCCTACAGAGTTTGATAAACAAGGATGGAAAATCCCCTGTTTACTAACAGATAACATCCCAAACCATATTATTCCTTATTTACTCGACACAAATCTATATATGAACTTTGTCTAATATAATACAACAAAAATTGTAGGGTGGTATAATCGATGGAAGTCCAGTCAGATTATTGTGGATACTGTGGATCTTGTGTGACTGTGTGTCCAGAGGGAATAATTGAACTCGCTGAAAACGGGTTGAAAGTTGAGATGGGATGCACAGACTGTGGTAACTGCGTTTATGTATGTCCACTAGGAGCATTGATTGTGGGGAAGGACGATGACTAAACTCAGGTACGATGTTGTTGTGGTTGGTGCTAGGGTAGGTGGATCAACTTCTGCACTCTTTGCAGCAAAATCAGATGTTGATGTATTAATGCTGGAAAAACGGCAGGAAATAGGGAGTCCTGTGCAGTGCGCCGAGGGAGTCACGTACAACACATTTGAAACCCTCGAAATAAGACCAAACGAGAAGTACATTAGATCCAGAATTAAAGGTGCTAACATTCACGCCCCCGACGGAAGATGCATCAACTATGAAGGAGGAGTTGCAGAAGGTCTTGTTTTGGATCGTAAAATATTTGACAAAGAATTAGCATCCGAAGCAGCCAGATCAGGTTCTGATATTATGGTTAAGACCGCTGTTAAAGACCTGATAATTAAAGATCATAAAGTTTGTGGAGTGATTGCAAAACATTTGGGTGAGACCATCGAAGTAAAAGCAGACGTTGTAATCGCTGCAGACGGCATTGAATCAAACATGGCCAGAATGGCGGGTTTAAAAACCATCCAATCCCCAACCCAGATCTGTTCCTGTGCACAGTACGAAATGGTTGGGGTGGACGTAGATCCTAACTACCTGGAATTTTACTTTGGAGAAAATGTTGCGCCCAAGGGCTACGTATGGATATTTCCAAAGGGAGATGGTGTGGCCAATGTAGGGGTGGGTATAAGAAGTTCTGATAAAACACCACTCTACTACTTGGATAAATTTGTATCAAAATTAGATGCTACACCAGTTGAACTCAACATTGGCGGTGTGCCTGTGTCAGGACCAATAGAAAAAACTTATACCGATGGTTTATTAGTTGTTGGAGATGCAGCAGGGCACGTTGATCCAATTACTGGCGGTGGAATACATCCCACAATAACTTGTGCAAGAATTGCGGGGGAAGTGGCAGCAGAATCTGTGAAAAATGAGGATTGTTCCTCCAACTACCTCAAAAACTATGAAAAACTTTGGAAAAAAGAGGTTGGAAAGGGTTTGTCACAATCTGCTAAGTACCGTAAAATGGCAGATAAACTCAGCGACAAAGATATGAATTCTCTTGCCGAGTTTATAGAAAACCAAGACATTGAATCCATATCCAAGATAGCTGCACTGAAATTTGTGGGAAAAAATCCAAATTTAATGAAACTATTAACGGAAATTCTCTAGATTAAAATTGTTAAATTCTAAAAAGAAAGGGTTAAACAGTTTTCAATATTAATTGGTAAGATTAAACACCAAATTATTTATTTGAAAACTCTCATATTATAATTATTAACATTATTATGAACTTTCGTGTTAAAGGATGTGAATTCATAGATGGATTCAATTGAACAAGAATTCAACCCAGATATTGAATTGATGGAAGAATCAAAAGATGTTGATGGGTTGATCAAAGCTTTAAAGAATGAAGATTACTTAATAAGGAAAGAAGCTGCAATTTCACTCAAAAGACTTGGTGATGAAAGAACAGTGGACGCATTGATTGAATCCCTGAAATACGAAGATTGGCAGGACGAATATACTGTTCTTATTGCAGTTAGAGAAAATTCTGCAGAAGCATTGGGACTAATCGGAGATAAAAAGGCCGTGCCTGCTTTAATAGAAACCTTGCTTGAGGATTCTGATGAAGAAGTTCGTTGGAAGGCAGCTGCTGCACTTGGAAGGTTGAATGACGAAGGAGGTGTAGATGCCCTTATCACTGCTCTCAACGATACTAGTTGGGCTGTAAGAAGGAATGCTACCATAGCACTGGGAGATATTGGTAATGAAAAAGGCTATGAACCTCTTTTAAATTCCCTCACAGATCCTGATTGGCATGTAAGGAAGTATGCTGCCATAGCACTTGGAAAAATTGGGGATGAACGGGCAATCCAACCCCTTGTGAATACCCTCAATGATACTGACAGTGATGTTAGATGGAAATCTGTTATGGCCCTCGGAAAAATTGGTAAACCTGCAGTTGGAGAACTGTTAAAATCATTTGAAAATGAGGATTGGCAACTTCGATCCCAGATTGCCGTGGTTCTGGGAAAAATTAAAGATGAAAGGGCTGTGGAACCCCTCATAGATTCTCTTTATAACTCGAGATATAAAAACCAGAATAAATACGTTAGAGGCCGTATAATCGAAGCTTTAGGAAATATTGGTGATGAACGAGCTGTAGATGCCCTTATCAATGCTCTTGATGACCAGTACATATACGTCAGAATTAAAGCTGAAGAAGCTCTACAAAAAATTCAAGCCCTTGGAAAAGGTTCTTGGATTGTTCATTTTGAAAACGGTGAGATTTCATTCGAATATCCTAATAAATGGGAGATAATTGAAACTACTGATGATAAAAAAGTTATTATTGGTGGTGTTGCCAACAACTCGATACATTTCTCAATTAACAGGAATGATGAGGCTGAAGATATAAGTGCAGAAGAATTTGCTGAAATTCTTAAGAATGTGTTCATGATGCAGAACAGTAGGATCACATCTGAGATGGGTTTTATTTCTAGGGGTATGGAAACCTATATACTGGTGGGTGAAAATCCCCATGGATCATCGGTGACCAAGATAATGATAGTTGCCTATAAAAAGAAGGACATGTTGTACTACTTGTGGTTTGCTGGTGAACCCGACAACTTCGAAATATTTAACGACGATGTAGATCTCATTGTAGATAGTTTCAAAATTCATACCTAAAAAAAATAATTTTTCAAGATCTTATTCATTCTAAGTTTATGAACATGGACTGAAGACTTTGGTTGGTTGAAAACTATGAACAAAAGAAATGATCTCGTGATAATTTCAATTCATAAAACTAGCAAACTATACTTCGCAGCAGCATTTTCGCAAAAGGGAAAGATCGTAAGGATAGCACTCCCCAGAACCAACCTTGAAGATTTGGTAACTGAAATATCCAACCACCATCCTAAATTCATAATAAATAATATGTACGACAAGGTTGTTGAGATCATAGCTGATATGTACCATGGAAACACATCAAACTTCGACATGGAACTCCTTGAAATGGATATCTCCAATGAATCCTCCCATGAAACTTCCACACTGAACACCGACTTTGAAAGGGATGTTATTTTAGAAGTTGCTTCAATACCACAGGGTCATGTGAGAACCTACAAAGAAATTGCAACAGCTGTGAAAACCCAAGGTTACAGAGCAGTTGGAACAGCCATAGGCAAAAATCCATTCCCAATTGTGGTTCCCTGCCATAGAGTTGTGAGGTCTGATGGTAAGATTGGTGGTTTTAGGGGAGGAAAACAAATGAAAATTGAAATGCTTAATAATGAAGGTTTTAAAATAAAATCAGATAAAATATTGCTCGAAAAATAAAAAAAAATAGGGATTCAATTCTACTTTTATGTTAGGTTAAGAAGAAAATATTGGAAGATTTGATCATATCTTCTCTTGGTATATCTTCATTGCCTCTTCAATTATGTCTGCAAATGTTGTGTCGTCTTTGAGATCTTCTAGATCCTCCACAGAGAAAACCTTTAAAACATTGTCTTTGCATGCTTCAACACAAGCTGGAAGAATTCTGTCCTCCTTTTCAAGACACAATGTACATTTCTGTGTGGATTTCTTTTCGAGATCCATAACCATCATCCCCACTGGACATGAGATCATGCACAGCCTGCAGAGTATGCAAGCATCCTCATCAACCATCAGCACTCCATCTTCTTCCTTTATTGCATTGGTTGGGCATATTCTTGCACATGGAGCCTTATCAGGATGACAGTGCATGCAGAAGAGGGGTACTGTGGATGTTTTTTTCACCCGTGCAACTCCGTGTTCTTCCTTGCATGCTGTGACACAGTCCTTGCACTCGGTACACATTCTTGGATCTACTACCATCAATGTTTTCATTGAATCATTCCCATGAAATTTTTAGTTTTGTTCATCTTTTTACTTGGCTTCCTGTTTTTCTTTTAGCTTGTGGAAGAAATCAGGCATTCCTGAAGAGTCCCTTGGACCTACCAGAACTTCCCATCCTGAATCATCCTCAATCTCACCACTAATTGGTGCTGCAAGACCAGGTATAATCAGGGTTCTTGTTTTAACCTTATCTTCTATACCAGAATCTTTAATCAATTCTGCCACAGATGACCCAGTCAGCTGTCCCCCTGCAAGAGAAACATCAACTGCACGTCCTTCTGTATCCAGTACAAGGAGGTAACAATTGGATTTTCCAGATTTAAGATCTCCCTCTACTGTGTAGTAGGTGAGTGCGAAGTTGGTTGTGAGTGCAACTGGCGATTCTTCATTTAATTCACCAAACTCGTACAGTCCTGGATCTACTGCCTGTGGCTTCCTTGGATCTGTGAAAACACTCTGACGTAAGGTTAAAACTGGTATGAGTTCCCATATATTTGTTCCATGAATTATTAGCATGTCTGCATATTTATTCATCAAAGTGGCTGCGATTGTTGCCTCTTTAATACCGCCCTGTACTTCATCATCCTCGTACAACCATGTTAAAGCTGGAATTCCCATAATTGGGAATCTGAAATCTTCATCCCTTTCTTCAATGGCCAGTCTCCTGATCATTACGAAGTTATCAAGGGTATCGCCGATTCCATCGTTGACATAGGTACCTGGATCAAGAACTAGTTCATGCACACCCTTGGATCGAAGAATATTTGAGATCTCCTTCATCTTCTCTAGATCGTTTGGAACAAAAATTGCCAGTGGACAATCATATTCCAGTGCCAGTTCAGCCATTTCATCGAAGTTGTTTTCGGTTGCAGCATAAATTAGTGGCCTTTCATCGCCCACATTTTCCAGGGCTGCTTTCATTGCAGCAGGATCCAATGAACACAATACCAATGGTAGTTTTGATGATTTTAGTTTTGAAGCAGTTTCAGCAAATTTATCAGCATTTCCCGAAGAATTTCTCAGTGCTATACCATCTAAAACTAATGTTTCACCGGTACGCTCAAATTCAGACTCTTCGATGATTTTTACTCGCTCAGCAAGTGCTTCTTCATCCATGTCATCGTTAACATCAATTATGATTGGTGTTGGATTGTAATAGGTGAGTTCATATCTGTAAAGTACTTCGTCCCCACCAACTACGATGGTTTTATCCCCTTTTCCTATGGTAATTTCCCTTACAGCAGGTGCAAGTAGATTTTCGAGTTCTTCCATTTCATTGGCAACCAACTGTGTACACAGTTCAAGGTCAGTTTCCTTGTCGGACAGTTTGGTTGCGAAGGCCATGCATGAAGCCTCTCCACACTTTGCACAGTTTGTTTTGGGGAGTAACCTGTAAATTTCCATTGCAGTGACTTGCAATTTTATTACCTCCTTATTCTAATTCAGTGATCCAGTTTGTGATATCAGGGACATCTGTAGACAGGTAATCCCTGGTGAATGTGTTTCCTATTTCTTTAAGCATTTTTACTGATGATGGATGCAACATCATGAATATGTCAACTCCACACAGCATCATGGTTAATCCGGTTATTATTTCCCAAATTGGGCCACGATATGCTGTTGGACCCCATTCATCCTTCTTCATCCATGCTTCACGTGAACCCCATGCATTGGTTGTTCCCGAAGACATTGGCATCTGAAGATCTGTGTCTCCCTTGAGGGCTGCTAACCTTGTTCTGGTTATAACATCGATGGAAAATTCTATTCCGTAACCCAATGCACAAGTGGTTGGATCCATCACAATGTCGTTTTGTGTTAGCCCTTCCTTCATCAGGTACTTGTTCAGTGTTTTTTGCATGTTTACATCAGTTATTGCCCAGGATAGAACTGCATGATTGTAATCCACAGCAGCCTTTGCAACCTTTTTGTAATCAAGATCAAGGTTTGCAGAAGCAAGCAAACATCTTTCGCCCTCTGCTGCTTGAGCAGCTGCTTCAAGGACTATTGGGTCCTTGACAGGATCTCCAGAAGCACCTATAACAAGGGGAACCTTAACTGCCTGAAGAACTTCTTCAATGTCTTGAGCTGCCTGGCGTGGTGTTTTGTCCATGACCTTAGGCCCAGTTCCGATGAGGTGTATGGTGATCATGTTGGCACCGTAGTCCTTAACAGCTTTTTTAGCCCATTCCCCAGGATGTTCCATAACATCATCAAAATGTTCTCTTATTGGCTTTGGAAGTCCTGGCATTGGAATATCGAAAACATCGAAGGTTACAACAGGAGGGTTTGGTTGAGGTTCTTCAAATCTGTAAAGCGCTTTCTGCCCACCTAAGAAGACCGATTTCCTTGATCCTGCCCCAAGTTGAACTTCTGCAACCTCTCCAGGCCAGTTGTGCACTGGAGGTGCAAATGGGTCCATGGTTGGCAGTACTTCTTTTGCAACTTCAGCCTGTTTTTGAGCCACTTGCTGCACCATTCTTTGGACGGCCGGCATTATTTGAATCTCCAGCTCATCAAAGTCCATTCTAAAATCATTTATTTCTATGGTGTCTGTATTTTCCAGTAGTTTAAGAAGTTGTGTCATTTTATCCATTGATACACATCCTTAATTCATTTTAAAATCCTAGATACTATGTTTGAAACAGTTTGAACAGATTCAGAATCATTTGAAAGAGTTATCAATGGAATTCCTTCAACATCATATTCTGCTACTTGACTATCTTCGTATAGGGTTCCAATTATTTCAATACCCGTATCTTCGGCTTTTTTAAGTATTAAATCTTCATTTTTTGGAGTAATTCTATTTACAACTAAGAATATATTTTTAAAGTTGATATCAAGTTCATTTGCCAGTTCACCAATTCTTTGAGCAGTTAACATTCCTCTTTTAGATTTATCGGTTACAACAAGCATTGTATCGACATTTTGTGTTGTTCTTCTGCTTAAATGTTCAAGGCCGGCTTCTGTATCAATAACAATGTAATCGTAGTTCTTTGACAATGTTTCAATGATCTTCCTCAGTATGTTGTTGACTGCACAGTAACAACCACTTCCCTCTGGTCTTCCCATTACAAGCAAGTCAAATTTAGGGGTTTCAATCACGGCTTCCATGATCTTGTAGTCCAGAATATCCCATTTATTCATTTCTTTGGGGATATTTCCCTGGGCTGTGTCGATCTTGAGTTCTTCCCGTACGTCACCCACAGTTTTAAGCACTTCTACACCTAATGCCTCAGGAAGATTGGAGTCAGGATCTGCATCAATTGCTAGCACATCCTTACCCTTTTCTGAAAGTTCCTTGATTAAGAGGGATGAAAGAAGGGTTTTACCTGTTCCACCCTTACCACTTACAGCTATTATCACTAGATAGTCTCCATTTTTGTGTTAAGAATTTATTTCTTTTTTATTATAACTTTCTCAGCGTAGATCTTTGCATTTTTAAAGATAATTTTCATTCCATTTGAGGAAGGTACTGAGATTTCTGGTACGTATCCTACTTGTTGCATTGGAGCTTCATCCATCATGAAGTCAGATCCAGTGGCTGCTTCCTCAACAACTTCTTCTGTTTCAACTTCTTGAGCAGCTGATTCTATAGATTCTTTTAACCTCTCAACAACAGGGTGGTCGTGTTCTCTTAAGAATTTTCTTATTTCTTTTATGCTGTTGGCTTCTTCCTCCGTAGGTATTTTATCTGCCAGATCTTCAGGTATGAACTCGAGCAAAGAATCTTTTATCGCCTTTGGTAACCATATAATACGCTCGTATCCTCCATCAGCTTGTAAAAACTTGGGAGAACGCATGTATTCCAAACTTAAACCTGCAAATCCTTCAACCTGTTTACCTCCAGAACACTGTCCTGCCATTGCAGAGAATGGAATTCCAAGGGGAGTTTCTCCTTTATAATCCCTGTCAACAATTCCAATTCCATCCAATTCAGGTATGTAAAATGCTACAGCTTCAAAACATCCACAGGATGTGTGTGGATAACCGAAAACACTGTGAAGATATACTCGTTCTACAGTACCCTGGGTTTTGTCTGCCATAACTGTATTCACGTTAACATATTCACCTTTAACATCATCCAATACTTCTCCTTTTTCAATTTCAAATATTGGCCCATCAGGATCCATTTTTGCAGCAGCTCTGCAGTCAAACCAGTTTATGGCCCCACATAAAGCTGTTCTGTCTGGTGTTACCACACAAGTATGGGTCGGTGCAAATGACTGGCACATGACACACCCATAAAACACATCCACATCTTCATCAGAAAGTTCACGTGCCTTGGAATCCCTTTCTTCGTACTGTTTGGATGCGTTGGCAAGGAATGTTTCAACCTCTTCTTGGTCAGTTAACACTTTTATGGAAATTGCTTCAATAATTGGAAATTCTTCCTTGAATAATATTGAAATTGCTTTTCCAAGGTGTTCAAATCCGAAACCTGATTCTACAGCTTCCTTACTCACACGACACCATATTTGGTCTCGTTGATTGAGGTGCATGAATCCCTTGACGTAGTTACAGAGTTCGTGAGTTCGACGTTCTATAACACCTTCAAGTTCTTTTTCCAATTTTTCGCCCTTGATTTCTATTAAAAGACCGAAAGGGTAAATTTCACCCTCTTTCATTCCATTTAGATCGGGTCCGATTACTTCTACCTTCCCATCTTCTACATCTTCTTCTACTTGAACAAGTTCTGCCCCAATGGACTTGGGACCTGCAAGTTCAACGAACATGTTCGCTGCCCTTATCCTTTCTCCCTCATACATGGGGCTGACATCCACAGGTATATCTTCAAACATTGAATTCCTCCAAATCAGTGTTTTCTGCTATAAGATTCAACAGATGTTTAATTTAATTTAATTTCATTTTTTCTAAGTATTTTGACCATTCTTCATCATTCATGTTAGGAAATGAAGCATCTGCATTGGAATGGAAATATTTGCACAGGGTCAGTGTTTTCAAATGTGGTGCAAAGTGTTTCAGCGTTGAAAGACCCTGAGAAGCCATGTAATAAATGCCCCCCACAAAAATGACAAGGTCGTGCTGTCCTTCACCCCTAATACCTTTCCAATCTGGATCCTTTAGAAGGTTCAATATTTCCACTGTACCGTATGATTTTGTTTCCACATTTCTCTCTGAAAATGTTTTGAATGTATCTGCAGTAGTCACAACAGGCAGATCCCATTTCTCGGCTATTTCAATTGAATGTGTTAGAAGGGGTTCTTCCTTGGCCAATGGTCCAATAACAAGCAAAGGCCGTTTAGCCTTTTTCATCATCATTTTTGCTGTTTCAGGCGTTACAAGCAGGGCCTGTTTAGGTCCGGCAATTACCGTGGGTTGCCATGGAATTACTCTTTCATTCATCTTAATCACCTTTCATATCCATTAAAGATGGTTCCTGAGGAAGTTCACGTGGTTTCCAGTTATTTTCCTCTAAGATCTGCATTACATCCCTTTTGTATGTTATTGGAATGTCCTTTTCAACCCTTACAAACTTGTAAACATCATTGGGTAACGTTCCAAAGTACTTTTTATGGAGATCGATGTAATGATTTAATTTCAGCTGCCTGCCTTTAGAAGTATCATTTGGTCTTATGCATAATTTTGCAGTCATCACAGTTGCTTCCCCAATGGTTTCTGCAGCGTACAAGAGATGTTCAGGAGCAGGTTCACCAGCAACCTCAGTGTGCTTTCTAAGGTCATTTATTCTCCAGGAATCTTCCTTATCTGTTCTTCCTAAGAATAAACGCCTGTATTTAGAGGCTTGTGGACCAACAACTACCGGTATCCCCCACCTATTTACTCCTGTAGCAATTGCAGCTGCTTTCTGTGAATATGCTCCCCATGCAACTCCACAAGCTCCAACCCTGTTTAGGATGTAATCAGCAATTTCTTCAAAGTTTCCTTCAAGTGGTTTCTTGGCGAATATATTGGCTATTTTTATGGCAACTCCAGGAATATGAGCGTTTGATACACATGACCCCATATTTACCAGGCCTTTAGCATCGAATGATCCACTGTACCTTTCGTATAAAGTGTTACCTTCTTCATCCCTGTATTCTCCCAGGGTCATTGCACCACATCCAGTTGTAACCACTATGTAGTTTCTCTCCAAGAACTCTTCTGCCATTTTTGCAACTTCTTCCCCACCATCAGGATAGTTAGTGCAACCTACAAATGCTATGACTCCCGGAATGTCACCAAGTACGATGGGTGCACCCACCCTTCTGACTTCCACATCTTGAACTGGTCCTCTTCCTGCCCTAACATTGTACTTTTGGTTCTCAAGATCTTTTTCTCCTACCTTAGCCATCATAGATATTATAGGTATGTCCCTAGGACATTCCTGCTCACACCTACCGCAGGAGTAACATACATCGTTGTTGTAAAGTTCTTCCATCTTTGAGATGTCACCCTCAGCAGTGGCAACCACAGCATCCATCATTGGCAGGCTGTTTGGGCATACACGAACACACCATTCACATTCTGTGCATTTTTTTGCAAGTTCCACAACTTCATCCATGTCAGGCAGTACCTGAACTTTGGATCTTTCTCCAGATGTTTTCATTGCAACTTTGGTAGCCACTTCACCCACCTTATCTGGGTCGAGTATGAGTGCTCCATCTATCTGGTTGTTTATGAGTTCTGAAACGATTTTATCTGAATCTTCATTGGTTTTATCAGGGAGTCCCAGACACATTTTGTCAGTTGTTGCTATGACTACTGCGTTGTTTTTCTTGGCTTCTTCAAGAACATCTGTTCTTATGCACTGTTCATCAACAACTATAACATCTGCAACACCGCTTCTTATGAATTTAAGCTGTTTTGATATGGGACCTACAATTTTGGCATTGTGGTTGTAACGCGTGATATCTATGGCGGCACAACAAATTCCACATACCTCAAGGTCATCTTCCAACTCTTGATCCTCAAGATAATCCATTATTCCAGCCCCCGGAGCCACGTTGTGTCCTATGCAGAGAATAACTGGTTTTTCTCTGTCAATGGTTCCCACTCCAAGTTCAACTAGAGGTGCTTCGGGATCACCCTTAGGAAGATCAAGTGCCACGATCTGTGCAATATCACCAACTTCCTTTCCAAGGTTATCCATTAAACCTGCATGAAGGGCTTTGGATTCAAAATCCTTACTGTTTCCTTCTTGACCAGTGTGACATGCTGATAAAAGATGTACCATCTGTTCTTCAAGATAATCCAAGGCCTCCTTGAGATCTCCAAGTACTTTGGGTTTTTTACCAATTAAAGTCCTCATTATAGGTGCTTCAATATCTATATCCATTCCCAAATCTATTGGAAAATCCTCCCCCTTTTTCTCTATCAGATAGTCCACAAGATGTCTTGCATGACCAGAATGAGCTGCTGATCCTATGCAACATGCAAGAAGAATTGTCCTTGCTTGTTGAGTTTCAGCATCAATTCCACATGCACCCCTCTTATTTAGAAGATCACACTTTCCATATGTACATAAACAGCACATATCACAGAAAGGTGAATAAAATGGGGGATATCTTTCAAGCAGCTTCATGTCCCACGATCTAAGATCTGTCACATTCGGCTTTTGAGTGGGACCCATGACCACAGATGATTCATCTGTAGATTCAATCCCCTCTTCCGAGATAATATCTCCTATTGATATCTTGAAATCCTTTGTTTTCCAAAAATCGGCTTTAAGTTCCTTTGGTTTAGGTGCCATGATTATCACCAAATTATTAATGATTTATAATGATGTTTTTTCTTTTGTATGCATCGAATATATAAATATGTGGTATTACGAATGAGTAAAACTACTATGTTATAATGGCTTAAAAGAGCTTTGAACGTTTGTTGGTCAGTAATCATCTAGGATTTTGAATCTGTATAAATGAAAAAAAGTATGACAACTTTTTGTGTTGTACCGAACAAATTCAAACTTGTGGTTCAAGTCTTTTAATCATAAATGCCATAAATGCCACAATCATAGGAAACAAAAATAGATATAGCATTAACAGAAGCATTGGAGGTAAAACTGTTCCCATAACAGTTGAAGCTGCTATTAACATAATCATAGTGATAACTGGACCCAAAATGGCCACGAACATATAAATCATGGTGAATGAGTTAAGTTTCTGGGAATAGTCCTTTAGTTTCATTCTCATTTCATAGGCCGTATCATCAGCAATCACGTTCAATGTCTTTGCAAGATCCCCACCACTTGAAAGGGTTCTGGTGATCTGATAAATGGCTCTTTTTAAACCTTCAGAATTAACCCTTTCACTCATATCAGTAAGCGCCTTCTCTGTGGTTTCCCCATATTTAATTTCTTCAAGAGCTCTTGCAAATTCTTCCGAAAGTGCACCATAACCTGAAAGAGCAACAGAACGCATACTATCATGCATACCTATTCCAGCCCTTAATTCAGTTGCCATTTGTCTAAGAGCGAATGGAAGTTCCCTAGATGCCTCGTTGGACCGTGACCCCTTTTTAATATTGGGAAGGAACACAAAAATAATCGACATCATCAGGATGATGAGTCCAAAAACCGCCCCAATAATCACTCCAAATCCCAACACGATCATCAGCATGAAAACAACTACGAAGGATATTCCTCCAATAACTATGATCAACTTGGGCTCTAAATCTGCCTTTTCATCTTCTTTAAGAAGTTCCTCGAGTGAAGCCTTTTTATACGCTTCCTTTTGAGCATCTTCGGGTTTAGGAGTGGTATCTCCACGATCATATTTCTTGTCAATGAGATCCTTGAAGATTTCTATCTCATCTTTATCCATCCGCATTTTCTCGATAACACGAGGAGATCTCCTTTTTACTGTGCTCTGAGTTTTAGAAGTAAAACTAAATCCTTTAGATGATTCTTTAGCCTTTGATGAAGATCTTTTAATGCCTGATCTGACTTTTCCAGCCCTGTTACCTATACCATTCAATTTTTCAACTGGAACAGTTACTCCTTCTCCAACTTTTTTAGTTGAATCAACAGTGATCCCTCCCAATCTATTGAAAAAATGTTTGAGCCCCTCAAAAACCATTGTAACCACCTAAGTATAATATTAAATCTGCCTTCAATTAAATATACTTAATTAAAGTTAGAGGATCTGTTCAAGTATTTCATCAGGATCCTTGTAGTAGTTGTGGATGAATGTTCCCACTTCCGCTATCGAACGGATATTGTTATCAGCCAAATACTCTAAAAGGAGCCTTCTTTTCTCTATTTCTTCCTCAATTTCAGTTATACCTATTCCCCTAAGGTCTGCTATTTCCCTAAGGGTTTGACTGGCAATTCCCACATATTCAACTTTATCAGTGACATTATTCCATTCAAAAACTCTGTTTAATTGAACATTGCCTTCTTCCATACCCACAACTTCTGCAACTTCTGTTACTCTCCTAATTGAACCGCCTTCAGGTCGATACATCCTGTTTTGCATTATTATGAAGTCCAATGCAGGGATCATTATTGTTGGAACCTGCATAGGAGGATTAACCAATCTTGTAACGGTTTCTCTTGCAGTGTTTGAGTGAACAGTGCCCATTCCAGAGTGTCCTGTGTTTAAAGCTGTGAACAAAGTTACAGCTTCTCCACCCCTTACTTCTCCAACAATCACTCTGTCTGGTCTTTGTCTTAATGAGTTTTTAACCAGGATATCCATGGTTAGTTCACCCTTTCCCTCGATGTTTGGCGGGCGAGTTTCCATCCTCAGAACATGGGTGTGGGGAAGTTGAAGTTCCAATGTATCTTCAATAGTTATTATTCTTTCACGAGGAGGAGTAAATGCAGTTATGGCATTTAATGTAGTTGTTTTACCGGAACCAGTACCTCCAGCTATGATTGCGTTGCATGGTTTAACTCCAAGTCCATCTGTGCAGACCCATAAAAAACCAGCTAAATGAGATGATAATGTTTTAAAATTAATTAAATCAACAATTGTCAGTGGATCTTTTCTAAATTTCCTGATGGTCAATGTAGCACCATCGGCAGATACTGGGGGAATTGTAGCATTCACCCTTGAACCATCTGGCAGTCTTGCATCCAATATTGGTGTTTGTTGATCTATTCTTCTGTTCACCTGTCTGGCAATAACATCAATTATGGCCTTGATCTCTGCATCGTCATCAAAAATAACGTTGGTGATCATCATTCCAATTTTTCGATGGTAAACAAAAACATTCTTGTTGGTTCCAATGACCATGATTTCTTCTAGATCATCGTCTTTGATCATGGGATCAAGCTGCCCATAACCCAGCATCTCCTGGGAAATCTGGGTGGCAAGTCTGTCCACATCCCTAACACCCTTGCTTCTTAAAAATTCCTTAACCTCTCCAATAAAGCTACCCTCATCAATCCTGAAATCTTCACCCTGGGCAACAGCAACTTCAACCAGTTTTTCCCTTACCTCGTTGAATATCTGTCTTTCGTTGTCTGAAAATTTAGGAAGGTTAACGTTGTAGTTGGGTATGAGACCATCTTCAACAATCTCAGCTTTAAGCACGTTAGAAACTTTTTTAACAGTTTTAGGGCGCCTAGAAGGTCGTTTCATGACCTTATCAAGATTAAACTCAGGTTCTTCAGAGTCTTCAGAAGGTTCTTCGATTATTTCTTCTTTATCCTCTGATTTGCTCCTAAAAATGTCATTTGATTCTTCAGCAACATCGTCGTCTGAAGCAAATTCCCCTAAAAGATCCCTTAGGATTTCTTTTCGTTTATCTTTCATAACTCTCAACTATTTATATTAATTATCCAATATTTAAGCATATGGAAATCCAGTGTGGGTGTGGGTTGGGTTGTGTCGAGAAAGCAGAGACCATTTTAAATGGAATTACAGAGTATACCCGTCCCTGTGAAAACTGCTTAAACCCCAATCTTAAAAAGTTCAAACCATTAATGGAACAGATGGACCTTGAAAAACTCGATGCAAATTATGGGAGATGCAGCTGCAAAAAAAGGCACCTTGACCTGGTTATGGGTCACGTACTAAAAATACTCATTGAAACTGGAGACAGAGATAAAAAATCCACACTTAGAAACTGCTGCACACCACTAATAACACCTGCATTCCCATCAAATACTGCACCTTACCTTTCAGAAAATTCTGTGGTCTTATTAACAGATAAAATAACGAAAGAATCTGCTTTAAAGATTTTTGAAGAGGTTCCGGAAATAAAGGGAGTGATCAGAGGTGACATTAGAAGGGTTGTGGGTATAAAGGATGCAAATTCCCAACCCAATGTTTATGAACTTCTATCTGGTTGTGATATGCGTTGCGATATAGTCTCCACTCAACATGGGCATTTATGCATCTACAGGAAACAATCCCAGATACACGTGGAATTCTCAAAACCAGTATCACCCAAGGTTCAGATGCTCGAGAAATATCTGGATAAATATGAAAATCCTAGGGTGATGGATTGTACATGTGGGCCCGGAACCTTGGGAATAGCTTCTCTTAAGTATGGTGCTAGACACGTGGTTTTTAACGATTTATGGCGTCCTTCCATTGAAATGACTGTTTTAAATCTTGAAGTGAATGGTTTTGAAGTTGAATCTTTACATTCAGAGGGCCCCCTGGTTGCAGAAGGTAAAAATTTCAAGGTTTACTCTGCCGATATCATGGAACTTAATGATGATATTGATGAAACATTTGATCTGTGCATATTGGACACGTTCCCAGGTGTAGATACAGATGAATTTGTTGAAGCCTTGAGCAAACTTTGTTCAGAAGTAGTTGTTATCTGAAGGGTTTAAACCAAACCCGTGTAAACAACTATGGCTGGAACGATCAGAACTCCCATTAAGTTGGATTTATTCACTCCAACGTAGTGTGGAATTAATCCCAGGGAAATAGAAGTTATATAAAGGATAATAACATAAAAAAGGTTTGAACCTTCTTTTAATGTGAAAATAATTACCAATGCAGACATTAAAATTATTATTCCCCTTGAGAGTTTGTTGTAATTCAATTTATGAATATTTTTTATCATGAAATCTCCCAAGAATATGCATAAGAAAACCGATATTGAAACTGCAGTTATAGAAACAAAGACAAACATTGCCAAAATTTGAATATCGAAGTTTTGGATGAGTTTATCTATGAACACCGCAACTCCGCTTCGGGGATTGCCAATAATGTATATGGTGATGAGAGAGAATAATGCATCTGAAACATTCACTCCACTCATTGCCACTAGAAAACTTTCTCTGCCTTCTTCCATATTACCACCTCCACTCATCTCTTGTGCTAGTATGCTACCCTGTGCAGGGCCCATTCCCGGTAAAAAACCCAAGATAGTTCCAGCAATTCCTCCAGCAAATATGCCCCGGATAATTTTACCATCGACATTTAAGTTGTGATCTTCATGCTGGTAGGGCAGATAAGAATTCTGTGATAAACTGTATATCAATGTGCTAACCCCGAAAAAGCCCGAAAAAATTGTTAATAACAGTACATTTGGAGATACTGTGCTGTTTAAACTTGCCCAACCCATTATACCGGAAAATATGAAGATTACCGATGACCAAAAAATCTCATAAATTCCTTTGTTTAACCTTAATATCATGTAAATAGCTGTAAATGTAAGAATTAAAGCTATATATGGTTTAATTATGGAATAAAATCCTGGTAAAAGCATTATAAAAATTGGAAGTAGTGTAACTGTAACCATTAGTGATCCAAACCCTCCCAATGTGACCAACCTTATCGCTTCTTTGCCCCTTCCTTGAAGCATGAGATAGTGACCTGGCAAAACAGAAAGGGCTGTTCCTTCATCAGGCACTCCTAAGAACATTGTGGGAATGAAATCTATGAGCGAGTGGGATATTGATAGGGATATTAAAAATACTGCAAGGTACTCTGGAGAAAAATAGCTCATTAAATATACAGATGATGAAAATACAAAGGCTGCAACTGTGTTAACATGTATTCCTGGAACCATGCCCGTGAATACTCCAACCAAAACTCCAAATACACAGGCCAATAGCAGATCAAAAATTTTATCACCACAAGTATATTATGTTGATCTCACAATTATTATGATTAATTGATCTACTAGTATTACAAATGTAAATTGGTTTAAATTTGTAGACCTGTGGGGCAAAAATAGGATTACTAAAAAAAGAGATTCAGAATAAAAAAAACAGACAAATGTCCAGGATACCAATTATAATAAATTCTGTTCTAATTTAATGTTAATGTGCGTGCTTGAATAAGTTTGGAGCAGTATCCCCCAAAGGCTCAATATATTCGGGATTCAATCTAAAGGGAGTTAAACAAAGGTTTAAAAATGCTGGAATAAAAAACCTCACAGCCCTCTATATTTTTATAGGTGCAGCATCCCTACTTCTGGTCTTTACCTTTTTAACTTACAGCATGGTCCCTGTGTACATTTACAAATGGGATATTGTGGATATTTTAACCCAATTTATAGTTGGTCCATTAATGATCATTTCAGGAGTTAGAATGTTGGGTTTGCTTGATCAGAAGCTTTGATATCCTATTAATCTTAGGGTAAAAAAATTTCAGATAAAATATTAATGATCAAGTACAACTAAAATAAAGAGGTGATACAGATTTTGGAAAGAAAATATGTGTTGATTTTGTCGGTTTTAATGATCATATTTTTGATGGGCAGTGCTTCAGCTGCCAACACAACTAATGTTAAGCATTCTAATAATCAAAATATATCCAATCAACATTTTAAACTTATTTCAAATCACTACAATTCTACAACCAACACTGTAAAGAAAGTAAACAGTACGAAGAATCAAATAGTACCTGGATACGGTTGTTGCTCTGTTTTGGTTCATGTAAGAAAGGGATACGATGTATATTCCTTCAGAAGAGACTCTGTTTATACAGCAAACCTGTACATTAAAAAAACAAATTGGTACGGGAAAGAGGCATTGGAAGAATACAAGACAACCAACGGATACTTTTTCCATACCATTATAACCAAGAATGGATGGATATTTGGGGCAGGAGGTCCTGATATTCCGAGCCTAAACAGACAGCTAATGGAACTTGCCGGAAGAACATCTGCATCAGGCCACATAACAGCCCGCACAGTAACCAGTGCCACATCCCTCCTAAGACAAATGGGAATGGGACATTTCTTAATAAAAGCTCCAGATGACTATGTGGGGGCCGTAACATACAACGGAGGAAGCTTGAAAACTGCATTATTTAAGATGTCAGAAGGACAGTATGTAAGCGTTCCCAACAGCCCCTCATGTTACAGAACAGGTTACATTTCAACTGTGAATCCTGTTGCTTCTTCAATTAGCCTTGCAATGACTGATCGTTGGGGAGTGAACAGACGTAATATAATGACTTATCAGGTCCAAAATGTGAAGGATCTGGTGAATTACTCCACCAATGTTAAGATCTGGGCATCAGACAGTAGAGGAACACCAGACAACATAGTGTTTAATGGAAACTTAATTTCGAAATATTCCATTCCAAGGGCTCCAAACAAAAAATTAATTGGACAGATGGTTTTCAAAGACAACCTGAGTATTCCTAGTAAAATCAATGGAGAAGTTTTAAACGGCTTGAATTTCGGATACAAAAATACATTTTCAGCAGATGGAAAGAACATAACTGTAAATTTCAGCTCATACAAATCTGACCTTCACTACCAAATTTCAAGCACCAAAACCAATGGTACATATGGTTATGGTAAGTACACAACTGTACTGGTCACAGGAAAGAATGACCAAGGCAGTATGATCCATAGGATTGTTTACTACTTTAACAATTTGTTTGTTAACAGCAGACTCACTTTAAGCAACTCCCAAGGAACTGTATTCTACAAATCCGAATCGAAAAAAGTCGGATCACAAATCTTCGAAACTGTTAAGGGCAAAATAAGTAAAACATTGAGTTTCACAGGAAGTGTTCAAACAGCCCTCGATTATAAAAATGGACAGCAGCTTTACAAGAATTCCACAGTGAAAATAAACTACCAAACTAATGGAACCACCTTCAGCAGCACCAGTGCCAAATTGAAGTTTGTATATCAGATTTACAACGGAAATTACTCTCTGATTCAAAAGGTGTCCAATTCAACAACCAGCTACAGCAAATCCACCTATACAAAAACAACACTCATGAAATTCAACTACAAACGCAGCACCCAAGGAAAACTAGTTGGTTTACAGATAACAGGAAATGCCAATGGTGTTGAAGATACAGGTTTAACTAAATTTAAAAGCACTATTCAAGTTCAAACAAGACAAGATGCAACTGATCTCTACAGTGAAGGTTATCATTCAGGAAATTATTCAGAGAAGGCCACGAGTGTAAGCAGCAGCTTGAACAAAATCGCACCATTTTATGAATCACTGATCCTATGAATTTGATTGTGAAGTTTGCAACTTCCAATCTTACCCTTTTTTTTATTTTAAATCTAAACCAGTATCCTCTATTAAACATTAAATTCTGATAAATTGTTAGTTAAAAATTAAATGGGGGAAATTAATGGAACTCCAAGATATAGTGGGGAAGCTTGAATTACTTTCCACTCCCGAAAACATAGAAGGAATGGAAAGGTTTGGTATAACCCCAGAAAAAACCTACGCAGTAAAAATACCAGAACTTCGGAAAATTGCTAAGGAATCTGGTAAAAACCATGAATTGGCATTGGAACTTTGGGAATTGGATTTTAGGGAAACAAAAATATTGGCATGCATGATCGATGACCCTAAACTGGTTTCATCTGCCCAATTGAATGAATGGGTGTTGGAATTTGATTACTGGGAAATTTGTGATCAGTGCTGTATGAACTTGTTTAGGAAAACAAGTTTTGCATACGATAAAATATTTGAATGGGGAGAACATGAAGCTGAATTTGTTAAAAGAGCAGCTTTTTCATTGCTAGCTGTAATGGCAGTTCATGATAAAAAACAGCCCAACCAACAGTTTGAACAGTACTATCCTCTCCTGATCTCAGCATCTACAGACAACCGAAATTTCGTTAAAAAGGCTGTGAACTGGGCTTTAAGGAGTATTGGAAAGAAAAATTCCAGTTTAAACAAAAGTTCCATAGCTCTTGCAGAGGAAATTTTAGCACTCAATACAAAATCCTCTAATTGGATAGCTAGTAACGCTCTGAAAGAACTAAAAAGTGAAAAAGTAAGAAAAAAATTAGGGATGTGAGCTCAATGGTTCAACAGGTAGACTGAGTAGTTTAAGTAACTGGCTATGCTCACCCAAATAATGTATGGTATTAAAAGCAGCCCCGCATTTCTTGATAGTACACTGAAGGCTATGATGTTTGCAAATATTGCTATCCACAGGAACATTATAACAATAAATCCTCCAAAGAGGGAGTGAGCTCCAAAAAATACAACAGACCAAATTAAATTTAATGCAAGCTGAATACCAAATATTAATACTGCAAACTTAACATCCTGCCTGTACAATCCTTTACGCAGAATTAAAAACAATGCAATTCCCATTAAAAAGTATAGTATGGTCCAAACAGGTCCAAATATCCAGCTAGGAGGTGCCCAAAATGGTTTTGCTAGTGCAGCGTACCATGTGGTGATATTTGAGAAGGTGAAGTACGACCCAAGAGATGCCACTAAAAAAGGTATCATTAGCGAACCTATGAGTAGCGGTAATTCTTTTATATTGAATTTTTCCATTTTTATCTAACTCCATTATAAAAATTGTGTATCGTAACCAACAAGATCTAAATTTTTTTTAAAGCAATATTTCTTACTTTGAATGTTTATGATCCAAATTCATTGTTAACACGGTGTATTTAACTAATTTTTCCAGAATGTAAATTGACCTCGTTGTTACTATTTTATGATGGAATTAATTAGTTTTAGGGTTCATGTTACTAAAACTTCAAAAGCCTCAATCTGAAATCAGCCTCTTTACAACCGGATATCCTGCTTTTTTCCACGCTGTCATACTTCCCATCACATTAGTTACGTTTTTATAGCCGTTCATTTTAAGTATGGATGTTCCAATACTTGCCTTGTAACCAGTATCACATATTACAGCCACATGTTTATTTTTTGGTACTTTGTCCAAATTTTTCTTGAGTTCTCCTATGTATATGTTGTGAGAGCCTTCTATCCGCTCATTTTCCCAGTCGTTTTCCTTCCTAACATCCAGTATAAATAAAGATTTTTTTCCCATGTTAGGAAGCAAATCATGAACTGACCATGTGTGAACGGTTTCAAAATCTCCAGATCCCTTGAACCATACTGGAAATCCTCCAGAAAGATAACCGTAGACATTATCGTAACCCAATCTAATCAGATATCTCTTAAGATCTTCTATATTACTGTTATTTTCGTCCACCACAATTACTGGTTGTTCGTAATTTAAAAACCACCCTGCATACGAAGGCAGGCCGTCTTTCCAAATATTCAAAGTGTTTGGAATATGTCCACCTGCAAATGCTGCAGGATCCCTAACATCCACAACCTGCCCTCCCTTGGACATCAATTCTTTCAATTCATGGATTCCAAGTGGTTTAAGGTATGGTAGTTTACAGATGAGGGATGGTCCAATTAAATTATTCTTTTCCATTTCTTTGAAGTAGGGAGGAGTATAAAGTTTTTCGTGTAGTTTAAATTCTAGAAAATCTTTTTCAGATTTTTTAAGTGCAGGATTGGTCTTTTTTTCATAACCCACAGTTGTAAATTCCTGTTCACGAATATCTGCTCCACAAACAGAACCCGACCCATGTGCAGGCAGGATTATCACATTATCATCTAATTTGAGAAGTTTGTTAAAGACGCTGTTGTGCATTGCTTTGGCCATTTTCAAAGTCTCATTGTTTCCATAAAGGTCACATCTGCCGACTTCTCCTGCAAAAATAGTATCGCCGGTGAATACCATGTATGGATATTCAGATACTTCTCTGTCCTTTAACAATAAAGAAATGCTTTCGTTGGTGTGTCCAGGAGTTTCAATAATTTCTAGAACAATATTTCCTATTTGAAATTTATCCCCTTCAACTACAGAATTACCATATGCAAAATCAAGCCCTTTTCCATGGAATATATCTGCCCCAACAACTTCACGGAGCTCCAAAGAGCCCGCTGTAAAATCTTCGTTCCTATGGGTCTCAAAGATGTAGTTGATCCTCATGTTATTTTTCTCTGCAATATCAATGTAAATATCACAATCCCTTCGGGGATCAACCACAGCAGCTATTCCATTGGAACCTATGAAGTAAGATTTATGGGCTATTCCTTCCGATTTCACAGTTTCTAAAATCATGAGCTATCACCAACTATTTCTGTAAATGTTCAATGATTCAACTTGCATCTTGATGC
>JAEZAV010000196.1 GCA_023430285.1 Methanobacteriota archaeon | reverse complement strand
GCCCTCATCACTCTGATTGCAATTTCTCCACGGTTGGCTATTAACACCTTTTTAAACATAATATCTTTTCCTGAGCATTCAATTAATATATTACAAGTTTTAAGCTTTATAATCTTTTTTTACCACTAATTATATACTCTTATTTCTATATTAATTAACTAATAAATTTTATATTGATTCACACTTTGGTATCATGGATGAGCTTAATGAACATTTCTATTTATTACTAATCCAATGTTGGGTTCACAAACAACCATCTTACTTAGGTGAAAAGATCACCATACAAACCCTACTTCAATTAAACCTAAAATAATAGGAAAACAGACCAATGTTTAAGAAAAAAAGACAGCTTGAAATGACACTTCAAGATATTTCTCCCCATAAAAATCCCCGCGTAGAACTGGAACAGTACTCCACGCCATCGGTCATAGCCGCTGATCTGTTATGGAATGCACTGGCAATTGGAGACATCGAAGGATTGAAACTGGCAGATCTTGGATGTGGAACGGGCATATTCACAATAGGAGCAGCTTTACTCGGGGCAAACGAAGTTGTAGGAGTAGATACAGATTCTGAGGCTGTTTCTATAGCTGAAAAAGAATCTTCAAAGAGAAATCTTGAAAACACCAGGTTCGTTGTATCAGAAATCACAGACTTCACTGAAGAAGTGGATACAGTGATTCAAAACCCTCCCTTCGGAGCGCAAAAATCTAATAAAACAGCTGCAGATGTCATATTCCTTGAAAAGGCCCTTGAAATTTCTCCAGTTGTCTACTCATTTCACATGAAGAAAACCTTGGACTTTCTGTTGAAATTCGTGGCAGAAAGAAATGCAACAGTATCACACAAATTTGAATACAAATTTCCAATACCCAAAATTTACGATTTCCACACCAAGGAATCTGTTGAAGTTGAAGTGGTGGTACTCAGGATAGAGAAAAATATCTAACATATTTGCCACATGGGATTCACAGGATTTAAATCTATGAACAGGTTTTATTTTCCTTTTAAAGTTCTTTTATACTGTTATTTTAGATCGTGCAAATAGATAAGTTTATATATATTAACTTTTAAATTAAGGTGTAAGAATTAAACATGTCTTTGACTAAATATTAAGAAGGTGAAAAGAAATGAATTTATTTCATGTCGATTTGATAATTCCAATGGTTATGATCTGTGCCATGTTTTTGGTTTTCTTCACCCTATTTCTGGGTTACAACAGAAGCCTCAACAAATCTTATTCAAAGTAAAAAAAATTTCCATGAGATACCCATGAGTTAACTCGAAAAAAAACTTTTGTTAAGAGTATGAAAATTACAACCTATCCTATTCCCTTGATGGTTTAAATTTTTAAATTCGAGTAAAACTTTGAATAAAACTTGAAAAATGTAACACTGAACAGTTTATGTTCCAGTTAAACACAAGATTTCCATTTGAAAGACCATAAAGACGTCTTTAACCTCTTTTATATTGGTCGAAAACATGTTTTTTTTAAATATTTTTTTTAGATTTTCTAAGATTCGATTTTTCATTCAATCCTTTGATCCCAAAGTGAAACTACTTCAAAGATAAGATTCTTAATAATTTTGTATATTTTGTTAAACGGATTCATGGATGGGAATAGTTTGAATAAAAATTTCGATGAATGTCCAGATATTTTGTATCTCAAGATCCCAAAGGGATGGGTGTGCAAAGAAATTATTGGAACAGGTCCCTTTATTACAGGGGCGCTCCTTATCAGTCCTGAAGGTTTAGAATATAAATGGAGGTCACGGTATCATCGTAAACACCACAACCTCTTGGATTCAGGCACCATTTCCACATGGTTTGCACCAGGAGCTATAGCATGGTGGATAGGAGTGCTCTTTGCAATTGGCTCCATATTTTTTGCATTAGGTTCTGCACCACCCTACATTAACTGGGCAGGTCCACATATGGATGCAATGACCTACTTTTTAGGATCCATATTCTTCACAACTGCCGCTTTCTTGCAGTACATCGAAACAGTAAACATCAGAAGAGTTCCCAAGTCCATGAACCTAGTTGATGAAATTAAAATCTTTACATGGGAACCCCGAAGAATTGATTGGTTAGCATCAGTAGTTCAGTTTATAGGAACGCTATTTTTTAATTTCAGCACATTCTTTGCTATTAACATGCTTTTAACTATCCAGCAGATAAACCACCAAGTTTGGGTTCCGGATATTTACGGATCAATATGCTTCTTAGTGGCAAGCAGCCTAGTATGGATAGAGGTGGGTCATGGATTATTTTCATTTAACTGGAAAAATATATCCTGGCAAATTGCAATTTTAAATCTCATAGGTTCTGTGGCCTTTGGAATTTCAGCAATTTACGCATTTACTTTACCTGCAACAGGAGAACCTGTTAATTTCGCAATACAAAATTGGGGAACATTTGTTGGAGGGGTTTGCTTTTTTATTGCAGCTGTGCTTCTACTTCCAGAGAGAACCATGGATCAAACTTAAAAAAAGTGAATCATAAATTTGAATTCAGCACCAAAAAAAAATTATATGGGTTTATCCACTTATTTGAGACCAACCAATTTATTTACATCCTATTTTTCTCTGGACAACCTGTTTTTGATCATTTTTTGTCTTTCATCATCTGTTTTAGTTCTTCAATTTCGGATTTCATCTCTTCAAGATTTTTATTTATTTCATCGATCTTTTCTAGATCATCAAGCCTGTGATTTAGGTGGTCCAACTTTTCATCCATGGTTTCAACGTACTTTCCTGTTTTTTCGGTTAGGGCTTCGGTTCCCTTTCTGAACTTTTCTATGAGCGAAAATGTTGCGACTGAAGTGATTATACTGGTTAAAACCAGGGCACTAAACATTGAAATAACACCCATTAATCTGCCGATTCCAGTGACGGGTATGATGTCTCCGTATCCAACTGTTGTGATGGTTTGAAGCACGAACCATATGGAGTCTTCGAAGGTTGATACTTCAGGATTCACACCGTGTTCAACTAGGTAAAAGATGTAAGAACAGAAGAAGAACACCACTAGGAAGAATGCCAATGCATATACGAGCCTGGTTTTTTCCTGGTACTTGATGAATTCTTTGCCAACCTTTTTTGAAAATATGTAGAGGGCTGCAAGTTTTATAATCACGATTATCTTCATGATGATGCCCACATCATGTAGTCCGAATATGTAGTAGCTTATGAAGTAGATTGGTACAAATGCAAGAATGTCCTTCCAATTGTTTTTAATGAACTGGGGATATTCATTTTGGTGTTGTTTCATTCTCCAGAGGAAAACAAAGAGCAGTATGGTTGAAACAGCCAGATCGAAGATTCCTAAATTTGCAATGGTTATGGATTTAAGATTTGGAGAAATAAGAGTTAGAAATAGTAAGATTCCGTCTAGTACTATTAGAAAAACAAGTATGCTCTGCCAAATAATGCCTGGCCGTTTATTAATTTCATTCATGGTTTATATTTCTAAATTTAAAAACATAAATCTGTTTTTATATTTTTACATGGATCCGAGGATGCTGTTTAACTAAAAATATAAACAATTTCTGCATTGTGACAGCCCATATCCTATTTTCTAGGAACACAGTGACCATTAATATTAGCAGACCATCTAAAAAAAAGTATAAAATGGGTAGTCAGTTTCCCATAAAATAATATGGAGAAACTAAACTGTTTGATTTTATTTTTTGGTTTTTGTTGTTTCTTGAGGTATTTCCATGAGTTGTGGTTCTAATATTTCCACTAAACCTGCCACTATCAAGAAAGCACCTATCAATGCTGCAAGTACCAATGGGTTGCCAGCAAAGGTTCCGATCACGATAAATAGAATACCTATTATGATTCCAAGCACTCCTGTACCTTTACTCTTAGCACCTTTTCCAGATATTAAAGATTCAACACCAGCCAGTGCTATGAAGAACCCTACAATGTAGAGTGCTATGAATGAAAAGAATTCAAATGTTTTAATATCTCCTATGAATACTATTCCAAGCATTATTGCAAAGAGTGCAACTATCAAACCCGCAACTCCTGCGGCAATACTATCATTCTTTAAACTTTTCACAATGATCCAGATACCCACAAATATTACTCCAATACCTGCAATGGTATTCACTGTGAAAATACTGATCAACGGAAAAATAATAACTATCAAACCCAATAAAATACCCAGTACTCCTAACAGTAAATTTCTTCCTTCTTCCATTTTTTTCTTTCCTCCCAAACAATTTTTGAATATTTTTGAACTGTTAACAAGTTCTACAATATATTAATACTCTTGACAGTCATTATGTAAGTTTTTTTCCAATTATATGCATTAAAACTAGATGAAATGAAACCATCTATCTCGGAGAATTTTAGATGGCACTGAATTTTCTCGGGTAACATGGGGAAATATTATTCAACATTGATGATCATATATTTTTATGCAGTAAAAAAAATTTATGGGAGATGATGAGTTTGGAAGAAGAACATCCATTGGGAGAATTAATCATACCGGTAGAAGGACTTTTAAAGGAAGAACTGCAGGAAGAGATTGAGGAAAGAATAGCATTTACAGTCGAAAATCTGTATCATCTAGACAACGAACTGGATGTTTTTGTTCAGCTAGTAAAGGAAAATGTTGAATCAAACAAGAACTCACCAGACGATCTCATGACACTGTACAATTATCTGGATGAAATGTGGAGTGTGCTTATCACCAACGATCTTAGGGATGTGCTTCTAGATACATTATCCATAGTACAGGCTCGTAAACATGAACTCGAAGATATTTTAGAAGAAATCGAAGAAACCCTTGAAAAACAGGAAGAAGAGAGTTCCCAATAAATACTACATTAAAACCAAAACGTTGTACAATTAATCAGAATATAAGAACTGAGTTCTGAATAACCAAATTTTTTTTTAAACAGTAAATTTTTTAGATCTAGAAAAGAAATTAGAAGATTCAATAAAAAAAATTTTAGGTGATGTGATTAGTTATGGAATTTAACGATATACTCATGGCAAGATATGCAACCAAGAAGTTTGATGGAAAGAAGATAGATGAAGAAACTTTGGACAAGATCCTTGAAATGATCAGATTTTCACCTTCAGCATTGAATGTTCAGCCATGGAAGATCAAGGTGGTTTCAGATCAGGAAACCTTGGATAAACTATCGGCAGCATCCATGGATCAGCCGCAGATAAGCAGCTGTTCACATCTTCTGGTGTTCTGTGCCAACCCTGATATGATGGGCAATGCAAAGAAGGTAGTTGCATCCATGAAAGAGATGGGAGTTCCTAAAGAAAATGTCGAACAGTTTGAAACCGTTATAAACACCTTCATTGGAATGTTTGATGAAGAAGCTGCAGCTGTATCCGAGGCCCAGCATCATGTCTTTATAGCAGTAACCACAGCATTATACGCAGCAAAATCTGTAGGGGTAGACTCATGTCCAATGCAAGGATTTGACCCTGTTTCATATGCAAAAATATTGGATATTCCAGGGGAACTTGTACCTACCATGATCGTACCATTGGGGTACCCTGCAGACGAACAGATGCCTAAAATGAGGTTTTCAAAGGAAGAAATCTACTTCTAAATAAAACAAGATTATTTGGAAGATTCCCTACTTTTTTTTTTACCTGGAATTTCTATCCTAATGAATTTGTCCACAACTTTCCAATCAAGTGAATGCACCCAATAGCCTGAAACTTATGTGGTGGGGGGATGACTTTGAATGTGGGATTTTATAATTATTATGAAAACTGTAACAAGAACAGAATGTTCGAAGATCCATCTGCACACACAGTTGGAGACAATTTAACCTATCCATTTGTACATCTTTTTAAAACTGCCTCAGATGCAGGTATAAATATATCAACCATTGATACCAATCCCCTTGAAAGTTACGACAAGATATTTTTCTTCGATTTTCCAAAGGAGGATAACATATATTTTAAACAGCTTGTAGAAGCTGGGCATGATAATTTGTACTTGTTTATCTACGAATCTGAAATTGTAATGCCAAACAACTGGGATAGATCTAACTACAAATATTTCAAGAAAGTTTTCACCTGGAATTATGAAATGGTTGATAACAAGAAGATATTCCAGTACTACTTTCCAATAAAGGTTTTAAAAACCAACGATTTTGATGTGAATAGGAAGAACAAGTTGTGTGCCATGGTTGCTTCTAACAAATTTAATTATCATCCATTGGAATTGTATTCAGCAAGGCTGGAAGCTCTGCGTTGGTTTGAAAGGTATCATCCTGAAGACTTTGATCTGTATGGTTACGGTTGGGAGGAACAGGCAAAGGAAACACTTTCCACCCACTGGTCAACAGATGAAGGTATCAAAAGAAGAAATGCCCGACCCAAGGAAGATCCATACATTTCCTACAGGGGTTCTGTTGATTCCAAGATTGAAACCCTTAAGAATTACAAATTTTCCATTTGCTATGAGAATGCAAGGGACATTCCAGGGTACTTGACAGAAAAGATTTTCGACTCATTTTTCGCAGGTTGTATACCAATTTACTGGGGAGAACCCAACATCCAGGATTTCATACCACCTGAAACTTTCATAGACAAACGTGAATTTGATTCCTACCCCGAACTCTATGATCATATCAAAAATATGCCCCGGGAGGAGTATATGAATCGTATTAGTGCAATTAGAGAATTTGTGTTGAGCGATGGAATATACCCCTACGGTGAAGAAAATTTCACCAGGATCCTAATGAACGAGATACAATGCAAAGAACAGAAACAAGAAAGTTCCAAATCCCTCTTGAACCGGCTGAAGAAAATATTCAAGGGAACATGAATTCCCTCTAATTTCACGCAGGATTAAAGTTCTGGCAATGGATTTGGGATCACCATGTATATAGTTATGAATAAAAACACAAGGTTATTTAGTAATTTTGTGGGGTTGTAGCTTGTGTTGAAGAAAATGTTAAAGGATCAGCTGAGGAAAACAGGAATGGTTCGGAGTTTGGAAATTGAAAACCAGAATTTGAATTCCCAGTTGAAGAACCTTGAAACTGAGAATGAAGGTCTAGTTAAAGAGAATGGCATCCTGGTGGAGAAACTGAAAATTCTAGAAAACTTGGAAAACCGTACCCTACCCCCTGATTGTGTTAGGGGTGTGAGTTCAGATGCAGGTAAAGCAGCTGTTTTGAAGTACATTCTCGAATATGTTAAGAAGGATGCTAAAATTTTAGATGTGGGTTTTGGTTCAGGGATTTACGGTAAAATGCTCAGGGCATTTGACTACCAAACCATAGATGGAGTTGATGTTTACAACAAAAACATCCAAGAACTTGGACTAGACAGGATCTACGATGGAATATTTGTTTCCAACATCATTGATTTCGATTTTGAACACTACGATCTGATAATCTTTGGAGACGTACTCGAACACATAGAACTTGAAGCAGCAAAGGATCTTCTATCCCGCTACATAAAAAACAATAAATGTGAACACATGGTGGTTTCAATTCCCTACGAATACGAACAAGAAGAAGTTTATGGAAATCAGTACGAAAAACATCTACAGCCCATGGCAAACAGGGCATTTATGGAAGAACATTACCCCTACTTGAAACTCGTTGACGAAGCAATCATGCCACACAACGGTGGAACCATAGCAACCTACACCTGGAGTAGGAATTAATTGTAAGAAGACCAAATTCAGGAATCTAAAGATTAAATTTGAAACACGATTTCGTATATTTGACTCGGTTGTTAAACCGGTATTGGTTGAAGGTACAGGGTATCAAATGTGTTGAGTAACGATCCCCCTATATTATTATATAGGACAATTTTGTTCTAGGCTACAGTACATTGGTTGGAGATCCATCACCCATATATTATATAGGGATGCACCAAAAATTTGGTAGATCATGGTAATGGGCCATGATTTTTAGATAATTTTAAGTTAAGTTTAGTTAAACAGTAGCTATGAGGAATTTATAATTATGGCATTTTTGAAGGATTCATCCACAGATTACTGTGTCGAATTTTCAAGGTATACCATTAAAAATCTCTTATTTTTTGTTGCATTAAACTCTAAAAAACATGAGTATATATGTAAAGAGTTTCATACTATATTCAATCCCGAATTAAACAAGTTTTTTTAACTGGGATATTTAGCTTAATTTCTAACTCTACTCGAGTTATTCATGCTAAATATCGTATGCGGGGTTTGAAATAAATGGAAATAAGCACCCCTCATATAATATGTGCATTGAAGACAAAGGTTAAAAGATGGAAAAGAAGCGGTTATCAATTTTCGTTCCAGCATCAATATTATCTGAAACGAAAGATTTAAGAATAAAAACATATAAAATTGGTCTGATTGGAAGATCTGCTGCAATATTTAGGGCTGATAGAATCGTCGTTTACAACGATAATTCTGATGAAAAAGAGGTAAAGTTTATTAGTGATGTTCTCACTTATATGAACACCCCTCAATACCTTAGAAAGAAGGTATTTCCTATAACAAGGGAGCTTAGGAACGTGGGTATTCTCCCACCACTCAGAACTCCTCATCACCCAACTGGAGAACTTCATGAGGGCGATTACAGACAGGGACTGACAATAAAACGGACAAAAAAAGGCACAGTTGTTGATATCGGTGCCGATAAGTTTGCGCTATGCAAAGAAAAACTCAGCGTGAACAAAGTACTGAGCTTTAAAGTTATAAAGCTTGGAAAGGAAATTATATTGGATCCAGATGTACCAGATTTCTACTGGGGTTACAAGGTTCTTGCAACCAACAAAGATCTGTACAACAGTATATTGATGATGAAACCGGGACCAGATTTGGTCATAGGTACTTCAAGATATGCACCATCCATCACTTCTGTTTTAGACGAAGTAAAAACTAAATTAAAGGGTTCCAAACACACGGCTATTCTGTTTGGTGGTCCTTATTCTGGCCTTGAAGAACTTATTTCTGACCAGAATGAAAAAGAAATTATAGATCTCGAAGTTAACACAGTCCCTGAACAGGGAACCAAAACTGTGAGAACTGAAGAAGCAGTTTTAGCGACTTTATCTGTATTTAACTTGCTTTTAAACACTGATTAAATCGATCAGCTTTATTTGTGTTTAAATTTGCTATAGATATAGCTAACTCAAATTTATCTACGTTTGACTCTTCAGACGTAGTTATCGACTTTATCTGAGTTTAACTTGTTTAAACCAGATTTCATACTTTGAATTTAATAGGAAAATTGTACTTAAGGAGGTAAAATTATGACTAGACATCACCAACCAAGAAGTGGATCTATGGCCTTTAGTCCTAGGAAAAGAGCAGCCAAAGAAACACCAAAAGTAAGGTCATGGCCAGAAACCGAAGAATCTTGTCTCTTAGGTTTTCCAGGCTACAAAGTGGGAATGACCCACGTAACAATGCTAGACAACGTTAAAAACTCACCTACATCTGGAATGGAAGTTTCATCCCCAGTAACCATACTGGAAACACCACCTGTAGTTGTCATGGGTGTACGTGCCTATAGAAAGGACACACGTGGACTCAAGACATTGAACGATGTTATGGCAAAAGACCTCGACGAAGACCTAACAAGGAAGATAACACTTCCAAAGGACTACGATGTTGAGGCAAAACTCGATGAGATGAAGGAAAAGCTTGATGAAGTTGAAGATATTAGGGTGCTCATACACACTAAACCAAGACTCGCAAGTGGAATTCCAAAGAAAAAACCAGAAATTATTGAATGTGGAATTGGTGGCAAATCAGTCGAAGATAAATTCGAATTTGCCCGCAGCTTACTGGGTAAGGAAGTAAACCCTGCAGACTCTTTTTCAGACGGTGAACATGTGGACACCATAGCCGTCACCAAGGGTAAAGGCTTCCAAGGACCTGTTAAAAGGTTCGGTGTCAGAATACAGTACGGTAAAGCAGCAAGAAGTAGTAAAGCAAGGCACGTTGGTTCAATAGGACCATGGACACCTGCAAGAACCATGTGGACAGTTGCAATGGCTGGTCAGATGGGTTACCATAAAAGGACAGAATTCAACAAGAAGATCCTTAGAATTGCAGACGAGTCCCAGGTTGATGAAGTTAATCCAAAGGGCGGATTTGTTAAGTACGGTCTAGTTAAAAACGGCTATGTAATGATCAAAGGTTCAATACCAGGACCATCAAAAAGACTCGTAATTCTCAGAAAAGCTGTTAGACCTATAGGCAAACATAACGACGCACCTGAAATAACACACATTAGCACAGCTTCTAAACAGGGAGTTTAAACTTATTAAAGAGTGATTTACATGGAGAAGATCAAAGTTTATTCATTAGAAGGCGAAGTCGTCGATGAGATTGAACTTCCTGAAATATTCACGGAAGTCTACCGACCAGACCTCATAAAAAGAGCTGTTATATCATCACAAACAGCCAGAATACAGCCATGGGGAACAGATCCAATGGCAGGTAAAAGAACAACAGCAAAATCCTTCGGTTCAGGCCGAGGTGCAGCTATGGTTCCACGTGTCAAAGGTTCAAGACACCCTGCAGGTTCTAAGGCAGCATTCATACCCCAGGCAACTGGAGGTAGAAAGGCTCACCCACCTAAAACCGAGAGGATCATACACGAAAAGATCAACAGGAAAGAAAGGAGACTGGCAATAAGGTCCGCAGTTGCTGCAACAGCCAACAGAGAAATTGTTGAAGCAAGGGGACACAAAATCCAGAACCTGGATCAGGTACCATTCGTAGTTGACGATGAACTCGAAACAGTCAAGAGGACCAAGGACACCCGTGAAATATTTGCAAAACTCGGACTACTGGACGATGTTTGCAGAGCCAAAGCAGGCCGAACAATAAGGGCTGGAAGAGGTAAAATGAGGGGCAGGAAATACAAAACATCCAAGGGCCCATTATTAGTTGTTGGGGAAGATAAAGGCATAAGCCTCGGAGCAAGAAACCATGCAGGTGTCGATGTGGTTGTTGTAAACCATCTCAATGCAGAACTCCTGGCTCCTGGAACTCATCCTGGCAGACTCACCATTTACACAAAATCAGCTGTAGAAAAGTTAGGAGAACTTTTCAAATAATTAAAAGGGGATAGTGAAAATGGATGCTTACAAAGTACTAATTAAACCACACCTAACAGAAAAGAGCATGAACTCCATTGATCAGAAAAACGAGCTGACCTTTGTAGTTCTAAGAACTGCCAATAAGACTCAGATAAAATCTGCATTTGAAAGTCTTTACGATGTGAAGGTCATGAGGGTCAACACCCAGATCTTAAACGGACAAAAACTTGCATACATCAAACTGTCTGAAGATGACAGTGCAGAGGATATAGCAGTTAAGATGGGAGTATTCTAAGCTCTTGTAAAATCATACCCACGATGGAGGAAATAAAATGGGAAAACGTTTAATAATCCAAAGAAGAGGAAGAGGAACTCCAACTTACAAGAGTGCATCACACAGATTCAGGGGAAAAATTGCCTACAGATCCTACGATGATGTAGAGAAGGAAGGCAGCCTCAAGGGAAAAGTTGTGGACATCATCCACGACCCTGGTAGAACAGCCCCAGTGGCCCTTGTAAAATTTGAAAATGGAGAAGAAAATCTTATTTTAGCTCCAGAAGGAATACAAATTGCCGATGAAGTGGCATGCGGAATTTCAGCACCAATCAGTCCTGGAAACTCATTACCACTCGGAGAAATTCCTGAAGGAACACCACTTTACAACTTAGAAAAAAATCCAGGTGACGGCGGAAGATTCGTCAGATCATCAGGAACTTACGCTTCTTTAATTACACATGATGTTGGTAAGGCAATTGTTGAACTACCGTCTGGTGAATTGAAGGCATTCAACCCCCGCTGCAGAGCAACCGTAGGTGTTGTTGCAGGTGGAGGAAGAAAAGAAAAACCGTACCTCAAAGCAGGAAACAGGTATTATGCCCTCAAAGCCAAGGGTAAAAAGAATGTCAGTGTTAGGGGAGTTGCAATGAACGCTGTAGACCACCCACATGGTGGAGGTAACAGACAGCACCCAGGTAGGCCAACTACCATATCAAGACATGCACCAGCAGGAAGGAAGGTCGGTTCCATAGCAGCTAGCAGAACCGGTAAAAGGAGATAATTCTTAAATTAATAAAATAAACGGAATATAAACTGATTAGGAGGAGACTACTTGGCAAGAAAAGTATTTAGTTATCGCGGTTACAGTCTAGAAGAACTGCAAGAAATGCCATTGGATGATGTTATACAGTTGTTACCATCCAGGCAGAGAAGATCCCTCAAAAGAGGATTTTTACCTAGGCAGAAAAAGGTTCTAGAGAAGATTAGAAAGATCAAAAAAGAAGGGCCACGTAAGGATGGAAGGCCACAGATCATCAAAACCCATTGTAGGGACATGATAGTACTTCCAGAAATGGTTGGAATGACCTTCGGAATATACAGTGGAAAAGAATTTGTCGATGTAACAATCCAGCCAGAAATGATTGGATGCTACTTCGGTGAATTTGCAGTCACAAGACAGAGGGTTCAGCACGGGGATCCAGGTATGGGTGCAACAAGATCATCCATGTTCGTGCCGCTTAAATAAGGAGAAATTACAATGGCGAAAATTCAATACGCTTATCAAGATGAGTACGATGGAAAAACAGCAAAGGCTTCAGGGAAAGCTCTTAAGATTTCCCCAAAGCACTCTGTTGAGATCTGCCGTACCATAAGGGGAATGTACCTTGATGATGCTAGAGAATTCCTTGAAGCAGTTATCAAAAAGGAAACACCTGTACCATTTAAGAGACATAATAAAAAAGTAGGACACAGAAAAGGACTTAAAGGATGGCCAACAGGACGTTACCCAGTCAAAGCAGCAACACAAATACTGCAGGTACTGGACAACGCAGAAGCCAACGCAGAGTACAAGGGACTAGAAACAGAGGACCTTAAAATTGTGCACATATCCAGCCACCGCGGTTACATCGTAAGGGGATGGACTGCAAGGGCATTCGGAAGGGCAAGTCCCTTCAACACACCAACAACCCACATACAAGTAGTTCTAGGGGAGGCATAGATCCAATGATTGAAAAGGATTTCGTAACAGAAGGACTGAAAAGAACACGAATAGACGAATACCTAGAAAACGAACTTGAAAGGGCAGGTTACGGTGGAATGGAAATTCAGGTAACTCCTTTAGGTACCATGGTAGTTGTCTACGCTGAAAGACCAGGAATGGTAATAGGTAG
>JAEZAV010000147.1 GCA_023430285.1 Methanobacteriota archaeon | reverse complement strand
GGAACATTTTCAGGGTTACTCCCAGCCTACCTTGCAAACAAAATAAGTCCAATTGAGGCTTTAAGGTACGAATAAAATAAAGGAGATTGTTTAAAATGCAAAATTTGGTTAACGGTAAAGAACTCTGGAAAACCTATGATCTAGGCGGTGTGAAGGTCAACGCACTCAGGGGACTGAATATAACTGTGGATGAGGGAGAATTTGTGTCCATCATGGGCCCCTCAGGTTCTGGGAAATCAACCCTCATGAACTTAATAGGATGCCTGGACACTCCAACAGAGGGCGAACTCACCATTGATGGCAGGGAAATATCCTCCATGAAGGAATCTGAACTCACCAAAGTTCGGGCAGAGAAGATAGGTTTCATCTTCCAAACATTCAACCTACTACCTGCACTGAGTGTTCGTGACAATGTTGAGTTTCCAATGAGAAACTTGAGTGGAGATAAAAAGTTGAATAAATCAGCTAGAAGAGCACGTGCAGAGGAGTGTTTAGAGAGTGTGGGTTTGGGCCACAGGTTGGATCACCTTCCTGCCAAACTATCTGGTGGAGAAAGGCAGAGGGTGGCAATTGCACGTGCCCTCGTAAACAAACCCAAATTCATACTGGCAGATGAACCAACAGGAAACCTCGACACAGAATCAACAGAAAACATCATGAAACTGCTCCACGATATAAACGATGGAGGCACAACCGTGATAATGGTAACCCACGATGTTGAAACCACTGAAAACACAAGGATACTTAGAATTAGAGATGGAGTAATAGAACCAAATAAAGAGGGTTAAAACTAATCCTCAACGTTCTATTTTTTTTACTTTTAAAGATCTTCCACTCTGGTAGAGTCATTTTTTTTATATTTTCTTTAGTCTTGAATTTTAGTTTTCACATAATTTTTTCGCGACAAAACAATATTGTTCTCTTTATGTGTAATAAAATTCTTAAATAGCATAATTTATATAGTTGGTTTGACGATACAATAAAATAATTCAGAAATTCACTTAAAAAACACCAAAATGGGGGGAGATTTGGTCGAAACATCAAGGATCGGTGTAAAACAAACCTATTCCAAATAGCGTGCTAATAAACCTTGAAATACACTAATAACTCCAGTTTAGTCAAATGTGTAGTTGGGCATTTGTTTTGGCCCCTATCCACTATCACACCGTTAATTCACTAAATACATCAGTTATTTTAACTAAAAATATTACTATCACGATCTTGGGATCAGGTAACCAGCGACACAAAGCTCGGAATTAAATTCACCAGTTCTATGATAAGATACCGTGACTTGATGATATTTAAAAAAAACATATTAAGAGGTTGTAATTCTAATGACAGTAGGAATTATAGATATTGGTTCAAATTCAGTTAAGTTAAATGTTTATAGAAGCAACGCAGATGCTGTGCACATAATATTTTCGAGAAAAGAAAGTGTAGGTCTGGTATTCTACGTTAAAAAGGGAATTTTAACGGAAGAAGGAATAGAGAAGCTTTTAGCAGTACTTAAAAGTTTGAAAAACGATCTGGAGTATCTGAAAATAGACAACTACAGATTCTTTGCAACAGCATCCCTTAGAAACATCAAAAACAGTGCCCAAGTCCTTCAAATTGTCAACGACGAAGTTGGGATCGACATAGATCTCTTATCAAGCAGCGAAGAGGGTGAACTGAGCTTTTTAGGATCACTGTCCACCATAAAAGAGGATGATGGAGTTTTAATAGATGTTGGAGGGGGCAGTGTCGAGGTTGTACCCTACAAAAACAGGGAAATAACCCAGAAGTACAGCATACCAGTGGGTTCACTTAAAATGTACAACCAATACGTATCAAACCTCATACCCACCGAACTTGAATGTTACAAGATAGAAAAAAGAGTTTTCTCCGAACTAATCAAACTCGGAGTTAAAAATGACGAAAAAAAGGAATTTTTATGCACAGTAGGTGGCAGTGTCCGCGCCATAGAACAGTTAATGGTTGATCTCAAAATAAAATCTAAAGATGAAGAATTTATTGATATTAAACAGTTTAGGGAGTTAAAAAAACAGCTCCATGGAAACAACAAGGAAACCTACAACAAGATACTGCATGTTAAACCCTCAAGGATCCATTTACTGGTGCCCACCTTGATGATAGTTCTTGCAGTTGCATCCTACTTCGGCTGTGAAAAAGTACAGGTAAGTAAGTTCAGTGTGAGGGAAGGTTACTTGCATAAAAAAATATTGAACAGGTGCCCAAATGTCACGATGGGATTATAGCTACACACAAAATCGAGAATTATCGTGGTTAAAATTCAATAAAAGAGTCCTGGAAGAAGCAGAGGATCTATTCGTTCCCCTACTCGAACGTTTAAAATTCATATCCATATTCACAAGCAACCTGGATGAATTTTACATGGTCCGCTGTGGAAGTCTCTACGATTTATCAATTATAAATGATAAGTATCTGGACAACAAAACAGGTTTAAATGCTCATGACCAGCTAGAAACAATTTACGACAGAACCAAATACTTATACAAAGATCGTGACGATGTATTTGACTCGTTAAATCAGCTCTTAAAGGATGAGGGAATTGTAGATCTGGAATTTTCAGAGCTCACAGATGAAGAGATGAAATTTGTAAACAAGTACTTCTTCGACTTCATATTTCCAGTGCTCTCACCCCAAGTAATCGATGTACAACACCCATTTCCCCACATGCTAAACAAATCATTAAACGTGATGCTGCTACTTAAAAATCAATCTGAAACACTCTACGGACTCATACCCATACCATCATCCCTGCCTAAACTAATTTACATGCCTGAAAATAAGAATCGTTTCATACTCCTTGAAAAAATAATCTACGAGTATGCAGGGGAAGTGTTTTCAAATTACAAGGTGAAATTCAAGACTGTGGTGTCTGTGACAAGAAACGCAGATGTAGTACTTTCAAACTCCAACCTGGATGATGATGAAGATTACAGGGGTTACATGAAGAAAATTTTAAAGAAAAGAACCCGTTTAGCCCCCATCAGACTGGAATTTTACAGATATTCAGATTCCAAGCTGACCAAGTTTCTCTGTGAAAAATTAAATATCCAGAAAAATCAGGTATTTGTCTCAAACACACCCCTTGAAATGAGCTACGTCTTCGATCTCTACAGCCATGTTAAGGATGTCAACGAGTACATATTCAACAAACTCTCCTTCACACCATTTAACCCAAAAATACCAGAAACAGTGAAGGACGGATCCATTATTTCACAGCTAAAGAAGAAGGACTTCCTCTTTAACTATCCCTACGATTCAATAGAACCATTTTTAAGACTGCTTAAAGAGGCGGCCAACGATGAAAATGTTATATCAGTTAAGATAACCATCTACAGGCTGGCCAGATCCTCAAGCGTTATCAAGTACCTCCTTGAGGCCTGTGAAAATGGTAAGGATGTGACTGTGATAATAGAACTCAGGGCCAGATTTGATGAGGCAAACAACATCCACTACGCAGGACTGCTTCAAGAGGCAGGATGTACAGTTCTCTACGGCTTTGAAGACTACAAGCTTCATTCCAAGATATGCCTCATAACCCGTAGGGACAGAAACAAAATACAGTACATAACCCAGCTTGGAACAGGCAACTACAACGAAAAAACAGTGAAACTCTACACAGACATGTGCTTCATAACCACGGACAAGGTAATTGGAGAAGATGCAATGCT
>JAEZAV010000110.1 GCA_023430285.1 Methanobacteriota archaeon | reverse complement strand
TAATCACTTCGCCCTGTGGCCATACAAAGACCGTGAATACGCTCACTGCTAGGATTGAAAGACCTATGTAGTTGGGTAAAAATGCTCTGAAGAAGTATAGAGCTACCAATGCAAAGATCAAAAGCATGTAGTGTGGGAATATGAAGGCTAATATTATGGCAAGTATGACAGCAAAGAGGTTGAAAGCTACCCTCGTTATCATGTTGTCCCATGTGCTTGTAACATCTGGTTTGAGTACAATTAAAACTCCCATGGCGATCCAAGCAGGATCTCTCGAATGATCGATAAAAACAAAGCTAAGGGTTATAACCATGGCAATTGTAAATCTTAAGGCGTGTCGAATGTAGAGTGAATCCAGATTAAATCTCGAACCTATCACCTGTTTAAAGGACACCTTGTTCAATGGTGTGAACCTGATAGTTTCCTCTTCAGCCTTGTTTATGGGTTTAGAAAGTATTTTGTTTGAATCTTCAAAGAACTTTATAAAATTATCTGCCAAGAACTTTATTGATTCAGCACCCTTCTCATCCATATACAAATTTAATTCCTTTAAATTGGATTTTAGATGTTCGAGATTTACTTCTCCCTTTTTATGGGTGATGTGATCCGCAAGATTGGTACTAACAGAATTTGATTCTTGTATAAAACTCTCAAAGGTCACTGCCAACTGGCCTGTAAGTCTTGATTGAACTGTTTTTCCATAGTTTCGAAGTCCTGTTAAATACAGCCCATAATCAAACAGTTCGTGGTAGGATTCCTTAATTGGTACTCCAGTTAATATTTTTCTGACAGAGCTCATCTTAGTTACAGAAATGTTGGGATCAAACCCTGATGCAACCATTTTTCTGTTGTAGGAATCTATTTGGATGTATTTCCATACCAGAAGTATTGAGGCTACGATGTAGGCAAACAAAACATAAATTACCAGATCAAAAACATTTGTACTGGTTTTTATGAGGACTGTTGCTGTGTAGTACGAGATAAATATCAGATACCCAAACAATCCCTCCGCCTTTCCAAATATGTAAAGTGTAAATGGGAAAAAAGACCAGATCGCAGTTAGTACTATGAAAAATGGTAATCCAAACAGGTGTGCAACTGAAGCACTCATAAATGCCAGTGACATAAAAATAAATCCGATGACTGAAAAAGTCACTGATTTACGAAATGGAATTGCTTGATCCATTAAAACAGATGCAAACAGTGTCACCATGAAAATAATTTCTATACCATCTTTTAAACCTATAAAATAAGCTATAACTACGCTTAAAATAGCTAAACCAACTGCTCTAAAAGCATGCCCCCACAAAGGTTTTCCTGTGGGTGCTGAGAGTCTTTCAAATCTACTAATAAAACCCTTCTTCTCCAAACAATCACGTCCATTTATTTTTTTAAAATAAAATTTAATTCGTATAAAAAAAATTATACAAATAAAGACAATGATTAAGGGATACCACTTTGAATATCCCATTGTTAGTTATTAAAATAATGGAAACAATTTATATCCATTATTAAACGCAGAATCCCAACATTCAACGTCAAAGAAAAATTATCTATTATTATATTGGATTTATAATTATAAATAATTTATCACACTTAACTCTGTAAAAACTTGATATTTACCCCTTTAACTAGCACCCCTTTCTATGTGACTATGCATAGAGAAATTTAACTGAAATTCTGAAATAGCTTACCTGTTAAACCACGAGAAGCTTGAAAAATGTAACTATTACCTTCATGGAATTTTCCTGAGAAATGGTTGAAATTAAAGCTTCAAATTAAATAAATGCTTGAAACCTTCAATGGTTCAAAATATCAGGTTTAATTTCCAATTTGTTTTAAGATGCATTTGAAAATAATTTTTTATACTGAACTAACTCCCCTAACATCATGTTACTTTTAAAAAAATTTAATATGTAGTTCTCATAAATAATATTATCAAGGTATTGTGTGTTTTTCTATTCGATTGGTATTTATTTAATAAAACAGGAACAGAATCGTTATTAAATAGATAAAATGGGGGAAAATTGTGTTATTTCAAAGGATAACTGAACTTATATTTAATAATTGCTTTTCCAATCTTTTAAACTGTGCCGCCCGAAAAAATCTATTTTTCATGAATTTTAAAACTTTTTTTAAGAATAAACATGATTTCTGTAAAGATTTTTGACCATATTTGTTAAACTAAGATTGTGGAGGAAAATAAAAAAATGTTATCTGAAAAAAAGAATTTGGATGAACTGGATAAGCATGAAAAGGAACAAACCACCACGTATGGTAGCCGTTACTTTACAAAGAGCATACCCAAGTACGAGGTGCCTGATGAAGGAATGCCTCCAAGGGCAGCCTACCAATTGATACACGATGAATTAAATCTGGATGGAAACCCTGCACTGAATCTGGCAAGTTTTGTAACAACCTGGATGGAACCTGAAGCAGATCTTCTCATGATGGAAAGCATGGGCAAAAACTACGTTGACAACGATGAATATCCTCAGACCGAAGTAATTCAAGATCGTGTTGTTAACATGCTTGCAAGATTATTCAATGCCGATAAAGATTCTCAGTCTGTGGGAAGTGGTACAATCGGATCCTCAGAAGCCATTATGTTAGGCTTACTGGCACATAAATGGACATGGAGAAAAAGAAGGGAAGAAGAAGGTAAACCAACAGACAAGCCCAATATTGTGATGGGTGCAGATGTTCATACTGTGTGGGAGAAATTTGCAAGGTACTTCGATGTGGAGTTGAAACTCATACCCCTCAGGGAGGACATTTACACCATTACAGCAGAGGATGTTGTGAAGGAAATTGATGAAAACACCATTGCAGTCGGTGCAGTTATTGGAACAACATTTACGGGTCAGATGGATCCAATCGAAGACATAAATAATGCATTATTAGAGGTTAAAAAGACTAAAGGATGGGACATACCAATTCATGTTGATGGTGCAAGCGGAGGTTTCATAGCACCGTTCATTTATCCAGACCTGCTATGGGATTTCAGGTTGGAACAAGTCAGATCCATAAATGTTTCAGGACATAAATATGGTTTAGTTTATCCTGGTGTGGGATGGCTGGTGTTCAAAGATAAATCTGACCTGCCTGATGACCTTATATTTAACATAAATTATCTTGGAGGACTCATGCCCAACTACTCCCTAAATTTCTCAAAGGGCAGCAACACCATAATAGCACAGTACTACAACTTCATAAGGTTGGGAATGAAGGGTTATACAGAGATAATGGAGAACATGCTTGAAAATGCACGTTTCCTCGGCAAAAAGTTAGAAGAAACAGGCAAGTTTGAGATCCTAAATGATAAGATACTGTTCCCATTGATAGCTGTGAAACTTAAAAACTGTGATTTCGATGCATTCCATCTTTCAGAACATCTAAGAGAAAAGGGATGGATAGTACCAGCCTATACCCTTCCTCCAAATGCAGATGATATCACTGTTTTAAGAATGGTTATCAAGGAAAGTTTCAGTAAAGACATGGTTGAAATGTTATTTGAAGACATAATGGCCTCAATAAAAACACTGAACCAATCACTCAATGAAAGAAGAAAGGTCATCGATGACAAGGGCAACCCAACACTGCTCTACTAATTAAATCATCCCAACTCTTCTTTTTTATTTTATTCACGCATCTAAAACTTTTTTTCCCAAAAACAAATACTTACTAGTCCTAGTCGCATCTTGTTGAGTAACTGTTACAGCACTTCTAAAGATGAATGGACATATTTGTCTGTTGTTTTAGTTCATCCAGTGTTTGGTTCTTTTTTAAGGATTTTATCTCCCAGGACTTTAATTCCCAGGGATCCCAGGGGTGCTGTGAGTATGATTGCCAGGACTGATATTGCCAGTATTATATCTCCCGATGCAACACCTGTAGCCAGAGGTACTGCTCCAATTGCTGCTTGTACAGTTGCTTTAGGAGTGTTGGCCACCATTGAAAACAGTTTCTCATCTTTGTTAAGTTCTGTTCCCGAGAGTGATAGGTAAACACCCAGGCTTCTTGCTAAGAGGCCTACTCCTATGATTATGATACCGGCCACACCCGCTGAAATTACCAATTGAATGTTAACTTGGGCACCAACAAGTACGAATAGGATTATCTCTGCCAGTATCCATATCTTTGAGAATTTTGAGGAAAGTTCCAATCCAAGGTTGGGATTTCTGTCCACAATCACAAATCCAAGAACCATGATTCCAAGAAGAGCAGCTACAGGCACGTAATTTTGTAGGTAATCCCCAAGTTCCTTGAGTAGAATGGCTGAAGCTAGGATTATGAGTATTTTCTCCGAACTTCCAATGCTGTAGTGTTTAAATACCCTGAGAACCAAGAGTCCAAGTAAAAATCCCATGATCATGCCCAGAATCAGGGAAACAGGTATTCCAATAATGGCAATGCCAATGTTCAGGCTGCTGTTTAGGTAAAATCCAAAAAATGCTGAGAAAATGGTTATTGCCACCACGTTGTCTGCAGATGCACCGGCCATTAGTAGTGTTGGAATGCTTTTAGCTGTTCCCATACCCCTTTCAATGAATGATAACATGCTTGGCACCACAACTGCTGGTGAAACTGCTGCTATTATAAATCCAAGCATTCCTGCCACAATCCAAGGTAGGCCGAGTAGGAGATGTGCCACAGCCATGATGGTAAGTCCCTCGAGTAAACATGGAAAAAAACTCATTTTAAGGGCTGCGGTTCCAACCTTCCTCAAGGCATCCCTGTGAAGACTGAGACCCGCCCTAAGCAGTATGATTATAAGGGCCAAAACTCGTAAATCACTTGATATTCCAAGAAATCTTGGATCTATGAGGTTCAAGTAGTATGGACCTATTAAAACACCCACAAAAAGCATTCCCAATAAACCTGGCAGACCTATCTTAGAAAACAGTCTGCTGAAAATTAGGCCGAACACTATTATTATGCCCAGGCTGAGTAGGATATTATCCATAATAAACCACCATAACTGATCCTAGAGTTGAATATGCATGGAACAAACTAGTAATACTATAAAATTGATTGATTAATTTGATGTTAACTTCCTCCACCATAAATTTTTATTGTGCAGGAGTCATCAGCTTAAAATAAGCGGTTAAAGGTGAACCCCATCACCATTCCATATGAAAGATTGGTATTTTTTGATATATATAATTTTAGAATTATGTTGTTCCATATCCCATGTTTATAGGATCAAGTATCCATGGTTGTCAATTACTATGAGCGTTATTGGCCTTAAATCGGCAGAAAATCAAAAATTAATGCATGAAAAAAAGAAAATTAATGTAAAAAAAAAGTTATTATCAGTCCCTGATTGCTTTTTCTTCGCTTGTCATGTAGTTGTAAGCTAAGGCTGCGAGTACTGCTCCAATAACTGGGCCTACAATGTAGATGGGTAAAAATGCCCATAGGCTGTGACCGCCAAGAGCTGCGTCTCCAAGGTAGGGTCCAAATGTTCTTGCAGGGTTCAATGATGCTCCTGAGATGTTACCCACAGTTGTTATCACACCAGCTACAGTTAAACCTATTATTATTCCTGCAAATCCTGGTGGTGCTCTTCTGTCTACTGCAACACCCATTATTGCCAGCATTAAGAGGAAAGTTCCAACTATTTCTGCAAGCATTGCCTGGTAGTAACCTATTCCTGGAAATGGTGCTGTTGCACCTAAACCTCCAACAGTTACTGCACCCATACCTATTATACCTGCCAAGAGGAAGCTTCCGAGTGAAGCACCTAAAACTTGGGAAACTATGTATGGCACCACATCTCGACCAGGGAATTTTTTCACACTCCAAAGCCCAATTGTGACAGCGGGATTTATATGACATCCCGAAACGTTACCCAAGGCATAAATAGCAGCAGCTATTGCCAGACCAAATGCCAGTCCAATTGCAAGCCAATCACCAAGACCACCGAGAGCCCCTATACCAATGTTAAATGAGTTTGGTGTGGCTGCTCCATTCGATATCATCAATGCTATTACAGCGGCACCTGTACCCATAAAAACTAAAAAGAAAGTGCCTATAAATTCAGCTAGACACCTTTTAGTCAAATTTGCCATCTAATCACCCTTTAATGCAGCATAACATTCTGGACAGAGAATTCTTGGCAAACTCTTGCTGACCTTTTCAGAAGGGAATGGGTAACCACCCTCCCAGATGGTAACATCCTCCCTCTTTGCATGGTCCATGCAGAGTGCCATTCCACACACTATACAGATTGCAACTGCGTCTTTGTCCTTTCCTTCAAGAGCATCTATGTAACATTTCATTTTCAAAACACCTTCATTTAATTTTACATCCTTTGAATTGAAAATTTTACACAGCTTCTTTCCACTGGCATGCACAGTGTCTGAAATCAACCAGACATGCTGATGCACAGTTTTTACATACTCTTGCAGGTGAAGCAGGACTTTCCTTGTGGAGTGCTATGATGTTGGTCATCATGGTTGCAGTTACAGGTTCACTGGTTAGTAAACATGGATAGTCTGCAAGTCTCATGAGTGCTGAGTACCTGACAGTTATTGCACATGCAGGATATGCGTAGCGCTGTGGATTCATTATGACGTTGTTTTTATGTACAGGTGTTAGATCCACTTTGAAACCCGCTACATCTGGTTCTAAGTTTCTGCCTGAACCATTTTTCATCCTTCTCTCTGTGTCCATGTACTTCCATCCCCTGTAGATCATGTCCATGAAGTCACAGTTGTGCAGTTCTGCAGCTGCTCCACGGGTTGGATATAACTGTACATAGTTGTGGAACCTTTTAGTTAGCATGTCAACCACCATTGGTGCGTTGAATCCATCTAACTCCAACATATACTCAACTGCACAGGCCGATGATCCTGTTGCAAGTGAAAGTAACTCATATTCACTTTTAAATTTAGGTAATGCTTTTTTCAAGGTTGAATCCATTACATCTGTAGCAGTTTCAATAACTGCCATTATCACATCGTCTTTACACATGTTGTAGGTTGATTGTGCTATGTGGTGTGCTATGTCACCTACACAGTAGGCTGGTACTGTTACAATGTTTCCGTAGTGTACATCATCCTCAACAGCATTTAAGATAGTGTCTTCCATGGATTTTTTGTACTTGGCCATGTACTTTCTAACATCAAATGATTCATGCCCTGCCCCGTCCATGAGTTTGGCCTGAGCCTCAACAGGACTTTCATAGATGTACTGTATCTGGGCTATTTCCTTATCTAAAGCATCTGTTAATGTCATTCCTTCCTCAATCTGATCAGTGAAGGTTTCGCCAAATCCATATGAGGTGTTCATTCCCCAAGATTTAGCGGATAAAATTGCTTGTTTATGTGCGTCTGGTATGTCGGTGTGCTTTAAAATTCTGTTTACAATGTTACTGGTACTTCCAGGTATGAGTGCGAAGTCTACCACACAGGTTGGACCGTAAAATCCTCCGTACCTCCTCACCACTTCTCTTCCTATGATTGACTCGGCGTTTCCAACTGCTTCAATGAACTTGTCCACACTGTCCTTGAAGGCCTGGTCATTTTCATAGAGTATCTCCAAAACTGCAGGTGTTTGGTAGTGCTCCACAAATGGATCGTCCTCCGGTCTTATGGTGTCTGTTAAGTTTACAAGTGCATCGTAATGAGAATTCACTGATTTAACATGAAGGTCTATCACAGACTCACTCTGCCCATCTGCAACTGACATCTCATTAACAACATCCAAGTATGCCTTTGTATCAGAAATTTTAAATTTTCCGCCCCTATTTTTCTTGATGGTATCTACATCTGCTCTTTGAGCTGCCATAGCTTCTTTTACCATTTTTTCATATAACTCAGACATTTTATCACCTTACTACTATTTGTAATTCGTACT
>JAEZAV010000084.1 GCA_023430285.1 Methanobacteriota archaeon | reverse complement strand
TAACAGATGCTGTAGCACCTGTACCACATGCGAGTGTGAAACCAGCACCCCGTTCCCATGTGATCATTTCTATTTCATTCCTGTTTATTACACTTACAAAGTGTACATTGGTTTTTTCAGGAAATGCGGGATGATTTTCAATGGATGGGCCCATAACATTCAAATCAATTTCTTCAATGTTTTCTGTAAATATGACTGCATGGGGATTCCCAACGTTCACAGCAGTTAAGTTCACAATTGTTCCGTTAACATCAAGTTCAGAATCTAAAAATTCTTCTTTTTCAGTTTTCATTGGAATTTCTGCAGATTTAAATGTGGCTATTCCCATGTCAACGCTGGAGGATCTTACTTCTCCGCCCATTACATCGAGTTCAATTTCCTTTATTCCACCCAATGTTTCAACCAACATTTCCTTGTTCTGAAGAATTTCATTCTCATAGACATACTTGGCAAAACATCTAATTCCGTTTCCACACATTTCAGCTTCACTACCATCCGAATTAAATATTCTGAACCTGATATCTGCTTCTTCAGTACTAGCTGGGGTCACGAAAATAACTCCGTCTGCACCGACTGAAAATCCTCTTCTGCAAATTTCTTCACAGATTTCTGGTTTTTTATCCTCGGGTATAATGATCTTTTTTGATTCATCTATGACAACGTAATCATTTCCCAATCCATGCATCTTTGAAAATGTGATTAAAGTTCTTTCACTCATTTTAGAAGCCTCACTGGTACATTTTGTTTGTTGAAAAGATCAGCAAAGGTTTCCCTTTCTCTGATAACATCGGTATCTCCATTGTTGACCAATACTTCTGCAGGTTTAGGCCTGCTGTTGTACTGTGATGCCATTGAAAATGCATATGCTCCTGCATTCAATATTGCAAGTATGTCACCTTCTTCTATTTCAGGCATTGGCCTTTCCCTTGCGAATAAATCGCCAGATTCACAGACGTCTCCAGCTATATCTATGGTTTGTGTGGATTCTGCTAGTGGGTTAGATGCTGATACAATATGATGATATGAACCATACATGGTAGGTCTAAGTAGGGTGTTAAAACCTGCGTCTACTCCTGCAAATTTCCTGTAACTCTGCTTGATTGTGTTGACCTTAGTTAAAAGCACTGATGCGTCTCCAACCAAATATCTTCCAGGTTCTATGCACATGGTTGGTGTTCCTAGATCGTATTCCTCCAACTTGGCCTTGTAGAGATCGATGATCTTCTCTGCAAAATCGTCAATATCAAGCTTAGATTCTTCAGGGGTGTATGGTATTCCAATTCCTCCTCCGAAATCTATGAAATCAAATTCAACACCTGCTTCTTTATGAACTTTCCCTGCGGTATCCATCAGAGTTCTAACTGCAAGCATGAATGGTTCTGGATCCAGTATTCCTGATCCTATGTGGGAATGTATTCCAACTGGCTTGAATCCAAGTTCAATAGCCATTTTATAAACTTCGACTGCTTCTTCTTCCTTAATACCAAATTTACTAAGGGGTCCACCTGTTATACAGTGGTCATGGTGGCCTGCACCAACCATTGGATTCACCCTGAAGGAAATTTCCATTCCTTTGGCTTCAGGAATTTTTGAAAGCCTTTTTAATTGTGATATTGAGTCTAAATTGAGTCTAACTCCGGATTCAACAGCAAATTTCAGTTCTTCATCAGTAACGTTGTTTCCAGTGTAGAGTATTCTTTCTGGTTCAAATCCTGCCAGTAATGAAGTGTATATTTCTCCAGGTGAAACTGCATCTATTCCACTGCCCTCATTTTCCAGTATCTTCATCACAGCCAAGTTAGTATTGGCTTTACAAGCATAAAACATCTTAAAATTTGGATAATAATTTTTAAATGCGTTGTATAATCTTTTATAATTATCTCTTATTCTGTTTTCATCTATAACATATAATGGTGTTCCAAACCGTTCTGCAAGATCCACTGCATCGGCTTCACCTATTTTTAGATTTCCTTTTTCATTTGTTTTTAAATCAAAATCCATATAACTGTCCTCCAAAACAAGAAAATGAAGTGAATATTAAATTTCTTGATCTCATCATATAAAATTGTTTACATGACGATAAGTAATTGATATTTTAAAAAAATTCAGTGATGGGTAGAGCTTGAATTATTATTTTCACATCAAAAAAGATATAAATTGTCCTCAGTATTTGCTGAGAACATTGTTTAATGCAACTGTAACTGTGTCGATCTGTTCCTTAGTTATGGTAAGTGGGGGCACAAATCTTAAAACGTTACCTGCTGCACAGTTTACTATGATTCCTTCATTAAAGAGGTCATCAACCATACAACCACAATCGGTCTTCATTTCAACACCAATCATCAAACCCTTTCCCCGTACTTCGTTTATTAGTTCATGTTCTTTTTGTAATTCTAATAGTTTTTCAACGAAGTATGATCCGTTCTCTTTTGATTTGTCCAACAATTTTTCTTCCAAAATGAAATTGATCGATGCTTTAGCTGCTGCACATCCTAGTGGGTTACCACCAAATGTTGCGGCATGGTCTCCAGGCACGAAGGATTCTGCAACATCATCGTTAGCAAGAACTGCACCCATTGGAAAACCACCTGCAATGGCTTTAGCAAGGCTGGTGATGTCTGGTGTCACTCCAAAAGTTTGGGATGCGAACATTTCCCCAGTACGTCCAAAACCCGTTTGGACTTCGTCAAATATTAAAAGGACATTAGAATCTTCACAAACTTCTTTCAATTGTTTTAAATATCCTTCAGGAGGTACAATAACACCACTTTCTCCCTGTACGGGTTCCACTAATACTGCGGCTGTATTTGGACCGATCATCTCCTTCACAGCTTCAATATCACCGTATGGAACATACTTAAATCCTGGAGTTAAAGGCTCGAATCCTTTCTGGTACTTTGGTTGGCCTGTTGCAGTAATGGTTGTTATGGTTCTTCCATGAAACGAATTAATCATGGTTATTATTTCACCCTTTCCACTGTGTTTTCTTGCTAACTTTATGGCACCTTCGTTAGCTTCTGCACCACTGTTACAGAAGAATGCTTTGTGATGTGGTGAAACCCCAACCAGCAATTTGGCTAATGTTACTTGTTCTTCTGTGTAGTAAAGATTAGATGTGTGAATGAGTTTTTTCACCTGATTGCATATTGCTTCACCCACCTTTGGGTTGGAATGACCAACATTGTTCACTGCTATTCCAGCCACACAGTCTATGTAAGAATTACCATCGGCATCCCAAACAGTAGTATCATTACCCTTTACTAGGGCTATTTTATGCTTTCCGTAGGTTTGCATAACGTATTTTGAATCCATTTCAATAATTTCTTGAGTATTCATTTAATCACCTTGAAAATGAACAAATTAACCACGTAATTTCATTCTATATTTAATTACAATTAAACAGCTGATCTTGAACATTTTTTTCTTGATTATTCTTTGTAATTCTAGATTTATTAAACGTTTTTATATATGAAAGACTTGATTAAGAATGAGATATAGAATCTTTATATAATAATATCAAGGTGAAAAAATGAAAAAGGCAATTATTGAAACAGATAAAGGAAATATAGAACTCACCCTATTTGATAAAGAAGCTCCTAACACGGTTGCAAACTTTGAGAAATTGGCAAACAGTGGTTTTTACAACGGTCTTACATTTCACAGGGTCATACCTAACTTCGTAATTCAGGGAGGCTGTCCTAAGGGTAATGGGACTGGAGGTCCTGGTTACACCATAAAATGTGAAATCAACGAACATAAACATGGAACTGGTGCTTTATCCATGGCACATGCAGGAAAAGACACTGGTGGAAGCCAATTTTTCATCACACACAGCCCACAACCACATTTAGATGGTGTTCACACAGTATTTGGTAAGGTTATAAAGGGAATGGATGTCGTTAACAAGATACAGGCCAACGATGTCATGAATAAGGTTACAATAGTAGATGAGTAACTTACAAGTTACATCTACTGATTTTTTTTTAAATTAAAACTTCAATTTAGCTTTTGTTTCTTTAAATTAGCCTGAATGAACAGCTTTTTTTTGTTGTTCATAGAAAATTATATATAATTAAACTTTTACATTATGCATGGAGGTGTTAACTTTGAAGAAGTTAGCGATTTTATTTGCGACATTTGTTTGTTTTGCTATGATCTCAGGATCCTTCGCAGCAACAAACCAAAACACTGAAAAAGTAATAAGCCCGGCACATTACCATAAATTTGTGGTCATTGTTCCGAACAATCCATCCACAGGATACCAATGGAGATCAATATTTGATCAAGCTAAAGTAAAACTGATAAGCAAGGAATACGTGCCAGACAAAGCAAACATGGAAGGTTTTGTTGTTGGTTATGGAGGGTATGATGTCTACACATTCTATGGCCAAATTGGTCAGAAAATTACCCTAAAACATTCAACCCCATCTAATAAAGATGTTGAGGTAAGAAATTACTGGATTGAATAATGGGTTTAAGACCCACCAAAATTATTTTTTTTTGTAAAGAAAATTATATATTGCCCGTGCATATATGTCTGCCAGTGCATCTGTTAAATCCACATCTAAAGAAGTGTAACTACTTTTAGGATTACCAAGTACTATTTGTCCTATGATATCCTGATTATATTTTACTGGAACTGATAAAAATTCATTTACAGGAACATGACCCTTGGGAAGTCCATGAGCCGCAGGATGAAGACTAGGATTGTGGATGTAAAACGATTCTCCAGTGTCTAAAGAGTATCCCAAAAGTCCACCGTAGGTTCCATCCTTCCGTATTTTAAACCGGGCCTCTCCAATTTCTGAGTACATCTGACATTCTCCAGTCATGTGTGAGAATGAGATTCCTACACTGTCTTTGTTAACTGGATCTACGTAGGCTATGTAACAATTATCACTGGAGGTTAATTTTTTAGCTTCATCCATTATCAGGTCAGAAATTGCCTTGAGTGAGCTTGATTCCAACATGTCATTTACAGAAGTTCTTAAGCTGAGTATATCCTCTCTAATTAATTTTTTTCCAGAGCCCTGGCCATATTCTGACTTTTCTAATTCGGGTTGTTCATTAGTTTTCATAATCAACCATCCTCCAGATTTAATATATTTTCATGAGATTTTAGTTTAGAACCTGATTTAAATGTAGATCTGTGTAAATTGGATCTTCTAATTTAATAATCTTCAAAATAAACCCATAAACATATTCAAATGGCACTTCTAAACCATCAGATGTCTTTATATATTTCACACCTTGCTTATGAAACACCCGGGTGACTAAATAAACTTTCAGTGGTAACTCATCTGTACAGCTTTTTGTGTACCACAAACTTGAAAGTGGACATGAATTTGGTAAAAGCACTTTGTCGCCGGATTTAAGTTTTTTAGGACCCTGCTTAACAAGGAGATAATCCCCACCATCAATTCCAAAACCCATGGATTTGTCCATTTGAATTAAATTTAATTTTTGGAGTTTATTGGATGTATTTCCTTGGTTAATCTGTTTTTCTACAAATTTAGCTGTTATAACTTCCAAACAACCATTTGGTATTCCCATTTCCCTCAGATGGTCGTGAATTCCCATCTCAAATGCAATGGAAAGTCTAACCCAACTGTCAACCTCCCTGCAAAATGTTTCGGAATTATTGGTTCGCATTGGACATTTCCAGCAATATTTTCCTTCTAAGCTTTCCACAAGATCAGCATAATGCTTTTTTGAAAGCCTTCTGAAGATTTCCAAGTTATCTGATATTCCGGCCATGACAACCCCCAACAAATATATATTGGCAGTGGTTTATTATCATTTTTTCTAATTTAAACTAATCATTCTAGCTCTTATTTAGCTGTCTAATTCTATCTAAAAGCCCAGATTTTCTTGCATAATGGAACATATAAAGCTGTACATATCCTGCTCTATTAGCAAATTTTTTCATACCAAATTCACGGGCCTTCAGGGGTTTAATTTCCGTTCCTTTGAAGTACATTTCAGAAACTATTCTTCCGATCCACACATCCACTGGAAATGCTTCTTTAAATCCAAATCCATAGAACAGTATACAGTCAGCAACCTTCGGACCAACTCCAGGCAAATCAAGCATGGTTTCAAAAGCTTCATTGTAGCTCATTTCATGAATGGCATCGATTTTTATCTGATTCTGAACAATTTCCGCTGTTTTGATCATGTACTTTGCTCTGTAGCCTACACCACAACTTTTAAGATTGTTTTCAAAACTGTGATCATCGGGAAAATTATTTTCGCATCTGTCCATCTCTTCTAAGTCATGTTCAGGCACAGTTTTTAGGATATCTGGAGATGGGAAAGTGTACCAACTATTTGAATTAGATTTGTACTCTTCACCCCATTTGCTTTTAATATCCCTGATTGATCTGTTCCACCGAATAATTGAACAGTTTGCAGAGGATATTGAGGATATGATGCATTCAAATGGATCATGTGCTTTAAACAATCTTAAACCGCTACAAAAATCAATGGTAGGTTTTAATTCACTATCCTTCCTTAAAAAATCATAAAAATCATTGAGATCATCGTTTAGACCAAAAACATCCATTAATTTGGCACGAATGCTTTCTAATTCTAAATCAGCTTCAGATTCAGCTTCAATATTCAATATGCCTTCCACATTTTCCTGCTGGATTTTGATGAGGCAGTGTTTGTTATCAACTCTTAAGAGCTCCTGAAAATAACCATCTTTCATTAACCATGCTGGTTGTGATGTTTGGCCACTGTTGATGGTGAGATCAAGATTAAATGGGCCCCTATATTCTTTTGGATCAATTTCAAAGCCTATTTTCATGGTAACTAAATTCCATTTTTTTGTTTATACTTCTATTATTTAGTTTTTCATCTAAATATTGATTTATTTGGCACTGAATTTAAAACAATAAAACTCTTAAATTTCAGAAGATTGAACCTAGGAAATCAAAACACAATCTTGCAGCAGTTAATGATGTTATTTCAGACAGATCAAACAAGGGATTCACTTCCACCAAATCGAAACCTAAAATATCTCCTTTATTCGTTAAATTGGTTAATATATCTTTTAATTGGTTGTAAGTTAATCCTCCAGGTTCTGGAGTACCAGTACCAGGGGCTATTGAAGGATCTAAAACATCGATATCTAGGGTAACGTAAATATTGTCTGATTCGGGAATCTGGTCAAGTATCCAACTTGTTCCTTTATCAATTACTTCAGATGCGGTGATGATCTTGGATCCATAGTTCTTGGATTCGTCATAATTTTCTATTTTATCTGTGAATCCTCTTATTCCTATCTGGGTGATGTTGTTGATGTTTTCTATTTCAGAAACCCTTTTTAAAGGGTTTGAATGTGAGAATTTCAAGTTTTCAGCACCATCAACAAAGTCTAAATGGGTATCGAAATGAACTATGTCCAGCTGTTTTTTGAAGGCCTTTACAATTGGGTAGGTGATGGTATGATCCCCTCCAAATGCTACTGGAAACACACCAGCATCCACAATTTTCTTGAAGGTGCTGTTTATCATTTTCATGTTAGTTTTTGTATGGGTTGGAAGTATGGGAACGTCTCCATAGTCCACAATGTTAACCCCTCCAAGTATATTACGTTTTAATTCAGAATCAAATGCACCAAACTCATTGAGATAAATTCCATAGTTCTGCGAAGCTGTACGAATTGATCTTGGCCCGAAACGAGCTCCTGGTCTATTGGTTGTTCCATGATCAAAGGGAACACCCACAATAGCCACATCTGTTTCATTCAAATCTTTAGAGTTGGGATAACCATAGAAGGTGGATACTCCTATGTAGGGAAATCTGGATCCTATATCATTAAAATTCATAATAACCTCCAAAATATTTATAAACATAAACTTTTAATGTTAAAATTTTATTCATTAACATCCTATTTACACTTTTTAGAAATTTTAATGAAAAGTTTGATTAATCAAATAAAATATTCATTTAAATAAAAATAATTGGTAATTTATGGATTAAAATTCAATTGGTTAGAAATAAGCAGGATTAAAAAAAATTGAGACCGTAAAAAAGTAAAATTAACCTAGTTCAACTTGATTCTGGTCGTAGCTTAATTTTTTCTTGTTGATCCAAACAAATCCATTGTCAGGGGTAATAACTGCTACATCAATTGGGCCACCGACTCCGGGCATGTCCCCAGGATCTGCATTGATTCCATCTGAAAATCGTTGCATAGCTGATGTTGTCTGTATCATCAGGGTGCAAAAGTCTATTCCATCTTGCAGAGTCATTGTTCCCCACTGTATGGCGTACTCTAAATTTTTAAGTTCTTCAAAGACTTGGGCTTCCCCTTTTATAAGCATGGCTTCTTTGGTGTAGGCCACATTTGCTATTCTCCCATCAAAGCCCAAAACGATTCTTGAAACAACATCTCCCTGACCAATCCAAGAACTACCATACTCGTTGTTCCTATCCAGACTGTCCCTCCTTTTTTGAATTTCGCCGGGGATGTAACAACCATAAACTTGATGTGTTCCATTTTGGTTATAACCTGCAACCAAAAGTTCAATCATATCAACTCCAGCCACTCCTTCTTCCATCATACCTTGAGGATTTTTGAAGCTGAAATTGATGTTGTAATCATTCTTTTCAATATTAAGGAGTTCACAGCCCTTACTCAACAAGTCGTTTCTGATATTTTCCTCAGCCATATCAAGCTGTTCTTTCCAATGATACTTTTCATTAAAAAGCTTGTAAAGCTCCACAGCGACATCTTCCACATCTAACTCTTCAATTTCAGGTCCTCTTTTAAATTCTTCAATGAATTTACTCATATTTTTCAGAACACCTTCTTCCTCTAAAAATGCGAGTCCTGTTATTCCTACTCCGATCCTGCTGTTTATTTGGAAAAGCTTCATTGCATTATCGCTACCTATGCGTGCCATACCCTTGAGATTTCTGTAGCTCTGCCTACTATCTGCAGCTAACACAATTCCCTCGGGAGTTGTGGTGTTTATTACCAGTGACATGTTGATCTGACTCCTTTTTCTTAAATGCTTTGAATAATTTTAACTGAATCAAATTGCCCTACTCAAAAATTTATTTCCTTCTAAAATAAATCTCCAAGGTTTAAATTTATCTTCTTCAGCATAATCTATATTTATCCTCTCAGAGGTTAAAATTTTTTCATTGGACCTTAACTTTGGCCCCTTCAAAACAAAAAGTTCATCTCCACAAAGATCAATCCCATTAATTGTTGCATCTATGTGCATGGCTTGACATAATTTTACAGGGCCGTTTGTCAAATTTTTGAGGTTTGAAGACTTAATACAAGAAAAATGTCTTCGTTTGGCCATTAGATGTTTTCTTTCTACAGGTTCAATTGCCCGGATCAAAACTGCCCTTGGAACATTCATGGCTTCCGTGACAACGTTGAAACAGTAACCAACTCCATAAATTGGGAATATGTAGCCATGCCCTCCAGATTTATAAAGTGGATCCATTGATGGGGTATGCCTTTTGTTATAGGAATGGGATCCTTTATCCTCAAAACCCAGGTACGCTTCGGTTTCTACTATTTTTCCGCTGGTTACTCCCTCAGAATCTTTACGAACTAAAACACATCCAATAAGATCTCTAGCAACTGTTAATGTTGGTTTTAGATAAAAATTTTCCTTGAGTTTCATTAAAATTTTCCATCAACCTATAAATCCTTATATCTGAAACAATCAACTGTGTGATCGTTAACCATACCAACAGCCTGCATGAAAGAGTAACAAATTGTTGGACCTACAAATTTAAATCCCCTTTTTTTCAATTCCCTGCTCATGTTTTCAGATTCTGTTGTTGTTGCGGGTATTTCATTTATGTTTTTCCAGTGGTTTTGAATGGTTACTCCACCAACAAATTGCCATAAGTACGTATCTAAACTACCAAATTCCTCCTGTATATCGAGAACTGCCAATGCATTGGTTACTGCAGACTCAATTTTTAATTTGTTCCGGATTATACCCGCATCCTCCTTGAGTTCCTTCAACTTAGACTCATCGTAATGGGCCACTATTTGAGGATCAAAATTATCGAAGGCTTTCCTGTAATTTTCACGCCTACTGAGTATGCTTTTCCAGCTTAATCCTGCTTGTGCCCCTTCTAAAATTAAAAATTCAAACAGTTTTCTGTCATCATGAACTGGAACTCCCCATTCAGTATCATGGTAACCTCTCATCATAGGGTCATCATTAACCCAAGAACATCGGGTTTTCATAGTATATAATTAAACATTTAAACCAATTATATTTTTCCATTAGGGATAAAAATTTGTTAAAATAGTTTAAATACTATTTATGGCTTTAAGGGTTGGATAAAATATATTAAATTCAAATTACAAAATAGTTTACATTGAACACTATGGAGGAAAAAAAATGATTGATGGAAAATTGGAGCTTTTAACTGCTGATAACAGTGTGCTACTTTTGGTAGATTATCAACCTGCCATGATTAAGAGCGTTGCTTCGGGTAACAAAACAATGATTAGGGATGCAGCTTTATATGCTTCAAAGGCCGCAAGTATATTGAATGTTCCCGTGGTTTTGTCATCCATTAATCCTCAAGGAAATGGTGATGTATTCTCAGAAATAACAGAGATTTTCCCGGATCAGAAAGTGTTTGCACGGAAAATCAAGAGTTTTGATGCATTTGAGGATGAAGACACATTCAATGCTGTAAAAAGCAGTGGAAAGAAAAAATTAGTGGTATCAGGTCTATGGACAAGCATGTGTTTCGCTTACACCGCACTTCATGGAATTAAGGAAGGTTATGAGGTTTATGGGCTAATGGATGCTGCAGGGGATTCAACAAAACCTGCCCATGAGTATGGTATAAAAAGAATGATCCAAGCAGGAGTCATTCCAATAACTTTGGAATCACTCGTTTCTGAATGGATGCATGATTGGGATAATCCTAAGGCTCCTGAACTTGTAAAAGAAGTATATTCAAAGTATGGGGCCATGATAGGCCTTCAATAACTCCCTATTTTCGGACAGGAATTCCCTTGTCCACCAGATATTTTTTAACCTCTGGAACAGGGTACTCATTGAAATGAAAAATACTGGCAGCTAATGCTGCATCTGCCTTTCCTATTTCAAATGCTTCGTAGATGTGCTGAGGATTTCCTACGCCTCCCGACGCTATAACTGGTATGTCCAGATTTTCACTCATGGTTCTGGTTAATTCAAGATCGTAACCATCCTTTGTACCATCCCTATCCATACTTGTGAGTAGAATTTCACCAGCGCCACGTTCTTGACATTCAATGGCCCAAGCTATTGCATCTATTCCGGTAAATTCTCTACCGCCATATATACTACAGTCAAACCAGCAGTATCCTTTTTTGGTTTCTATAACTATTTTTTCCGGCTTTTCTGATGGATCAGATACGTATCTGCGTTTTGCATCGATCCCTATGACACAGGCTTGTGATCCTACAATTTTAGAGGCTTCGTTTATAAGATCAGGATTGTGTATGGCTGCTGTGTTGGTTGAGCATTTATCTGCCCCCGCCCTTAACATATTAACATAATCGTCAGGCTTTCTTATCCCTCCTCCAACGCATATGGGCACAAAAACATTTTCTGTTGTTGCTTTGATAACATCTGCCATAGTTTCTCTTCTTTCATGGGATGCTGTTATATCTAAAAATACTATTTCATCCGCTCCATCTTCGTAGTAACGTGTGGCAAGTTCCACTGGATCACCAGCATATCTGATCTCCTTGAACTCCACACCTTTAACAACCCTTCCATGGGGCACATTTAAATCGCAATCCAAACAGGGAATGATTCTTTTGGCAAGCATGTTTACCTCGGTTTATTTATATCCTGAATATTTAATTCAACTGTCAACTATTAAAAAAATTATGATCAAAATGAACTACAATAATTGTATAATACGTAACCATTTTTAAGGATTAGGATCAAATAGTTCGATGTTACTTTGAAACGAGTTGAGTTTACACAACTTTCATTTGAACTCAGTTTATTTATCAAATTATGGGCCTGTAGTCTAGCCTGGAACATGACGTGGGACTTCGGATCCCAAGGTCGGGGGTTCAAATCCCCCCAGGTCCGCTAATAATAACTATTCTTTTTTTATATTTGTATCTTCAATATATCCCAAAATATAAATTCTCTTGGGTGCATATTAACATTATTCCTGCCTTACTATTAGGCTGAATTTGTGTAGTATACTCGGTATATGAGTTGATTCAAATGTTCGAGGTGAACTCTTGGCTAAACAAAAGTTAGAAACGATTTTTGTCTCACATGGTGCTCCCACATTGCCATTTGAAGATGTTCCTGCAAGAACTTTTTTATCTGATTTAGGGAGTAAATATGGGAATTTTGATGCGGTTCTATGTATATCTGCCCATTGGGAAACTGTTGGGCCTGTTTTAAATGCTGTTGAGATAAACGAGACAATCCACGATTTTTATGGATTTGCACCTGAACTTTACCAAATTGATTATCCTGCAGAGGGTTCACCAGAACTGGCGAAACACACTCAGAACCTACTAAAAGATGCAGGAATTTCATGCGATTTAGATTTTACACGAGGACTTGATCATGGGGCATGGATACCTATGCTGCTAATGTATCCCGACGTGGATGTGCCTATTTTTCAACTTTCAATCCAGCAGGGCCTTGATCCAAAACAACACCTTGCACTGGGTCAAGCATTAGAACCTTTAACAGAAGAAAGAGTGTTGATAGTAGGCAGTGGTGGTGCTGTGCATCCATTGGGGTATGCTTCACTTCATCCAGATGCTATTACAGATAATTGGGCTGTTGAATTCAATGAGTGGCTTAAGAGTGCAGTCACTGCAGGGGATACTGAATCTTTGGTGTCTTACAGGGATAGATCTCCCTACTCCGAACGGGCACATCCTTATCCAGATCATTTCATGCCTTTGTTCACAGCAATGGGTGCAGCAGGAGAGGGTGCCACAGGTAAATTAATCCATGACAGTTGGTACTGGGGAGATTTGGGCATGGGTGCGTATAAATTCAGTGTTTAGATCATCTAATGAGGTATTTTTATGAGTGAAAACAAGAAAGAACCAAGGATAAGAATAATTAAAGACGGACCATACATAGTTTCTGGCGGGGTTCCACTACTTAAAAAGGGCATTGGAGTTGATGATGAGGGTAATTCGTATAACTGGACATTGGAAGTAGAATATCCTAATAAAGAATCTTATTCCCTATGCAGATGTGGAAAATCAAAAAATAAACCATTTTGTGACGGTACTCATCTTAAAACGGGATTTGATGGCACAGAAACTGCCAGTAGAAAACCATACATGTCCGAAGCTGTTGAAACAACGGGTCCAGAACTGACTTTAACAGATGTATGGCCGCTGTGTGATCATTCCCGCTTCTGTCAACGTAGTGGTGGAATAAGGGAGCTTGTTGCCAAATCTGACGACCCTGAATCCAAAAAACTTGCCATTGAAGAGGGACATAACTGTCCTTCAGGAAGACTCGTGGTGTGGGACAATGAAACTGGAGAAGCTCTTGAACCGGAATTTGAACAGTCCATTGTAATGATACACGATCCACTTAAAAAATGTGAAGGACCTATTTGGGTGAGGGGAGGCATTCCAGTGGAATCCTACGACGGTCATGAATACGAAATTAGAAACAGGGTAACCCTATGTCAGTGCGGAAAATCAGAAAATAAACCATTTTGTGACGGAAGCCACTGGCTCACAAAGGATCAGATGGAAGAATGGCGAAAAAAATGGGATGAAAACAGAGATTAACCATCACAATCTTTTTTTATGTTAATCCTTCACAACTGCTTCGTTGAAAAATTCCGGGACCAATGATTTGTACATCCTGTTGTTGAACAACATTTTAACATTTCCATCCAGGATGTAAGTTTCACAGTAATCATCTTCAGCACGCATGCCCCTTCCATATGCTTGGATCAATGTCATAACAGTTTTGTATGCATACCATTTGGGATCTTTATCCTTTCTGTTTTTAATTTGCTGATCTCCCAGGTAAGGGAAAGGTATCTTGTAAATGACTTGGAATTGACATTTTTCATAGGGCAGATCAACACCTTCACTCATGGAAGGACTCACCAGCACCAAAGGATCCTTACTCTTTTCAAAAAGCCTCAATTTATACTCCCTATCTGTACTTTTATGGTCAAGCAATCTGTTGTCCTTGATTTTTTTCATGATGTACTGTTGACATTTGTAGTTGTGGGTGTGTATGAGGCCCTTTTCATACTTATGATGTTCAATAATTTTCTCAAGAATTGGGATGGTTTTGGGGGCAGTTCTCTTTATTGCTCGCTGGGACATCGGCCCCACCGTTTTTAAATGAACTGGCCTTTCTGATGCTGGAAATGCACTTTTAATGCTCAAGTAATATACTTCTTCAGGATTAATGCCCAACCATTTGCAGAACAATTCCTGATCAAGGATGGTTGCACTCATGAACAAACAAACATCAGCATATTTAAACAGTCTGTCATTGGCGTATATGTCAATCTTCAATGGCTTAAAGCTCATTCCACCACTTTCAGCATCAACAACCCAGTTTTCAGGATGATGCTCCATGTTACTCAGGAGTTCGCTCAACCGGAGTTTGGTTCTGTTTATCCTGTCTGCCTTATTCTTTGGAAGTTTTGTGACGCTGATATCCTTATAATCTTGATAAATAGACTGTAGAAACAAGGTCCACTCTTTCGGATCATGATAGCTCATCATATTTCTAGGAATGCTCTTTTTAATGTCTTTTTCGAGCATTTTGTTGGATAAGTTGACTTCCATCCTGCGCATGAGCTTGTCTTCGATATTGTGGGCTTCATCAAGGATCATCAACGATCTTTTACCGAAGTGCTGAACATAGGCAAGTTCTAATAGTGCGTAATCATAATTCATGAGGGTAATATCACTTTCTACAGCTCGGGCTTTCTGATTCCAATAGTTACACCTATCATTGGATCTGAAATAAAGTGGAGCACCGTAAGCATCGTTGAATGCGAACATACCTTCTTCAAATGGTGATTTGGTCACACCAAAATCACATACAAAATTATGTGAGTTTGGAACTGTTTGACAAGTTCCGGAATCGCACCTATCATCAAAGTCTGATTCTCGGCAGGTGAAGTTTCCCCTTCCTTTTACCATTGGAAAGCCAAATTCACCAGCGTACTGTGATTGAAGCTGTTTGGTCATGGTCATTATGTAGGCTGGGTTGTAGATATTAGCTAGGGTAGTTGCAATTGCTGATTTCCCAGTACCGGTACCTGCTTCAAGAATTATGTAACGATAACCATTTTCAATAGCCTCTTTAATCCTGGAAATTATCTCAAACTGACCTCTTCTAGGCTCTGAGAAGGGAAAATTTTCTATAATATCTTCATCAACATCAGGATATCTATTTTTGATATCAGATACAGCTTGTTTTGATATTTTCTTAAGAACTGGGCCAGGCTTCCTGTTATTACTACAGATGCACCTTGACTTTATCATTCCACACTTTTCACAGAAGAATCCACTTTCCATAGAGATTATTATTTATCAGCGATGATATAAAAAGGAAACCTTATGCTAAAAAGACATAAAAAACAAACCTTTAAAAAAGGTTCCAACCAAACTTTTATTAAATTTAAGGACTAGTAAATAGATTTATTCTGAAATATTTTTTGTCATGAATTAATTAACCCAGAATTCTCTATGGACTGATGAATAAGATGTGATGTTTATGAAAAAAGGAAAACTGTACGGTATAGGTGTTGGTCCTGGAGACACCGAATTATTAACTATAAAGGCAAGTAAACTACTAAAAACTGTAGATGTCATATGTTCTCCGAGATCTGCAGAATCTAAACCCAGCATCGCACTTACAATAATTCAACCGGTTTTAGATGAACGTGAAGATGAGTATGAA
>JAEZAV010000065.1 GCA_023430285.1 Methanobacteriota archaeon | reverse complement strand
TCATTAAATGATAATTATGGACCTCCAGGCAGTATGATAGTTATTAAATGGAACCAAGCTACCCACACAGGAACAGCCATGAATATTCAATTTAACTTTCCTGATGATTTCACAGACCTACCAGAATTGTACACAGATTGGCTCACAAAAGCAGATAAAAGTACCCTGCAAAAGTATCTATCAAGCCTATCAACCACACAAAAATCCATAAAAATAGATGAAAACAGTTTAAATCAATTATTATCCAGTGACAATCCATTCCAATTCATAGACAACTATAACAGTCCTACCAATCCCAACACACCAACAAATCCAACCAACTCATCAACACCAACCAAAAACACAAATTCAACATCGTCAACCAGTAAATCTGATAATCAATATCAACTGTCTGCTGCAGGCCAAGCAAATACTCAAAATGTAGGACTTGAAGCTGGTGAAACCACTCAAGGACAGACAGATTCCGGAAAGAAGGGTAAGGTAACTGAAATTTCACAGGTAAACCCAAATAGTCCGTCTGGTGTGACAAGCAATCCATTAGTAATAGCAATAGGAATCTTTCTTGTAGTGTTATTAGTGGGTTTGGGATTCGTCAAAGCAAGTATACTGGCCCTAATAAAAAAATAAACTTCAACTTTTTTTTATTTTTTTTAATAACTAAGCAAGATAAAAAAAAACCTGTCGAAGTTGAAACAGTAATATTGGGCTTGAATAATGATTATAATTTAATAAATTCATTCAAATTAGAAAATATCATATTTACAAATTTATCTAATGAAAAAACAAACTAAGGAGGATAAAATGCTAAATTTAACATGGATATTAGGAATATTAGTATCAACAATAGTTTTTGGTACTTTAATAGGCATGACACTAAACTATTCAAATATTTCTAAAAAGTATTCCAACGTGACTGTGATCGTACTATCAGCTGCAATATTAGTGTCTACATATTTAATCTCCCTTTATAAGAATTTAGCTTACTATATAAATCAATATAATACCGAAATATCATTGACTATAGCTTTTTTAATGTTATTGATTGGATTTTATTTGATTAAAAAAGGGAAACCTAACAGTGAGTATTGCTATGCAATTTCTAAACTTGTTTTATCAACAATACTAGTTAGTATTTTTTTAGCGGTTATCAGCATCATAGCGATACTATCATCGTTATTTACATTGTCAATTTTTAAAATAGGGATAGTAACAGCTGTTTTATTGATGTTGACATCAGTATTTTATTTAACTCCCCATATAATCGAAAATTTAAGGAAAATCAAAATTAGCTTGCTAGGGAAATTCATGATCTTAATTGGATTCTATTACCTAGCATTGGCATTAGTAGTTCCAAACATTAATTCAGTTTTAAGTTCCCCTGTTAAACCAATTGATATAAGTTTAATAACTTCGTATATGGTTATTCTGGTTATTATATTGATGGTTTATGGGTTTTACAGAAAGAAAAGACAAAATATTAGGACAAGGTGATTTATATGACGGTAATTCCAGGAAGTGAATTAATTAACAGTAGTTTGTATGTTGTAGCCCAAAGTTTGTTATTTCCAGTAATAATCATACTTCTGGCCATCATGGTTTACGTTATTATTGAAGCAGGAGGACTCATTTCTGAGTACTCTGTTAGAAAGAAAATAGATCCCGAAGAAGTGGAAAGTTTCATCAAAACCATCAATGAAAAAACTTCATCTGATGAGATAAATCTTACAATTAAGGGCAGTAGTATCCCAGAAGATCACAAGATCATTCTGGAGAAAATAGCTGAAACTAATAACTTGGGTGAAAAATCCGATGAATCTTTGGCCCGTAACTTAATTGATTCAGAAGAATCTAAACTCATTAGAAGTCTTCAAAATACCGATGTAGTTGCTAAAATAGGGCCTGCCATAGGACTTATAGGAACTTTGATACCAATGGGTCCTGGTCTTGCGGCTCTTGGACAAGGCAACGTTCAAGTTCTTGCTAACAATTTAATGATAGCATTTGATGCTGCCATCATAGGACTTGCAGCTGCTTCTATTGGGTTTACAATTTCAAAAATTAGACGCAGATGGTATGAGGATGATATTTTGATCCTTGAAACATTAGCTGATTCTGTACTCGAGGTGAAACAGGATGTTAAGACGAAAACAGAGACGAAGGCTGTCCTCTTCTGAGGGTGAAATAGATCCCATGGCGTATGCAGTTAACATGGTTGATTGTATGTTGGTGCTCGCAGTGGGATTTTTAATATTCACAGTGATGTCCTTTGGAATGCAAAGCATTGTTTTCAGTGATGCTTCCCCTGAAGAGAAACAACAGATGATGCAAGCAGTTAAAGAAACAGTTCAAGTTCAACAGGGACAAGAACTTAACAGCACCCCACAAACAGATTCTGGTCAGGGACAAGGTTATCAACAGATGGGAACAGTGTACAAGGATCCCACAACCGGTAAAATGATCATGGTGGGAGGTTAGATTAATTATTTTGCCCCCGAAATGGTCCAAATAATTTTGTGTATTTAATTAATTTTTCATTTTTTTTATTTAACTCTTAAAATGATTTAAAAGAAATTACAGTATTTTTTATTAAATAATCATTCTAACTGATTCATTTATTTTTAATTTTATACTATATTAGTATTACAAATAACAATTTTTTTATGTTAAACAGTACATAATAATACTATCAAATATTTAGTTAATACTAAATAAATTTGATATCCATTCTAACTGCAGGATTTGAATAACATAATCATTGTAGGTGATAAATATGGAAAATATAGATTATGTGGAACACATTCGAGAATTTACCATAGAACATCAAAATTGGATGAAAAATAGTATTAATTTAATTGCTAGTGAAAACATCACAAGCAAAGCCGTGAAAGAAGTTCTTGCATCTGATCTATCCCACAGATATGCTGAAGGTCTTCCAAATAAAAGATTTTACGAAGGATGCAAATTTATCGACGAAATAGAGAACCTAACTGTTCAACTTTCAAAAACTCTATTTAAAGCCGAACATGTTAATGTACAACCCACATCAGGAGTTGTTGCAAATTTAGCTTCATTCTTTGCTCTTACCAAACCAAACGATATACTGATGGCATTGCGTGTTCCATATGGAGGACATATAAGTCATGCAGAATTAAGTGCAGCAGGAATCAGGGGATTAAAAATCAGACCACACCCATTTGACAACGAAAGAATGAACATAGATGCAGATGCCATGAAAAAAGATATTTTAAAGACGAAACCTAAACTTGTTCTTTTAGGAGGTAGTTTATTCCTATTCCCCCACCCAGTGGAAGAAGCAAAAGAAGCCGCAGATGAAGTTGGAGCCAAAGTCATGTACGATGGAGCTCATGTACTAGGTCTTATTGCTGGTGAAAAATTCCAAGATCCATTGAAGGAAGGGGCAGATTTGATGGTAGGCAGTACCCATAAAACATTGCCAGGACCACAGGGAGGTATAATATTTACCACCAACGAACTGAAACAAACCATTGACACTGCAGTTTTTCCAGGAGTTGTGAGTAACCATCATCTACACCATGTGGCAGGCTTGGGAATTGCATGTGCAGAAATGCTTGAATTTGGAAAGGATTATGCTGCACAGACCATAAAAAATTCGAAAAAACTTGCAGAATGTTTATATGATCTAGATTTTAATGTACTTTGTCCAGATCTAGATTTTACTGAATCACATCAGTTGGTTATGGATATTAAATCAATGGGAAGTTCATCAGAAATATCCCAACGTCTGGAAACAAACAACATTATAGTGAATAAAAATCTTCTCCCATGGGATGACAAATCAGAAACTAATGAACCATCTGGAATCCGGCTCGGAACTCAGGAAATTACTAGGCGTGGTCTTAAAGAGTCCGAAATGGAGGTTGTTGCTAATTTTATTAAAGAAGTAGTTATTAAGGGGAATAATGTTAAAAAAGATGCGATGGAATTCATGTCTGATTACACCACATTAAACTACAGCTTTAAACCTGAAGAAGCTTATGAGTACATAAAATTTTAATTAGCATTACAGTTTGTGAGAACGATGGATCTCAAAAATTTACTCGTAAAAAAGGATATAAAAGATTGTACCAGTTGTGATTCAGGTTTATCCCAAACATTTGGGAGCATAGGCTTGATTATATTGGGTATTGGTGCAATATTAGGTGCAGGTATTTTTGTTGTAACAGGTTTAGCAGCAGCTGTTGCGGGCCCATCAATAATATTTTCTTTTTCTGCTGCAGCTGTTGTTTGTATCATGGTTGCCCTTTGTTTTGCAGAGATGGCCAGTATTATCACGGTAACAGGTGGAAGTTACACCTATACTCAATTTTCACTCGGTGAAATCTGGGCCTGGATCGTTGGTTGGTCTGTGGTCTTACAGATTATAGTAACAGGAGCAACCGTGGCAATAGGTTGGAGTTCATATATTATGGGTTTGCTAAATTCCCTTAATTTACACCTTCCAAATTTAATATTGGCATACATGACCATGATAAATTTACCGGCCTTAACTATTGTAGCATTGTTAACAGGAGTAGTACTAATGGGTGCCAGGAGCAGCAAACGTGTTAACAATATGATTGTAATTATAAAACTTGCAGTGGTAATTATTTTTTTGTTAATGGGTATAAAATACGTTAACACTGGTAACTACATTCCCTTCGTGCCAAATGGCATAAATGGCGTACTCCAAGGTGCAGCCATGGTATTTTTTGCGTATCTTGGGTTTGAAATGGTGGCAACCTCATCCGAAGAGGCTATAAATCCTCAAAAAACCATTCCTAAAGGAATAATAGGTTCATTAATCACATGCGCAGTACTATATATTTTGGTCGTTATTATAATGACTGGAATGGTTAAATATTCCGAATATTCCGGAGTTGCAGCCCCTGTTCAATACGCATTGAATGCTGTTGGTGCCAATTGGGTCATGACAATCGTTACCATTGGAATTCTGGCAGGCCTCACAACTGTCATTCTGGTTAATCTTTACATAATTCCCAGGGTAATATATTCTATGAGTCGGGACGGATTACTCCCTTCCAAATTGAGCCACATAAATACCAAATATAAGGTTCCCATTATACCAATAATTATTTCAGGAGTTATAATAGGAATTATAGCAAGTTTTGTGCCATTAGGTTCTGTATTTGAACTTGCCAACATAGCAGCATTAACAGCTTTTATCTTTGTGGCCATTGGAATAATCAACCTTAGAAGAACTTGTCCAAGTGTACCGAGGAAATTCAAATGTCCATTCGTACCATTTCTACCCTTATTAACAATTGTAATTTGTTTAGTACTGATTTTAGAACTCAAACTATCAACACTCCTCTATTTTGGCATATGGACTGTTCTAGGGTTAATAATTTATTTTGGATACAAGGGTTATAAATTGAAAAAAGTAACTCATTAGTTCACAACACCAACCTATTCATGTTAAAATTCATTACAATTAAATAGAATATCGTATGATTTTAATTATAAACTAATCTTGGGGAGTTAGTATGAAAAATTTCAAAATTATCTTTATTTTATTGGGGCTCATAATGCTCATTACCATGGGTTCAAGTAGTGCTGCTACCGTAAAAAATCCATATGTAACTAATATAAATCCTTCCCAGGGTTCTGTTGATATTCCTGCAAATAAAGCAATAAATGTAATTTTTAATGAAAATGTAACAGTTAATAATGTTCAAATTGAACTTAAATCAAGTTCTAATTATTCAGTACCAATATCCCTAACACTGGGGAAACAAAAGTTGAGAATAACTCCAAATTGCTTGTTAAAAAATGGAGAAAAATATACTTTGTACATGCATAGTGGCAGTTTCAAGGATCTCAACAACAATTTCAACAAGTTATTTATTTCCAATTTCAGAGTATCATCAAACCCTCCAGCATCATCAAAGGTTTATTTCCAAGTTTTATCTCCTGAAAAAACAATTAATGGTACTAAAACTTATTCTAAATATGCAATATATCAAAAACCTGCCTACAGTGCATACTGGAACAGATATCTATTTTATCACATTGTGAATCCTGCTGTTAATGGAACTAATGGTCCTGAAAATGTTTATAGAATTTATAAGTTACAAAATATCGTATCTAACTCCAGCTATAGTTTACCTACACCAATTCAAAGTACAGATCTTACAACACCCGGAAACTGGGAAAAAGCAGTTCAAATATCTGGAAATCCATTAATGGGAGGTATGCACGGTTACGAAAAGGTTACTAGTATCTTTTATTATGGTGATGGCATCAAATTCATCCCTACAGCGAATTTAATAAACTCGTTCAATAAGCTTGAGATCGTTGAAACTTCTGATTTATTAAATCCTAAACATAATTCCCAAGTAGTGGCCAAGACCGTGACTAAATACATTTGGAACGGTGCTAGTTTAAACATAAATACAAAATATCAGTGGTTAGTTAATGCTAAAATTGTGACTGCTTACGCAGCAATGTTTCCCATTAGAAATAGTGAAAATACCAGTTATAAAGGACAGATAGTAGGACAAAATATTCAAAACTTTCATAAAAATAATATTATAAGGGCAAACTCCGCTAAAGGCACAGTCTGGGATAACAATAACAATCTCCATATGAGTATGCAAGTATTAAACCCAATATCTGCCCTCAATTCCTATAAAACAAATGGTAATTCAGAACATGGGAAAACATGGTACAGACAATTTGGATCCTATATTAAGTTATACATCACTCGAGTCCACAGTCCCCAATATGAAATGGTGACCAAAAAAACAGTTTGGTACATCAGAACCATGTACAACATATGGAACGTAGTTTGAAATAGATTATAATCAAATAAAAAAAAAATGGTGCAGACTTAGTACATGCACCCACAACATAACTTTTTTAAAAAAATATAAAGAATAAAACAGTTTGACCTGTTTATTATTTTTTTAAATGTTTATTTAGTGTATACAAGTCTTAGGGAGTTCAATATTACTGCAAGTGTGAGTCCCATGTCTCCAAATGTTACTGCCATCCACAATGAAACATAACCCAACACTGCAAGTACAGATAGCGATACTTGGATTATGAGTGCAACAGAAACATTCTGTTTAACAACCGTCATTGTTTTTCTGCTTAGATTTAGAAGGTAGTTAAGTTTGCTAATATCATCGTGCATTAGTGCTATGTCTGCAGTTTCTATTGCAACATCCGAACCTGCGGCCCCCATAGCAATACCCACATTAGATCTTGCAAGGGCTGGAGCATCATTCACTCCATCACCTACCATAGCAACTTCAATTCCTTTATCAATGTATTTTTCGATGATTTTTACTTTATCTTCAGGTAATAGTTCGGCATAATATTCATCAAGACCTATATCCTCAGTGACAGTTTTTGCAGTTTGTTCATTGTCTCCCGTGAGCATTACTGTTTTTATTCCACCGGACTTCAGCTTTGATATGGTGCTTTTAGAAGCTATTCTCACAGTATCCCTCATGCCAATGAAACCTAAGATTTCAGTTTCATTAGCCACTAAAACCACTGTTTTTCCTTGATTTTCAAATTCCCGAATCTTTGCATCGGAAAATTCATATTTATTCCTAAATAAATTCTTTTTACCCAATATGTAGATTTTATTATCGATGATTCCTTTTAAACCATTTCCGGTGAGTGACTTGAAATCCTTTACTTCACTGAGTTTAACGCCCTCAGCTTCAACGTAGCTACTTATGGCATTTGCTATGGGATGGTTTGAATTTGATTCTAATGAACCTGCTACCCTTAATATTTCAGCCTTTGAGTAGTTGTTCAATGCTATTATATCAGTTAGCTCCAAATTTCCCTGGGTTAATGTTCCAGTTTTATCAAACACCATGACCTTTATCTTGCTCATTTCTTCGACGTATTTTGAACCTTTTATTAAAACTCCGTTCTTAGTACTTGCTGTTATCCCTGATACCATGGCAACTGGTGTAGATAATAAAAATGCGCAAGGACAAGATATTATTAGCAGTACCAGAGCTCTGTAAACCCATTCATCAATTGATTGTCCAAAGAATACCACTGGAATTACTGCAACTAAAGCTGCGAGTCCTATTACAGCAGGAGTATAATATTTTGCCAGTTTATCAATGAAATTTTCAGTATTGGACCTTTTTTTCTGTGATTCTTTAACCAGCTTTACGATCTTTGATAGAACTGTTTGATCCGACTCTTTAGTGACCTCCATTTCAATGTAACCCTCTTGATTCAAAGTTCCTGCAAAAATATCGTCACCAATTTCTTTATTTACGGGTACACTTTCGCCAGTAATTGCTGCTTGGTTTATTGAAGTTGAACCCTTGATTACTTTCCCATCAATTGGGACTTTGTCTCCGGGTTTTACCACAAGAATGTCGCCAGCTTTTACATCATGAACATGAATATCACTGGTTGATCCATCTTTTTTCAAAGTTGCTGTTTCTGGTATCAATTTTAATAGGGAAGCTATTGATTTTCGAGCCCTTTCTCCTGCATAGTTTTCAAGGTAGAGTGCTATGTAAAATAGGAATATTACAACTGCACCTTCAGCACCAGAACCTATTAAAAATGAACCGAACACAGCTATAGTCATTAAAAAGTTCATGGTGAAATTTCCCTTAAAAAGAGCAATTATACCATTTTTTATTACATCGTATCCAGAGAGCAAAACCACAATCAGGAATAAAGGCGTAGTAACTAACGATCCATATCCTGAAAAGTCAAGGTATAGTGCTGCAAAGAGGAATATTCCTGATAGAGTTATGATCATAAGAGGTTTTCTATCCCATAACTGTTCCTTTTCCTCTAAAAGGTCTTCTTCACAACCACATCCACATGTTCCCACATTACAGTTATCATCATTTAAATTACAAGTTTCATCTTCGCAGCCACAATTATCTAGTTCATAGTTGTTGGTTGATTCACAGTTTTCATGTTTGTGTTCATGATTGTTTTTGTTATTCTTTGGCATGTTCAAGTCCCATTTCTATAATTTTTTCTACATGATCATCGGCAAGAGAGTAGTAAGCCATTTTACCTTCTTTTCTAAATTTAACCAGATTGTTCTGCCTTAATATCCTTAATTGATGGGATATTGTAGATTGATTGGCTTCAAGTACTTCAGTTAAATCACAAACACATAACT
>JAEZAV010000045.1 GCA_023430285.1 Methanobacteriota archaeon | reverse complement strand
TCAAACTCTTTGTTGAAAAGGGTTTTCATGGAACTTCAACATCAGAGATAGCAAAAACAGCAGGGGTTGCAACAGGAACACTTTTTCACCACTTTAAAACTAAACAGGAACTTATAAACAGCCTTTATCTCTACACTAAAGAGCAGCTTCTAATTGCAATAACCATAGATTATCAAGATTCAGAACAATTCAAATCTAATCTAAAAAGGTTGTGGCTTAATTTCACACATTTTGGAATCGAAAATTCGGATATGTTCCAGTTTATAATCATTTTTCACAGCTCACCGTACATAACATCACTAACTAAGGAACAGGCAGAAACCAGGTTTGATGACTTACTGACCTTTTACAAGAAGGGAGTAAAAAACCAAGAAATTAAAACTGTGAAGGACGAGATGATGGTGGAATTCTTTTTGGGCTCTATATTTTCCACTGTGAACTACTTCACTAAACATCCAGCAAGATTGAATGAAAAAAACATGAACCTATCATTTGAACTCTTCTGGGACGGTATATCCAAATAAATGATGCAAATGAAGGAGTAGTTCGTAAAAAAAATAATTATTAGAATATATGAATAACGAGGAAATAATGGGGAACTAGACTCAATACAACTAAATCTAATTAATTTAACAATAAAAGGGGTTTGATTTTATGCAGTACAGAAAAATAGAGAAGAATGGAGATCAGTTATCAGTACTCGGATACGGTGCAATGAGGCTGCCGACAAAAAACGGTAGAACTGATGAAAAACGTGCAATTGAACAGATAAGATACGCCATTGATCATGGGGTGAATTATCTAGATACAGCCATAATGTACATGAACGAACCCCTTGTTGGAAGAGCACTGAGGGATGGTTACAGGGAGAAGGTAAAACTCGCAACCAAACTTCCACCATGGACTGTTAATAAGGAGGAAGATCTTAGAAGCACCTTCAAGGTACAGCTTGAAAACTTTAAAATACCCTACATAGATTATTACCTGCTCCACTCATTAAACAAGGCAAATTGGAAAAAAATGTTGGATTTCAATGCCCTGGAATTTCTCGATGAAATTAAAAAGCAAGAAAAAATATTGAATGCAGGCTTCTCCTTCCATGGAGATATAGACACATTTAAGGAAATTATCGATGCATACGACTGGGATTTCTGCATGATTCAATACAATTTTCTAGATGAAAAAAATCAAGCAGGAACCGAGGGTTTAGAATACGCAGCCTCCAGGGACATTCCAGTAATTGTAATGGAACCCTTCAGAGGAGGTAACCTGGCACGAAATGTTCCAGAAGAAATCCAGGCAATATGGGACGAAGCAGAAGTTAAAAGAAGCCCTGCAGAATGGTCACTCAGATGGGTGCTTAACCATCCTGAGGTTACCTGTGTTCTTTCAGGTATGAACGAAGAAGAACATATCAAAGAAAATATCAGAATAGCAGATGAAGCCCTTCCAAATTCACTCACAGAAGAAGAACTCAAATTAGTTGAAAGGGTAGCAGACAAGTATCGGGAACTCATGGAAACAGGATGTACAGGTTGCAGGTACTGTATGCCGTGCCCAAGGGGAGTTGACATAGCCAAATGCTTCGAAGTCTACGACTCAGCTAAACTATTCAACTCAGGAAATATTCAGTCAAAGGTGATGTACGCTGCAGGTCTGGGTGTCATGAACGATGGAAAGCCAGGATTTGCATCCCAATGTACAAAGTGTGGAAAATGTGAGAAACACTGTCCACAGGAACTTCCAATCATGGATCTACTCGATGATGTTTCAAAGGAAATGGAAGGACCACTAACCAAAATAATACCACCAATATTCAGGGCATTCCTGTCCATCCAAAGTTATAGAAATAATAGGAAGGCCAAAAATTTAGAGTAAAAACCCACACACTAGTTTTTATCCAAAACTAAAGGGGTTGTAAATAGACTCAATCTTTGAGGATTGTTTAGAAATTATAACCTCTGATTTTGAACTATTTTCTTATCTTTTTTTTTACGCAATTTTATTTAACATGGTAATATTAAAATGTGATTTGAATTATATTTTAGTCATTGTATAATTCCTTTTAAATATTGAGGGTTCGTGTTATGAAACATCTTGAAAAATTGCTCTGGTGGTTGTTAACTGGTAAGAGGGGAGGAACCAATCGTGCCAGAATAATTAAAAAACTCAGAGAAAGACCTTATAATCCTCATCAGCTTTCAAAGGAATTAAATCTCGATTATAAAACCATCAGGCATCATATAAAAATTTTACGGGATAACAATATAATTAAAGCCACAGGAGATTCCTACAGCAAATTATATTTCTTAACAGATGCCATGGAAGAAAATTATGAGGTTTTCCAGGAAATATGGGACAACTACATCGAAAAATAAAAGTTTGCAAAAATTGAGTGAATTATAAATTTAGGAGTGAAAATGACTTTAGAACTGATATTCATAAACAGGATGATCATACTGGCAGCAGTCATTGTCGGCATTGCCAATGTTGGTCTGCTATCTGGACTGTTCTACTTCTACTGGAACAGCTACCATGAACTTAAATCAAAGTTCACAACAGGCCTTATTTACTTTGCCTTCATACTGTTAGTGCAGAATCTACTTGCAATCCTGGCACTATCCATATTTGCAATTTTAGGCATTGAAATGCATGAAAGGGGAGCAACAGAAGTTTACTTCGTTCTTCTATTGGTTGAAACAGCTCAGCTAATTGCATTTACCATACTGTTTAAAATAACGTGGGAATAAAAACAGGTAAGTTTCTTGCCGGGACACCTAACTTAAGGAAATCCTTTGTGAGTAGGGGATTAAATGGAACATCCCCTATCCTTTCATGTGAAGTCCTCAAGAATTCTCTATTTTGGATTATTTTTAGAATTAATGTAGATTATTTAAGTATAAATGCGTATACCCTAATTTTAAGCTGTTTTGATGTTAAGATAAAAATATCTGCCCTTTAATGGTTTAAATTGAATTGTTGGGTAGAGAGTGGGTAAAGATTGGGGTGTAAGTTCGGCATAATTACTTAAATATTCATACAAATAATTACTGTTCAAGAATAGATTTAAGGAGCTATTTTAAATAAATAAGTATAAATTTGGTATTAAACAGGTTAAATAAACGTTTAATATCATAATTTAACTTGATTCTCCTTAAATATCGTTAAAAAAAAATATTGTTGTTTTGGTATTATGATTGAACAGTTAAACTTTGCATTGTTTCATTTAATAAATCAGTACGCAGGGATGAATCAATTTTTTGATACTTTCATGGTCCTGATTGCTAAGTACATGCCATTGTTAGTTGTGGCAGGAATGATCATTTTATGGATTTTTAAAGGAAGAAAAACTCGTGATATAATTCTTTACGGATTTTACGCCGCTTTAATTGGTTTAATAATAAATTATTTGATAGGTTTTGTTTATTACCATCCAAGACCATTTGTTATTCCAGTTGGAACGCTACTTTTCAGCTATCCTGCTGATTCTTCATTCCCATCGGATCATTCCACCATCATATTCTCCATGGCCTTGATGCTTGCCTACTTCAAAAGAACAAGATTTCCGGGTTTATTATTTTTAGTGCTGGGAATTATTGGTGGAACTGCTAGGGTATTTGCAGGGGTTCATTTCCCACTGGATATAGTTGGTTCCCTAGTTGTTTCAGGGGTCAGTGTTTTACTGGTACTCCAGCTTATACCAAGGTTAAACCCTTTAAACGATTTTGTCAATGCAGTTTACAATAAAATTCCAATGGTAAGTTCAGAGGTGGTTAAATGATTAGTGTGGTTGAAATTGTGAGTAACTTTGCAATATACATCATTCAAACCATGGGATACTGGGGTGTTTTTATTGGAATGACACTTGAAAGTGCATGTATACCAATTCCAAGTGAAATTATAATGCCATTTAGTGGATATGTTGTTTGGCAGGGCACAACCAACATGACACTCCTGGGAATAACCTTGGTTGGTGCAGTTGGAAATTTGATAGGTTCATTAATAGCCTACTTCGTTGGATTGAAGGGTGGAAGACCATTTCTTGAAAAATATGGGAAATATATTTTCATTTCCCACTCAAAACTCGAACTTGCAGACAGATGGTTTGAAAGATACGGATGGGAAGCAGTTTTAATAAGCCGTATGCTTCCTGTTATACGCACATTCATATCTTTACCTGCAGGTATCGCAAACATGGATCTAAAGAAGTTCAGCTTGTACACCTTCCTAGGTTCACTTCCATGGAGCTTTGCATTGGCATATATTGGGGTTCAGTTGGGTCCTAATTGGGGAGTAATAGAATCATACTTCCATATCATGGATATTGGAGTTTTCATAGGAATTGTGGGACTGATAATTTATCTGGTTTTAAGCTACAGATCAAAATCTAAAACAACCATTTCAGAACCAGAAAAACAGAGTAAAAACAGAAAAATCAGGGATGATCAATAGATGAGAGATCTGTACAGCATACTCATAGGGGCTGTGATGGTGTCAGGACTATTTTTCATGGTCGACACATTATTTTACAACAACAACTCGTTAACAACCAACCTGTTCATCATTATTTTAGTTTTAGGTGGCTACTTGGTGACCTACACCTCAAGCACACTGAAGACCAGAACAGCTATATTTTCTGGATTTTTTGTGGGAGCAGGTTTAATAGTTTACCAGATTATCTTCAACATATCGGCCTTTGATCCATTGGCCATGGTGGGATACCTTGTGCTACCAGGATTTTTCATGATGATAGGTGGATTTTCAGCTAAAATTACACAAAAACAGATGGAAGAACTTGTTGATCATTTGCTTAAAAGAAAAATTGAATCAGAAACAAAAGATACAGGTAA
>JAEZAV010000118.1 GCA_023430285.1 Methanobacteriota archaeon | reverse complement strand
AAATTATATTAAAACCAACTACAATGCAAAAGTCATGATAGTACCCTCATCGGGCCCCATTACCATGAGCAAACAGACATTCATGCCATCGGGATTTGTATCGCTAAGACATGCTGCCTACGCTGCAGGTTTAGGTAATTTTGGAAGGCACAACCTAATCATTCACCCTGAAATGGGTTCGAAGGTGATGTTCATTGCCATCTTAACAGATCTTGATCTGGAGGCAGATTCACCCCTTGAAGAAACTGACTGCACCTACTGTGATAACTGTGTGAAAAACTGTCCAGTAAATGCTTTAGACGAAGATGGCAGAACAGATGTTATAAAATGTTTGTCAAACAGTCAGCCCTATGGATTTGGAGGAAATAAACATTTCTGGACTGAATTTATAAATTCAACCCCCCATGAGCAGGAGGAAATGTTAAGTGGAGATAGTTACAGGCTAATCTACCAAGCACAAGCATTGGGATCACAGTACGTTTGCTTCAACTGCACCAAAACCTGTCCACTTGGACGTTGAATTATAAAATAGAACTTAAATTAACTTACTTTTTCTTTTGCAAGAATTGTTTATTCTAAATTTCATTAAAAAAATAAAAAAAGTAGAAAAGGATTTAATTCAATCTTCTCATTTAAATTTGTCCCGTTTGAAGTAGCCTATACCTATTAATCCTAGGAGTGCTATTATTCCCAGGTTGTTGAAGGGGTTGGTAACTGTTTTGTTGATGGCGTTTTTGATTGCCACTTCAACTCCACTCTCTTTACTTCCGCCTGATGAATCTCCAGCTGACTGTTGACCACCATTGTTTGCACTTGCACCTTCAAAACCTACTTGAGTTATGTCCTCTCCAGATCCTGTTGTTGTACCGTTACTTTTGGAATTTCCTGAGCCAGTGATTCCATTACCAGTTCCATTGGTGTTGGATTGTCCTCCAGTACCGTTGTTATCGGTTCCACCAGTACCATTAGTATCGTTTCCTGTTCCTGTTGAATTTGAATTTCCCTGGTTAGGAGAGGTTCCATTGGTGTTACCGCCGTTGCCGCCTGTACCATTACCATTGTTACCGGATTGGCCTGTGTTGTTGTCTGGATCCCATTGGTAAGTAAATTCTACACCGTTGATTGTTGCTGTACCTATGTAGGTCTTGGTCTTGTTCCTTGTGAAATTTAAGATGGATGTACCGTTTGAGATCTGTCCCAACTCATTTTTAATCTGGGTGATTGTATCATCTGGATTTAGTATCGAATTAGTCCAAGTTACAGCCTGATCAATGATCTGGGTCACTTGTTGATTCGCATTACTTTTTTGATAAAACAACAATTCAAATCCATTTGCACTGTTAACAACTTTAGCATACAACATATCAGTTTTAATCATTGGACAAACTCCACAAGACCATTTGTCGTTGGTACCATAGAAGTTTGCACCTACCTGTAGGTATCCGTAGTTGACATTACTTTTAATTGAGTATGCTTGGTTTCCCAATATGGAGTTGTAGTATATCTTTATTTTTGAATCGTCGTCTTGGAAGTTGTCCCCCACCATGATTCCGGTTCCAGTATAATCCAACTCGTAAGGGGTTAGGGGTGAAGAGTAACTCTTGGCTATGAAGTTAGTCACTATTATATCTCCATAACTAATTGAATCCAAGTAGATCCCGTTTAAATTGTGTATGAAGTAGTTGTATGACACATAGGTAAATGTGGTACATCCATCAAACAAAATTCCGTTTAGTATGTTGTAAGTGATGTTGTTTCCAGTTATGTTGGTAGTTTTCGTGTTGTAAAGATCTATTCCATTACCCTGGTTGTTGTTTATACTGTTGTTGTGTATGACTGTGTTATTTGAATTTTTTAGGGTTATGGCGTTTAGCCCATTAAAGGATATTCTGTTTAGAGTAAAATTGGTTATTTGAGAGTTTAAAACCGTTACTCCATCACCATGGTTGTGGTTAATCAAGTTTTTGTAGAGTGTGACTGATCTAGATGAATCTATGGTTACTCCATTTCCACCAGAGTTTTTTATTGTGTTTTGGGTTAGGTTGATGTTGGATGAGCTTGCAACATAGATGGAACCTCTAGCTCCACCGTTTATGCTGTTGTTGGCTATGATGACATTGTTGACGTTGTTTAGTATTACAGCGTAGTCTGTGTTTGTGTTGATGTTAAATCCTGAAAGAACTGTTCCAGAACTTTTATTGGTGAAGTAGAATACGAAGGTGGTTTTTCCATTCGCATCAGCAGAATCTGTTCCATTTAATACAACATTCTTCGTGCCTACCACATTCAACTTCTTATTTATTACAAGTGAGACATTTTGGTAGTCTCCTCCATTAAATTTAATGGTATCTCCTGCATTAGCATTGTCTATCACATTCTGTATATCTGAATTTTTCATTCCAGAATTTACAGTGACATTTGCTGCTCCAACAGGGGCTAGAGTCATGCCAACTAGTATCAGTAGGCATGCAGCAGCTACTATGGGACGTATATTTGTACTTTGTCTCATTTTATCACAAATATTACGAATAAACGGTAAATTCCTATTTATTCTTTAGTTTAACCATTTACTTCATTACTAGCATATATCGAACTGTCTATTTATACATTAGGTTTGGGTGTGGAATGAGCTTTTGAATAAAAAATGAGCATAATTTATAATAATTTCAACTTATTTCATATCTATGATCTTAATAATTGGTATTTTGTAAAATAATCCTTCAATATTGTTTTAAAGTGATCAGTAACATTTATTTATTCATTTTCCATGTAAAATTGACCAGTATTCGATATGTTTATATAAAACATTCGACCATCACATTTTTGTAATTGATTACAAAAAAATCGGAGTATGATATTTTGGATCGGTTCGAAAAAAATGGAGGGTATACATGAAGGATATCAAAAAAATATTATTAGTTTCTTTAATTATGATATCGATTCTAGGTTCTGGAGTGTCCAGTGCATCTGCGGCAACAGTAGATGTAGCTAGCGGACTTAACAACACTCAGATACAGACAATTATCGATAATGCTAATTCTGGAGACACACTAAATTTTTTAGGCAGTGAATATGACGATATTGCACTGGTAATTAACAAGACACTGAATTTAGTAGGAGCTAACACTGGAACAGTCATTAAGGCCATAACCAACAGCTCAAACATTCCAGCAGCAGCTAAAGCACTTGGAGTATCAAATACAGCAGCATTCTATTTCTTAAACAACAGTAATGCAACAGTCAACGCATCCGGAGACAACTGCAACATAAGCGGATTTAATATCACGACTAATTCTAATAATTTAACAACATCCAGTTCTCTCATCTATGCTTCTAAGGTTTTAGGACTCAACATATTGAACAACACCCTAAGTTCATCAGCATGGGGAGTTTACGCACAATATTGTCCTGAAATAAAGATGATTAATAACACCGCTAACAACTTTACAAACACAGGCCTTCTAGCATTTGGTTCAGCAGAAGCTTACATAGCAAACAACACAGTTTCAAACGCTGCAAACCATGGAATTGATGTTAGACACGGTTCAAGCTACAACGCAACTGTGACAGGAAACATCATCACCAATGCAGATGAAGGTATTTACCTCATGCACTCTGCAGGTCACAACGTGTACAACAACACAATCAGCAACTGCACACTCAGTTCAATAACAGCCTACGGAGCAGCAGACTGCAACATCTACAACAACACCATGAAAAACAGTTTTGTAGGAGTTCTTCTCGCATCTGGATTTGAAAACATCAACATCACCAACAACAACTTCACACTCAAATCAACCAGCTTCCCACCAACATTCCCATACTACATACTCATAGCAGACAGCTCACTACAGAGTAAAGCAACCAGCGGTGTGTTCAGTGACAGTGCATCCCAGTACTCAAACATCAGTTTAAGTTCTTCCTTTGCAAGCAACAACATAACCAATGGTCAGTCCACAACCTACACAGTTAAAATTTCAAACCTAGGAAACGGTACAGCTAATAACATAACCATAAACAACTTACTCCCAGCTGGAAACTTCACTAACTACCAGATTCAAGCAGTTTCAAGGGGAAGTTTCAACACATCCTCAGGAACCTGGAACGTTGACAACCTAAACGGTTACAGTGACGCAATAATTGTCTTCACAGTCACAGCTAAAAAATCCGGTGCATCTGTCTACGCACCATCTGTGAACTACACAGACAACAACGGAGCAAATTACCTAGTAGCTAAAAACAACAGTTTAAACATCAACAAGGATATCAAAACATCCTACACCACAGCTGTCAACACCACAAAAGTCAATGTGAACAGAAGTTTCCTTGTCACCGTGACCCTTAAAAACATGGGATTAGACACTTCAAACACATTCACAGTTCAGGACAAACTTTCAAGTGCATTTAAAGTCATCAGCACAGCACAGAACACTCCTTTCACCTACAAGAACGGAACTTGGACTGGAACTGTTGGTGCAAATAAAACAGTTAACCTGAAGATGTGGGTAAAAGTTACCAAAAAAGGTTCATATCAGTTACCTGTGTACATCAACGGAAAAGTTGCTAAAAACTACACCATAACTGGTAAATAGTCATTTTTCAAATGACTAACAATTTACCTTTTTTTTAAATTCTTTTTTTAAAATTTGGAGCTATTTTTCAAAAAGAAGAAATAAAAATTGGATATAGATATCAGTCGCTTTATAACAAAAAAAATTTAATTGGGAGTTGAATAGCTTCTTTTGAAACTATTTAGTAGAGTATTGAGTAGGTATAAAAAAAAAATTTTAATTTGACAAGTAAAATCCAGGATTTGATACAAAATGATAGAGTTGTTATGGCAATTAGGAATATTATCTGCAATTTTGCTTTTTGGAGTGAAAATTGGTCTTGCCATGGGCTTTTCAGGACTTTCTAAGAAAGTAGCTGTGTTAATTGCACTGGGATATGGTGTGGGAATATTTTTACTTTCCACAGTGATCACAGACAGTTCGAGTGCTGTCTACAAAACCATAATAGACTACAACTTCGTTATGTTCAGTGTGATGTCCATCATCATAATTTATGCTGGAGTGCACACCATAAGGGAATGGAAGGTGAACCAAAAAAATCATGCCAAGGCAACGTGTGCCGCAATGATAGCACCATGTCCATGTTGTTTCACAGCAGTTATTGCTGCAATTGTGATTGCATCTCCAATTATCGGTGCATCTTCAGCCATGATCGGAAGGTACGCTGCAGTTCTAATGACCCTAATAATACTGGTGGTTTACTTCTCATCCGATATTATTGTGAGAGTTGTGAATAAACCGTACCCAATTTTACTCGGAAATCTAATGTTGTTTGCAGGAATATATTTCCTTTCATCGGTAATTCTATTGCCGAATATTAATCAGGTTCTCATGTCACCAATGAAACCCTACGATCTACATTCCATGGGTCCCATCATATACGTGATGGTTTTCATGATAATACTGGCAGTTATAGGGTTTGTAAAAACGAAAAGAGAATCCATTTGGAGGTGATTTAAATAACGGCAATTCCAGGTAGTGAATTCATAAACAGCACACTTTACGTTGTTGCTCAAAGTTTACTCATGCCAGTACTTGTCATACTCTTGGCAGTGCTGGTTTACGTTGTTATAGAAGCTGGAGGAATAATTTCAGAGTACTCCATGCGAAAGAAAACAGAATTTATAGAAGTTGAGAATTTCATTAACAAGATCTCTGATCCAGGCACCCCTGAAAATATTGAGAACGTCGTTAACACCAGTGTTCTTCCCAAGGAGCAAAAGGAAATATTGATCAAACTTGCTGGGAGCACTGGTATTGGAGATAAATCCAGGGAAGTCATGGCCAGAAAGATGATAGAAGAAGAAGAACTGAAGGCCATTAAGAGAACTGAAAAAACCGATATCATAGCAAAAATCGGTCCTGCACTGGGATTAATAGCAACCTTGATACCCATGGGTCCTGGTTTAGCTGCGTTAGGTGCTGGGGATATAAACACACTGTCCCAAAACTTAATAATTGCATTTGACGCTGCAATACTTGGTTTAACATCTGCAGCCATAGCCTACACCATTTCAAAGGTTAGAAAACGATGGTACGAGGATCAGATTTCAACTTTAGAGGCTTTAGCAGAATCAATACTGGAGGTATTAGAAAATGCTAAGGAAACGAAAAAAACTAACTGAAACTGAAGACATAGACCCCATGGCCTACGCAGTTAACATGGTTGACTGCATGCTAGTACTGGCTGTTGGCTTTTTAATATTTACTGTGATGTCATTCGGAATGCAGAGCATTGTTTTCAGCGATGCATCTCCAGAAGAGAAAAAAGCCATCATGCAAAGTGTGCAGCAAACAGTTGAACTCCAAGAAGGTAAAGTTGTCAATGCAACCCCACAAACAGTTTCAGGAACAGGATCCGGCTTCCAACAGGTTGGAACTGTCTACAAGGATCCTGGAACAGGTAAAATGATAATGGTTGGTGGTTGATAGAACATCAATATCCATATCCTTTTTTTTGGGGGATCTACAGAGCTAGAAAGTTTTTTACAAATAATAATTAAGATTGAGGTGGATTTACAATGAGTTACAATAAAACACAAAATGAAACATTATCTTCAAAAATTAAGGAACTGATAGATTTGGAAATATCTCCAGTTGCAGTGAAGTTATTTATAGATAAATCCGAGATTCCAGAGGAAATAGCAAGGGTAGATGGTGGTGAACACAGGCATTGCGAAATGGTTCAAATGGCAACAAAGGGAGATATATTCTACGCTACTGCATCCGAACTTCAAGGATGTAAAGGGGGTGTAGGTGCTCTTGGACTCATGGAAATGCCAGGACCGATTAAAACAGGTGCTATGCACCATTCAATGGGTAAATTTTCAAGTAGAGCTGCTGCGAAAAGAACTGTTGATGCCATTCCAAAGATAGAACCTATCATGGATGCAATAGCATATGCACCCCTTGAAAGTGCACCCTTTGATCCAGACGTGGTAATCATAATTGCAAAACCATTGCAGGCCATGAAAATATCCCAGGGAATGCTCTACAGTATGGGAGGCCGTTTAGAAGCTAACTTCGGAGGAATCCAATCCATATGTTCCGATACAACTGCAGGCCCTTACAACACAGGAAAACCAAATTTCACACTGGGATGTTACGGTTCAAGGAAGTTTGCAAAGGTTCAGGCCGATGAAATTATTGTTGGTATGAATGGAGAAAATTTAAGCGAACTTGTAAACGCATTGGAAGAAAGAGAACCCGAAGATATTTAAAAAAAAATATAGAACAATTTTTTTTACATGGGACTTAATACGTCCCAGTAAACAACTTTTTATTATTCAGAAATCATTGCTTAAAACTGGAATCCTAGTGGGATCTTGCAGTTATCAAAGTTTTTATTTCATCTAGATCCCTTTCTTTATCAACCTTTAGATAGAGCCATTTTCCCTCACGTATCATGGTTGTTCGTTCTATCAGTTCTCTGGTTTCTAATGTAATATTCGATTCCATTACTTCCTCAATTTGAGTTTTGTTTAAGATTATTTGAACGGTGTACTCTTCATTTCCAGGATACAATGCTATTAGAACTCTTCCTGACTTTCTGTATCTCAAGGCCCATCCAAAATTTTTGCCGTAGAATATGAACTCCCCATCGACTCCGTACTTCTCCTCTACAAAACTAACTATTGTGTCCCATAAAGGTTTAACCCCTCCAAGAGATTGGTAAACATGTTTATCAGACGGTTTAATTTCTTTATCAGTGAATACTCCCCAACTCATATCATCAAATTCCCTTTTAACTAAAATTTATATTAAATGAAAATAGCAGATTTCAACAAATATTTTTTTTATTGTAGCTCGTAAAATTCATCCCTAAAAACATATTATCAAACCAAATCAATAGCTTGCGAACACAATTAAAATCATAACCACTATTAAATTATTCAGTAAATAAACATTTAAATTATCAAAATATTCTAATTACAATCTAATTTGGAATTTAACATGCAATAATAAAATTATCAATTATATAAGTTTATAAATTTAATCTATGGCCCTGTTTAAAGATGTGGTAAACCTATTTTTTCAGATAGATTTTTCTATTTACCCCTAATTTGACTTATGTTTATTTTATAAATAACCTTATCGATATTTCGAAGGATTTGAAATTTTGAGAATAAATTTTAATGATATATTTAACCGATAAATCTTTAATTTATGGAAAAATATGCTCTTAAGAAGAAAGCAGTTGATAATAACTCATGAGAATATTATTAAAGCAAGATACGGAGAAGAAATGACCGATGAGAATATATAACACGAGCAATATATATTATAATAATTGATGGGTACTTCCCATTAATTGTTAGATGTTTTGGTGAAAAGGATGAATGTCCCAGTAATATTTCTAATAATATACATATCCTGTGTGTGTTCGTTGGCAGTAATTGGTTACTATGAAAATTCTAATGAAATATTAGTTTATGAAATTGTTGAATACAACACTCCCAAAATTACTCCCGCCCCAAATAGAAGTTCTGTTTATATCACAGGCACATTAAGGGATAATTCAGCACATACATTTTCCAATGTAATGGTAAACATTGCTGGAATTGACGAACATGGCCAGGTTGTTGATTCTGAAAATATTGAAATCCCCCACATGAGCAATTATTCTAATGTAGAATATAATGTATCATTAAAAAATGAGTCTGCAGTTGTAGCTGGCCAAATACAAGTTTTAAGTGCAAAAATCGTGTCTTAATTGATTTTAAGTTGTTTTTTAGTTATCAGATTTCATTTACTAGACCTTCACTTGATTACAGGATTCTACTGAGCAAAAAAAATGTTTACTTAAGGATAACTTCCTTAAGAAGGGCATAGATTATAACCAGATATCCCAATATTCTAAGGAATACTACCGAGATATTTTGGCTTGAGAGTCCCAGCATCATTTCCACATATGAAATTGCAAACATCGCAAATCCAAGAGCTACATAAAGAGCAAGTACATATTGTTTGCGTTTAAATGCCAGTAATCCTAAAACAACAATTATTAAATCGAAGCACAAGTTTAAAGTAGTTGTAATGTCGAATGCCATAAATTTTATCCCCACTGAGTTTATTTTAATATTTTGTTTAATATTGTTGTATAGTAAGTTATGTTCTAAATATTTAGTCCAATCATAATTAATCAAGTTCAAACTGAAGGAAATGAAAGTGTTCCAGATTAACAGATCTTTAAAATCATAAGTTACATAATCATTCAAAAAAAAATATCTATGAAAGTTACTTTAATCTGTTGAAACTTATTATACCTTGAATAAATTGGTTTTACAATTATTAGAGTTAGGGGGAATTGTTTTTGAAGATCGATGCAGGAATTGTCATGCTTGAAATTGCGGGTACCGTTCCAGGTATGTTCATGTATCCCACTGTTATGTGGGACTCGGAGAATATGGTGCTTGTGGATGTGGGATACGGTGGACAGTTAGGAGTATTAAAAGATTCATTTAGTAGGGAAGGTTTGGATTTCAACAAGGTTAACAAGGTAATTATCACTCATCAAGATCTAGATCACTTCGGTGGTCTAGCAGAAGTGGTTGAAGCATCCCAACATCCAATTGAGGTAATGACCCATGAAGATGATAAACCCTATATCCAGGGAGAAAAACCTCTTGTAAGGTTAAATGCAAATTTTTTAAATCTCTTGCCTGAAGATAGAAGAAAAATGGTGAAACAAACGTATGAAAATTTCAGAACCGTTGCCGTGAACACATCATTGAGTGATGATGAGGAATTAGACTATGCTGGCGGTATAACAGTCATACACACACCAGGACACACACCAGGACATATCTGTCTTTACCACCACCCAAGTAAAACCTTGATTGTTGGTGATGCAATGAACATAACAGATGGAACCTTGACTGGGCCAAGGAAGGATATACTAATGGAAGGAGATTACGAAACTGCACTCGGCTCACTCCAGAAATTGTTAAAATTTGATGTGGAAAATATCATAACCTACCACGGTGGCCTGTACACAGACAATCCCCATGAGAGCATTGCAAATATTTTAAAATAAATTTATACTTGGTTACTGGTATAAATTTGTGTTTATGAATCCTTAAAAAGAGTAAAAAAAAGGTATGAATTTATGGGTTTAGTATAAACAGGTTGTACTGCAAGTAAGCTGCTATGGTCACCCAGACTAAGTAGGGGATTAAAAGCAGTCCAGCAGGTTTGGATATGCGGTAGAATACAAATATGTTGATTAGAATTGCTATCCATAGGAGTATTACCATCACTAGGCCGCCGAATATGCTGTGGGAGCCGAAGAATACCAGTGACCAGGCCACATTTATTATGAGTTGAACAGCAAAGACAACCAGGGCCATCTGTACATCTTTTCTTCCCAAACCTTTCCTCCAAATAAGAAACAGAGCTGTTCCAATTAAAATATATAATGTGCTCCATATTGGACCTACTACCCAGTTTGGAGGGGCCCATCCAGGTTTTGCAAGGTAAACATACCA
>JAEZAV010000191.1 GCA_023430285.1 Methanobacteriota archaeon | reverse complement strand
TTCAAGAATTTAGGAAAATCTGCCCAGGGTTTTAATACAATTTCTTCATCATTAAGGTGTCTTAAGTATCCTTGGGCACCCATGTAAATAGGCACATCATGTTTGGCTATGTGTTCCACTGTTTCTAGGGGAATGTCTGTGGGTGAAAGTGGACAGAGAATTGCAGCGTCGTAGGATTCCATGGATTCTGGAAGATTTTCTGGAAGCACTGGGTTGTCAGGTACCCTTGCCCTCTGCACACGGTGGTTTAGATCATGGTTTGGATAAATGTTTTCGAACTCCATTGTTTCCTCCACAAAAACCGGAAGGATATGAGCCTCCTCTGGAAAAGCTTTCAAGAGATCTGTGTCAGATTTAGAAATAGGTATCACCGCTGTTACGTCCTTTTTAAAACTTGAAAATACAGCAGATTGAAAGTAGACAGCCCCACCTGTATGGTGGTAACTCATTCCATCCCTTTTAATTGTGTCCCTTGTAACTGGACCTATGATCATGAACCTTGACATGGCGCACCTACAGATCACCGTTGTGGATGGCTGTTCCAACCAGGAATTTATTGACTCCAAGTTTTCCAAGTTCCTCGATGGTTGTCTTGGTAACTCCCCCACCCACAATTAACTGGGTGTTGGTGTGTTTGAAACGATCCACCACTGTCTCATCAAAACCGGAACTGGTACCAACCCTTGAAACATCTAGAATTATGACTTCCAAAGGATTGTGTTTTTCAATTATTACCATGACATCTTCAAAGTTGAGTTTCATATTTTTAGAGAGAACTTCACCACCAACTAGATCAACACTCAAGACAATGGAATTTTTGTGTTTAAGGGAAAATATTTGCCCTATTTCTTCCATGCTCTCAAGGGTTTCTGTGGCAACTATGATCTTTTCTGCAATGTCAACAACAGCATCCATGTCTTGGTGGTTGGTGATTCCTGCATCCAGCATAACAGGGATGATTTCATTTATTTTCTTCACAATTTCATGATTCGAACCTGTTCCTTCGATGGAGTCCAGATCTGCGATGTAAAGTTCAGTGTAGCCCGCTGTTTTAAGTGCCTCTGCAATTTTCAGGGGATCAGATGAGTTGGTGAAAACTGTTTTAAGTGGTTTGTAGGTTTCCCTTTTACCAGACTTACCAGCCACTGCCAACCCATTTTTAAGGTCTAAAACTGGAGTTATCATGGTAAGTATTTCCTTTAAAAATTAAAATAAAATATAATTTGATGGGATATGTAATCCCTATTTAATCAGCCAAGTAACTGTCTATTTGGGTGATTGCATGGTTTGCAGCTTCTTCTGCAATTGTGTTGTCGGATTTTGACAGGGGATCGAATTTGATATCTATATCTATGTCCACATCTAATCCCTTATCATAATCGAGTTCGACCTTGATATCAAGGTCTAATATTTCTTTTTTTGAAACCCGTGAATAGATGAAGGTTTCTGCAGATTTAACTGCTAACTCTGAAATTTCATCTAATTCTTGGTCTGAAAGTTTCCTCAATTACCTAACCCCGGGTTCATTCCTGATCCCTGCATTGCTTCCTGTAAAGAGTTTTGCATTTCCTGTAGTTTAGCCATTATACGTTCTTCCTGGCGGCTTACAGTTTTTTCTCTTAATTTTAGGGTTTCTATTTTTTCTTCGAGTTCTTCGTTGATCTCGTCCCTGTTAACTTTAATTAAAAGGTTTCCTGCAGTTTTGTAGACATCAGATCCTTCTTCTGTTTTTTTCAATTCTTCTAGTGCCTTTTCAGTTTCCTTTATCTGCATGTCAACACTCTGTTTTTGCATTGTAATTGCCTGAGCCTGTTGCTGTGCCTGCTGGAATTGTGCTATTTGATGTTGGATATTTTTTGGAAGTTCCATATTAATCACCTCATTTTTCAATGAAATTATATTTTTGTTTTGTAGCTTAAGTAAAACTCATGATGAACTACACATCACAGTTTTGATCTATTTTTTTAAGACCAAGTATTTCTGAAGATAGTTTGATCCATCTTAAGTAGGAATTTAAAGAAGCCCTGAATGATGCACTGTCTTGAGATTCTATATGTATCCGCAGGTTGTTTCCATCCTTTTTTATGCTGACAGATGTTCTGTCAGAGGGATGTCCGTCTATTTCTGGTTCGATTGAACCCAGTATCACTTCAACATCTTCTGAATCTTCAAACTCGAAAACCAGTTCAGTTCTTGTGCCTGCAAGTACATTTGAAGAACTCAAATCTACTGCCTCCATCCCTTTACGAATATTTTTGGACCAGTTAAACTGCCGTCATCTGCATAAAATTCAATTGTAGCAGTATTAGGTTCTTCTGATGCTTTTATAAGCATGAGATTTTTAAATTCCGAACCCTTGGTTAAACTGGGAATGTTGAATATGTCTCGAAGTCCTTCCAGTTCACTTAGTTCACTGTAGAATTTCAGATCCTTAAGTTTTATCCTGCTCTTAGATCCTGAGTTGTTATCAAGACCTACAGTAATATCTAGGGAAAGTATAAGTTCCCCATCTTCTTGGTGAAAGTCAATCCTACTTGGATTTGCCTTCATCTGGGAGATTACGGCTGTTTTGTCGTAGCCCATTTCAGAAGATTTGATCAAAACGTCCCGGAGACTCATTTTTCCCCGGTTAGTATAACTGGAGTTAAGGACTCTGACCAAACTTTTACAGAATGATCTTGTTCTTTGGGAAGGTTTCCTCGACGTTGTTATCAGCATAGTTAATAATTGAATATTATCTTGCTTTTATACTACGCCTTACAGGAGGAATTTCTTTAAACAGAATTCTGTACCTGCAACTAGGACATTTAGATTCGGTGTAACCCTTGATATCTACCAGTGTTCCACATTTCCCACATTTATACAATTTATAATCCTCCAACTATTCTTTTTATGTTCCTTGCAGCTGTTTTACCCATTGGAGTTGATGGAAGGTAAGCTCCGCCTGTGAATACGTTGCCGCACTTTCTGCATTTCCATATTCCTGCTGAAACCCTTTTAACTGCTGGTCTATCACACTGAGGACAAACATGCTTCACCTTCATGTTTTCTTCTACTGATTTAACTGTCCTTTTGGCTTTTCTACCATATCTTGCACCGAATCTACCGGTTATGCCTACTTTTTTAGTTCTTGCCATTTTATATCACCTTGATTAATTTTAATTCTTGAAAATATCTAATTTAATTGGTAATCCATAAAAAAAAATTTATGAAAATTTCAATTATGAATGTCTAGATCATAGAATTTGAAATTCCACAGTTATAAATGCATCTATGGAAGGAGTTTTCTGAGTTCAGCTGTCTTGATCTTCGCAATTGAAACAGCCTTCAATACTTCCTCTTGAGTTAAAGTTTTCTCTCCACCTTTCTGCATTGCACATATGTTACCATCTTGGGTTATGCCTACTGATAAACGGGCCCCCATCACTTCCTCTTCTTCGAGGGAAGGATCTACAATGAGTTCTTCGCCTATCTTCGCAAATGTGGACATTAGAGCTGTGTCGTTGATTGGTAAAGGTATCAAATTGTCGTAGTCGAGTACAACTTCGTCGTCTATGAGTTTGGCTTCAGGTAACTTGGTGTTCATGAGTGCTGCAACACTTCCAAGTACAGCTGCGTCCATCAGGTTTCCATCGTAGTCAACCACATGGAGATCCAAAAATATCATCCATACCTTTTCACCAGGAACTATACATAATTTTTCTAGATCAACAACTTCGCCTTCCCTTATACATCTGTCTGTGACTCTTGAAAGCTCAACAGAATTTTCATCTGGAGGTCCTGACTCGAAGTTGGGTGCTGCCATTGGCAGTAACTCTGTGTTGGTCATTAAAACTCCAACGTTCGGTGTGTCTCCAAATGGTGTTCCTATCTGGGGTTTGGCCCCGACAATTATCTGGGTGTTACCAATTTTTACCCTTGCTGAACCTTCAGCCTTTTCAATAACTCCGGCTTCTAGGGATATTTCCCTGTACTCATCAAAGGCCCTTCCATCTGTTCTTTCACCGTTTTTAACCAGATTGGTTACACTTTCCTTTATGATCTCTGGAACTATATGAACCATTATTCATCACCATACCTGTTTTTTATGGCTGCTTTCTGTTTTTCGCTTATAATTTTACAACCGTTAATTGCGAGATCCAGTGCCTGTCCAAATTCATCCTCTGTGAGATTTCCATCCATCTGTAGTAGTGTGATTTCACCTGTTCTTGGCATGATGGCAATCGGAACATCTGCTTGTCCTTCCTTGTCTTCAACCTCTGAAAGATCTAGTATGACCTTACCATCAGATTTTCCTGCAGCACAGGCTACAACCATGTCCCTCATTGGTATTCCTGCATCTGCCAGTGCAACTGATGCTGCTGTAATTCCAGCACATCTTGTTCCACCTTCAGCTTCTATAACTTCTATGAAAACATCTATGGTTGAACGTGGGAATTTTTCCAGGAATACTGCTGGAGTTAGAGCTTGAGAAGCTAATTTTGATATTTCCACAGATCTCCTGTCTGGTCCTGGCCTCTTTCTGTCATCCACAGAAAATGGTGCCATGTTGTACTTGCACCTTAAAACAGCCTTGTTTGGCTGCATTAAACGTCTTACAAACAGTTCCCTTGGACCATATACAGCAGCTAGAACTTTGTTTCCGCCGATTTCAAGATAAGCTGATCCATCTGCTCTTTCAAGGACTCCTGCCTCTATCTTCATCTTCCTTAACTCGTCAAAAGCCCTGTTATCGGCTCTTCCACTGGTTTCAGTACCAGTGCTTAGATTGGTATTGGTTATAATGATAATCACCCCTCATTTGGATTAATACCGTCATCCTCTTTCGTTTCTTCTTCTGGTTCAGATTCTTCAATTTCAGAATTTTCAGTTTCTTCTGATTCTTCAGAATCATCAGAGCCAGGTTCACGCCCTAAAAGTGTTGCTAACATGTCCCTCACACGGTCTGTTAAGCCTGATGTATGGGCCTGTTCTTCGATCATGTTTATGACCTTTTCTGCAACCCTTTCCATGGTAGGATCTCCCTTGACCCAAACCACTCCATTTTGTCCCACAATGACTTCACACTTGGTTTCATCCTTGATCATGTTGATCATGGATCCCTTCTTACCAATGAGTCTGGGCACCTTGGTTGGTGTGATGTTGATGAGGATTCCTCCCCTGAACTTACCCAGTCCCCTGCCTTTAAGACCGAGTTTGACCTTTTTTACTTCGTCAACATCTACAACTCTCAAAAATAAAACGTCGCCCACATCAAATGTGCGGTTCAATTCCCTTTTTTCCTTTCCAAATACATCAGATGCTGGTAAAAATCCTGAGTACGGTGAGTTGATTTCAAGATTCCACATGGAAAATCTTATGTCTGTGACTTCACCTATGACCACATCTCCCCTCTTAGGGATGTACTTGCTCTGTAAGGGTATTACACTTATTTTTTTGTCCCTTATTGCCACAAGGCCTACGAGTGAGGAACAAATCTTGTCGTTTTCCTTGAAAGTTCCTCTTCCAGAGTTATATTCTTCATCAGCCAGAATATCTCCAGGAATTACAATTTCTTTATCCTCTACAAATATCACATTCTGCCTCCTTTATTGGAATGCTAAAAAAATGAACTTACAGTTAGAGCAGCTTGGTCTCTACTTGGCCATGGGTTAGTTCGTTGAGTTTTTGGTAAAAGTTGTCCTGCATACCTCCAGGTATCTCAACAACAGCCACCCAAGAGCCGTCCTGTTGCCATTCTTCCTGCATGGTTTTTCCAAATTCCGGAATGGCACCGTAGACTTTTCCTGAGAAATCTCCAGGAACCCTTATAGCTACTTTAACTTTTTCAAATCTGATGGGAATCTTGACCCTAATGGCCTTCAAAGTTGTGTTCACTTGCTCATCAACACTTTTAAATGGATCTATGCGTACCTTGGCTTCTTCCATAGCAATTTCTATTCTTCTTGCTGGATGTGGAAGTTTGGTCTGGGGGTTTATTGCCTCCCTTGCAATGGTTGTTACAACCTTCAGACGCTTTTCTTCCTGCATTTCTTTACGTTGTTGGGCTGTGAGCTGAATCTGGCCTTTTTTTAGAATATTAGCAGCAACTTCAACATGGTCCGTTGTTTGGAAAGCCTTCATCATGGCTTCTTCAGAGGATTTGTCTCCCTTTTTTGCATCTTTGAAAATTTCCTCCACAACGAGGATATCTTCAACATTCAGGTCCTGACCCCTCTTGAAGTCTGATGCAAGATCTGGATCAACCAGTATCTCGAAATGTTCACCAAAATATTCCAAACGTGCTGTTACTGCATCATCAAGGTTTACCATGTCTATTCCTCTTCTTCCTCCTTGGATTTTCTTATGAGGAGTTCTTCAACATGCTCGGTAATTTCATCGTCTGTGAGTTTCCTGAACTTCTTGTCCTTAGCATCTATGATGGCAATTTCAACACTTTCAACAGTTGTTTTACCTTCTGTTGCTTCGTAAACAGCATCTAAAGCTAGTTCAATTGCTTCATCAAGTTTGATGTCTTCACTGTATTTCTTTTCAAACTCGTCCATTGCAATCTGTCTTCCTGCACCTATTGCTGTGGCCTTGTACTCTATCAAAGCACCGCTTGGATCTGTTTCGAATAGTTTGCATCCTGATTCGTTTACTCCACCTATGATGAGTGCTGAACCAAAGGGTCTTACTCCCCCATGCTGAGTGTACATCTGTTTCATATCACATATTTTCTTGGCTAGACCATCAACCCTTATAGGTTCGTTGTAGGTGATCTTGTTGATCTGAGATTCCATTCTTGCCTTTTCAACCAGTGCCCTTGCATCTGCCACCAGCCCAGAGGTAGCTGCTCCAATATGGTCGTCGATCTGGAATATCTTCTCGATGGATTTAGGCTCTACGAGTTTACTTGTGGGTCTTTTATCAACCACCAGTACTATGCCTTCAACTGATTTAACACCTAAAGAAGTTGTACCTCGCTTAACAGCTTCCCTAGCATATTCAACCTGAAATAACCTTCCATCTGGACTAAATACAGTTATAGCCCTATCGTATCCTGCTCCTTGAAACGGTTGCATACATATACCTCACTAAAAGTTTTTTTCTAAAATGAATTTATAATCTTAAAATAATTCTAAACTTAATTTTTATAAACTATTAATCTTTTATTTCATCTTATAGTTATAGTTTAATAAAGTTTTTTATTGCAGATTTAATTGTTCCAGAAATTCCCAGAGTATGGAAAACCACGTGTTTGCCTCGGAATCTTGTTATTGTTGGAAGTACGGCTCTGACAGATTGAACTTCTTCTCTTCTACAGCGTATTATTCCCTGCATGTAATTTTCATCTGGGTTTCCATGGGGGCTGGTATTTTTTCCACACTTCCATAGTTTAACCACCCATATATCGAACTTTCCAGTTCCACATGCACCATACATATAGAGTGAACCTTCTATTATGGTATCTATAACATCTTCCCTGGTCATATGCCCCTGAAAAATTAATTCAAAAGCTATGTATCGCTTTTTATCCCTCATGGTTGGGGGCAGTATTTTGAGTTTTTGATTCATTGCAATCAATTCTTTATGAGTATTATTTGTTTGAGTGTTTACAACTCTACAACTGTTCTTACTCCATCCACAAAAAAATTGTCCCTGTTGTCATTTTTGTCTATGATGTGTTTTGGAATGATTGAGAGTGCTTCCAAGGATTCATTTTCATTCATTCCAAAACAGTTTGAAAGGGCAAATATGTCCATGGGATTTCGTTGATCGTAGCTGGATCTTGCACCGCTTGTAATAATAACTGAAAAACCGTACTTTCGTTTGAGATCCATGATGTGTCTAAACTGGCTCACTATCCTGTGCCTGTACCTTAAACTGGTTTTTAAAAAACTCGAAAGGTTGATCTCAACTGCAACATCGTTCTCTGCTGCTTTTCTTGCAAGAACATGGTTCAGTCCACTGTCCCTTCTGTTTCTGTAGGGTTGTGAAAGTATATCCACATTTCTTTCTTCACAGGCTGCCCTGTTTATGCTGTTATCCCCACCCCTTACCATGACTATGTCGGCTTTTTTTCGGGATTTTCGAACTTTCTTCTTCAGTTCTTCAGGATTTTTACATTTGATTTCAAGGCATTTTCGTATTAGTAAGTTGCTTTCATGTTTGAGTTCATCATATTTTCTTGAAGTTTCTGGGTTGTAATCATCGAAATTGTAGGTCAGGGAAACTCCGGCAAATCCTAATCTTTCAGCCTCTTTAATGATACTTTGGTTTCCACTGATATTTAGATCGTAAAAATTTTCCCCGTAATTCTTTTTAGTCGAATAATTTCCTTCCAATTTCCAATGCCACCTTTTTTTTCGCTGGATAGGCTGCTATCTTAATTTTTGTATGGATGGAATCACCATGTTCAACAACCTTCAGATCGCCCTGATATGCTCTCTGTTTATCGAAACGTAGAAATAAATTTCCATAATCATCCATTTTATCTTCTAATTGATTGATAATCCTTTTCTTTGCTGGATCATCCATTGAAGATAGTAATTCAACAAACTCTTTGATCGGTTTTTTCT
>JAEZAV010000068.1 GCA_023430285.1 Methanobacteriota archaeon | reverse complement strand
TTCATAATGAGTAAATCCTACTGGTTTGGAATAAATGTGTACACCATCAGGTTACTGATCCATTTATTAATACCACTCTCAATCCTCGGTGGAGTTGGTTTAAGTTATCTTTACCTTGAATTTAAGAAAAAAGAATTTCCCAATAAATCCATAAGAAACAGTTTACTGGTTACAACATGCATAATTCTATCGTTATTTGCTGTTGTCACTGCCACAAGTTCAAACTTCGAAACAATACCCCAATACAACACCCAACCCTACGGTTCAAGTAACATCACAGTCCCCCAACTCGCACCTCCAACTAATGCAGATGTGGAACTTGAAAATTGGTTTAACCAGTATGGAAACAACAAATCATCAATACTATCAAATAATTACAACACAAACCAATTTCTAGTGGCGACAACAGGTCAACCAGTTATCAATGTGGGAACAAGTGAACATATCATCACAAATGGATTCAAATCATCAGAACTGAATACTTACAAAATAGGATACTTCGTGTTTGATAAACGTTTAAAATTCCCTTCAAACACCAGTGACAAATATCTTGATCAGGGATTCCTATACTTAAACAGTAACTACAGTATACAATCTGTATTACCCTCTGATGCCACCCTGCTTTACCAGAATGAGTACTACATGGTATATAAAATCTAGTTATCCATTAAACATATACTGATTTCTTAAATGGAATCAGAATCTAAGTTCTATTCTGGACAGCCATCTGTCCAGACAGATTTATTTTTCCAGACAAAAAAATTAGAAAAAATGAAAGATTTAATAAGAAATTTATGTTATATAATAATACATATATGAAATTATTTGGGTGATAAATTTGGCTAAACCAGGAATAATGGTAATTTTATCAATTGTAGTTCTTTTTATAATTGTTTACTTAGTAGATTCTTTATTTTTTAGGCATTTATTCTGGGAACGTTTAATTGCTAATATTGTAATTGTTCTGGTGTTTGCTGCAATTTATCTAAAATATTTAAATAAAGAATGATCTGGTCATTGATAGTGTCATAAAAATCAGTTCGCTCGAGGTGGATTTAATTATGGATGAAAATTATGTTCAGGCCAAAAAAAGAATGCATCAATTAAAAGCTTTTTACAATAATTTAATATCCTATGTCGTAGTCATGATATTCCTTGTTGTAATCAACTACTTCACCAGTCCAAACTTTTGGTGGGTTCTTTTCCCCGCAGCAATTTGGGGTATCTTCGTGATTATTCAAGGGGTAAGTGTGTACAGTAAACGTGGACTGTTCTCCAAAGAATGGGAAGACAAAAAAATTCAAGAGTATATGGACGAAAAAGAGGATTAAATTCCACATTTTTTTTTAGTTTTTTTTGAAAGATATCATAAATTTACATTAAAACAGATTGATCTAAACTGGATTAAATTCTAAGAAATTAAAAAAAAAAGTAATTTGGCGGAGCCATTAATCATTTTATGCAAAGAAGTATCCGCCACTTTTTATTTGAGGTCGTATATTTTTCCAATAGTACTTTATTGGTGTTAACGATGTTTTTGCGTATGTTGTAACTGAAGATCGGCCACTGTAGAGTTTAACCTCGGGACTGGTTTCTACTATTTTCAATTTATTTGAAGTCAATTTAGTAATGGAATAAGTACTGTACCATGAATTATTAATTGTTTTATAATGAACCAGAACTACTACACTATTGCTTGTAGTTTGGTATGTTTTCCATGAGTACGTAAATAAGCCTCCACGTTCACCCCAGTAAAATTTGTTTGAACCGGAATCAATGAGATTTTTCTGTCCAACTTTTTGGATAGATACTCCATTTGTAATGTTTGTTGCAGAAACAGCACCTGCAAATAGGGCTATTATTATAATTAAAACTATTACGGGAATTATATTCTTTTTCATTTAAAGAACCCCTCCATTTTTATTTATTGGTGTTTAAAGATACAATTAAAGCGAATTATTACGTTGTTACCCAACTAAATTCACTCTACACTATTATATGTACCACATATTTATTAAGGTTTTTTATCAGTGATTTCTAAGACAAATAAAACCATTAAGAAGTCTTAAAATCTTGATACTAATCTGCAATTTATTATAAAGCAGAATTATAAAGTATTTAGTTATTAAATCTTCATAACCGCCATAATATCCATTTATAACCCTAAATATTGTTCACTTTTGTAATAGAATAAAAATTTTAAGACAACAAAAACATCTTAATTTCTCAATTAATATTCCGAGAGTTAGACTGTGCCCAATAATTCAAAAAATTCCCATGGATTCTTAAAAAAAAAATTATATAACGATCGTTAAATATTTATAGTTTGTAAAATACTAAATATAACGATCGTTATTGAAGCTACCCAAAATAGTGATTAAATCTTAAAAATTGGGGAGAAAAGATGTCACTAGAAAAAAATTCAAAATACGAGTTAATAGATCTAGATAAAAATACATGCCCTAACAGGGAACAACGTGCAAATGGAACAAACATCTATTACGGTAAAGCATCGGAATTGATCGAAGATGCTAAAGCTGGTAATGTTAGATGCCATGATCGAAAGTTACAGCAAACCTCAGGATGTGTACTCAACTTTTACTTAACAGTTCGAGTATCCACAATAAGATATGCTGCAATCATATACCACGGACCAGTAGGATGTTCATCAGCATCCTTAGGTTACAGGGAACTGTTTAGAACCATACCTACAGAATTAGGAAGACCAGAAAACTTCGAACTAAATTGGATAACAACCAATCTACAACAAGAAGACGTGGTTTACGGGGCAAGTCAAAAACTTAAAGAAGCCATATTCAAGGCTCAAAAAAGATACAATCCCAAGGCAATATTCATATTAACCACATGTACCTCGGGAGTTATAGGGGAAGATATTGAAGGAGCAGTAGCCGAGATACAACCAGAAGTAGATGCAACAATTGTACCAGTACATTGTGAAGGAGTAAGATCCAGACTTGTACAAACAGGTTACGATGCATTTTGGCATGGTGTTCTAAAATATTTAGTTAAAAAACCAGAAAAGAAACAAAAAGACCTAGTAAACGTTGCAAGTATGTTATCCTACACATGGCAGGATCGTTTAGAAATAGAAAGACTCCTTGGCAAAGTGGGTTTAAGGGTCAACTTCGTACCTGAATTTGCAACAGTTGAACAACTAGAACAACTCTCAGAAGCTGCAGTTACAGCTCCATTGTGCCCCACATATACTGAGTATGTATCAAAAGGACTCAAACAACATTATGATGTTCCATACTTCCTATATCCATCACCAATGGGAATAAAAAATACAGATGCATGGTTAAGGGAAATTGGAAAATACACAGGGAAAGAAGAAGAAATAGAGGAATTAATCAAGGAAGAACATGCTAAATGGGTTCCTAGAATGGAAGCAATCCGAGAAGAACTCCTAAACTTCAAAGGAAATGGAGAAAAGATTGAAGTCTTAGGAGCACTTGGACAGGGAAGATTACTATCCCAACTACCATATTTCGATGAATTGGGACTTGAATCATCAGCAGCCCTAACACAAGACTTCGACAACTTGATCCTTGAAGACCTAGAAAAAATGGTGGCAGAAAACGGAGACTTCGATGTGCTTGTAAACACATTCCAAGCAGCAGAACAGGGACACATAACCAGAACAAGGGATCCTGACATAACCTTAACCTGCCCATTCCAAGGTGGAGCATACAAAAGGGAAAAATCAGTGACAAGGTTGCATGCACTCAGGGGAGATGCAGATCCTTGGAGTCTACAAAGTGCCTATGCAGGTGCTGTTGCATACGGAGAATTCTTGATCCAGTCACTGAACAACAAATCATTTGGAAAAACAATGAAAGCAAATACAAGCGACAGTTACAAAGATTGGTGGTATGAACAGCCAGATCCACTGTACTATTTAGATAAGGGGACATCAAAGTGAGTGTAGATAAAAAAACATATAATTTCAGCCAACCATCAGGAGAATTAGCAGGTAAAACATCAGTAGAAGCCCCTAAATACTCATGTGCACTATCAGGAGCATATGGATCAGTTCTAGGGGTGTACGGATTAGTACCACTTTTACACTCAGGATTAGGATGTGGATTAGGTCAGTTGTTCGGACAGTTCTATGCAGCAGGACAAAATGCAGGTGGACCAGTGGGCGGAACAAGTACCCCCACATCAGGTCTTGTTGAGGAACATGTAATTTTCGGGGGTGAAGAAAAGCTCAGAAAACTAATAGGAGCAAGCTCTGAAGTAATGGAAGGTGATGCTCTAGCAGTCATATCCGGATGCATACCTTCACTCATAGGAGACGACGTTGAAGCAGTTATAAGGGACTTTCCAGATGTACCAATCATCCATGTAAATGCAGCAGGATTTAACGGGAGTTCATATGAAGGTTACGAATTATTTTTCGAAGCCGTAATTGATCAACTTCTAGTTTCCCTGCCAATAGAAAAGGGTGTTGTTAACATCTTTGGAATTGTTCCTTACCAACATATTTTTTGGAAAGGTGAACTTCAATCCATAAAAAGAATACTCGAAGGTATTGGTCTAAAGGCCAATATAATCTTCACAGAATTCAATGGATTTGAAAAATTAAAGGAGATCCCACAAGCAGAATACAACATCGTACTTTCCACTTGGAACGGACAGAGAATAGCTAAAAAACTTGAAGAAAAATTTAATACTCCTTTCATCAGTTTTTCAAGCCCACCAATAGGTCCAAAACAAACCAGCAAATTTCTAAGGACAGTTGGAGAAAAACTCAACGTTCCTGAAGAGGTTTACGAAGGATATATAAAAAATGAAGAGACTAGAGCCTACCGTTTCATTGAATACTCTGGTGATATGCTTCTGGTTTCAAGGCCTCATTCCTATTTTGCTGTAGTTGCAGACAGTAACACTGCCATTAACATAACCAAATTCATGGTGAATGAATTGGGTTATCTACCGGATATTGTTATGTTAACTGACAATCCACCAGAGGAGTACAGGGAAACAATCATCAGGGCTTTAACAGATGACTTAGAATGCACATCAAAACCTGAAATAGTATTTGAGCCAGATTCGTACGAAGCTCGAGAAAAATTAAGGGACAGATCATTTTTGTTCCTCTTTGCAAGTTCTCTAGAAGTGCACATAGCTGCTGAATATGGTGCTCCAGGAGTTGGAGTTCCACACACCACAGTGAGTTTTCCATCCTACAACCGTGTAATTTTAAATGAAAACTTCGTTGGATACGAAGGGGGATTAAGACTCATAGAAGATTTCACAAGTCTCTTTGCAGGACCTCTGTAACATCTTCCAAATGAACTACCTTAATTAGGACTGGTTTAAAACGTAGGTACTGTTTTAAACCTATCCCTTCTTTTTTTTTATTGTTTAAGAAACTGTTTAAAGACTGACAGATTTACAGCATTGAACATAGAATTAACTCTAAATATTATAGTTCTACTTGTTAGATCTCCCTTTTTGTTAAATTATTTTTGTTTGTTAACCCTTTTCTTCGTGAGGTTGATGGAATGGGAAGATGCAAATGATAGTATTTTATATCATAGTTTATTTTAAAATATAATCAATATTGTCGAATTAAATTATGGGAAAGGTACCATGAGGGATAAAACGAATTTTACAATGCTTCTTAATGAAGATGACTTACCAAAAGAGAAGGTTGGTGGTAAAGCATTAAATCTGTCTAAGTTATCGTCTATTGGTTACAATATTCCTATGGCATTTATTGTTTCTGTAGAAGCCTATGATTATTTTATTAAAGAAGAATTAGAATCTGAAATAGTATCAATACTTAATTCTATAAATTATAACGATGAAAATTCAATTTTCATTGGATCTAAGCTGATAAAGAACTTAATAAAATCTAAAGAACTACCAAATATTCTTCTAAATGAAATTCAAAACCAAATAAAAAACCTTCCAGAGGGATATTATGCTGTAAGGTCATCTGCCTTAGCTGAAGATCTGGAGGATGCCAGTTTTGCAGGACAGCTAGATAGTTTTCTATACGTGGCTAAGGATGATATCGTTGAAAACATTATTGAATGCTGGGCATCTTACTGGAATGATCATGCCATCAAATACAGACACGACTCATCAATTGGACATTTAGACACAGATTTAGTAGCAGCGGGGATAGCTGTACTTGTACAGAAGATGGTAAATGCTGATGTTAGTGGAGTTACATTTACAGCAGATCCAGTTTACGGCACCGAAGATATTGTGATAGAATCTACCTACGGACTTGGTGAAGCCATTGCATCGGGAATAGTAACACCAGACACCTATGTTCTAGATAGAAATAGAAACATAAAGAAGCAGACAATAAAAACAAAGAAAAAGGGATATTTTCTTTTAAACGGAAGAAATACTTTGAAGGATATTGATGATGTCCATAGAAAAAAATCAAGCCTAAACAAGGAAATTCTTTTGGAATTGGCAAATATTGGAGTGGAACTCGAGAAATATTTTGGTGTGCCACAAGACATTGAATGGGCATTGGAATTTAATGAAAACTCAGGTGATAAACATACCATCTTCATCCTTCAATCAAGGCCTGTAACAACTCTAACAGCAAGTTCAGAGAAGGATGATATTTTATGGACACGTGCATATGGAGATGAATATTGGGCAGATGCAACCACACCACTATTTTACGATGTCATGGGAAAAATGCTCACAGACTACGTTAACCATGAGGGTGCAAGGATAATGGGATACACCGATCTAACCGACACGAAACTATTAAAACTACATAAATCACGGGTTTACTTCAATAGTTGGGTGTTAGAAAAAGCCTTCTCATACTATCCTAAATTTGCAAGGTCCAAAGAGCTTTTAAATTATTTTCCATTGAAAGACCAGCAAAGAATATCTGAGTATCCAACTCTAATTCACAAAACAGTGCTTTCACAGTTATTAGTTGCTATCCGAGATCCTGATGGAATGATGCATAAAACAGATAATGCCTATAATAAATGGGCCGAATCATTTATGGAAAAATGCAATTACTTCGACACTGTAGATTTAACAAGTTTAAATGACAATGAACTCCTATCTCTTTACAAAGAAATGGAAACATCGGGGATCAAACACTACCAACTGATACGGTACGGTATGGTTTCTCATTCCATTGCAACTAATTTGATGATCAAAAATTGGCTGGTTAAATGGTTGGATGATACCGACGGAACCCTATATGCAGCCCTAATTTCCGGATTGAAGAACAACAAAACTGTTGAAATGAACATAAGATTTTCTGATCTGGCCAAGATTTTAAGGGAAGACAAATATTTAATGTCAAAAATAGATTCAAAGAAAAATTTAAACAGCTTAAATGAATCAGAAATCCGGGAAATCATAGCATTTAATTCTAATTTTAAAAACAACTTTGATTTGTTTATAAAAGATTATGGGCACAGATCCAACACCCGTGAAATTTTCTATCCGAGATGGAGGGAAGATGAAGCATATGTATTGGATGTGATTAAATTGTTATCTTCTTCTGATCTCAATTTACAAAAAAAAGAAGAAGAAAGCAGAGAAAATAGGGTACAAACTGAGAAACTGGTTATTAAAAGGATTAGAAACCAACAGTTAGGATATTTTAAATCTAAAATATTTATTAAAGTGCTTAAACTAGCCCAAACCTATTTAACATTCAGGGAAAATCAGAGATTTTATTTGGATCATATCCTATTTCGCCAGAGGTTGATGTTAATTGAAATGGGAAACCGTTTAGTGGAAAGAAATATTTTAACTGAAAAAAACGACGTATTTTTCCTCTATGAAACAGAATTAATGAAGATCATGAGGTCAGATAATTTAGCACAATCCCAACTAGAAGGATCAGAATTGATGGATAAAATATCAGCACGTAAAAAGGAATTTTATAGATATAAATCAGTTTTACCACCTAAATTCTTGAAAAATGGTATTGAATTTGATGATACTGTAATGGATTACGATGAAAATGCAATTTACGGTGCAGCTGCAAGTCCAGGAATATTTAAAGGTAAAGTTCGTGTTGTGGAATCCATCAGAGAATTATCCAAGCTTGAAGATAATGAAATATTGATTGCAAGCAACACAGATCCTGCTTGGACTGCAGTATTTTCAAAAATTGGGGCACTTATCACAGAAACAGGAGGAATATTATCTCATGGTGCAGTAATATCACGTGAATACAGAATTCCCGCAGTAACTGCTGTAAAGGGTGCAACTGAAATTTTCAAAACAGGCGAAGAAATTGTTGTGGATGGTAATGAGGGCGTAGTTTACAAAAATAGAGAGGAGTTGATTTAATGGATCTAGAATCTTTAAAGAAGCATGATGAATGGAATGAAAGTTACTACTTCAATTTTCATGATAAAACTAATGATCTAACTGCATTTATGAGGATAGGAAACAAGGTGAACAAAAATGAGAAATCTATGTTTTTCTTTATCATGTCTCCAAAATTGGTGGCCGGTATAAAACTAGAAACACCTTGTGATGATAATCCCCTTGGCATAGCTGGATTGAAATATAAAGAGTTGAAAAACGGAATATGGGAACTTAAATACGATGGTTCAATCTTTGATCCTCTTTCTAAGGTTCCTAAAGAATTTAAGGTTAATATGGATGTTACTTGGGAAGCATTAAATCCTGTGATGGATTATGTTAACTGTGTAGATGAAAAACAAGCTGAAATGTCTTCAAATGTTGCAAGCGAACATTATGAACAGTTTGGTAAGGCCTCTGGGAAGATTAGTATCGATGCAGATTCCTATGATATCGAAGCTTTAGGTGAAAGGGATCTGAGTCTGGGTGTAAGGGCTTGGGAATCGCCTAAGATGTGGATGTGGATCAATTCCGAGTTTTCAAATGAAGAAGCATTTAACATAACCAAACTTTCTGTTGAAGATGGAGATATAGATGCAGGCTATTTCTATGTGGATTCTGTCAATGAACCTTTGGTAAAATCAGAAATAGATTTGAAGTACAATAATGGACTGCCTTCAAATTTCAGTATGAAACTTTTTGATAAAAAAGGTTCCCAGTACAATGTGACTGGAGAGGTCATAAGATTTGGGATGATACCCGTTGATGACAGGATGCTACTAATTGAAACCATTTCTAAATATAACTGGGAAAATAAGGAAGGTTACGGTGTGGCTGAATTTTTGATACGTAAACCATGAATAAACTAGATATTACAAAGATTTAAAACATTAAAGAGTTTTTGAATTTGATGTGTATCTAGGAAACTATTTTTTTTATTTAAACATAGAAAAATGGGAAATTTAATCCCCTTTCGCGCGCCATAGGTTTAAGGGTACGTGTATTTAGGTTCAGCAATGGTTAGATCATTCATTCGAAGATCCTCAGTTCATTAACATGTCTTGCTAAAATGTCCTAGATGAAAACTCTAAATGATTTCTCAGAATATTTAGGATTTCCTTGGTATGAAACACCCAAGACTTTCAACATATCTGGGCAAACTAGAACTGTTAATTCACTTTTTGTTTTTATGTTCCATTCTTTTCAATATCTCCTTTTTCTTGGGAGTTTTTAGGAAAATCCAAAGTCTTTTTATAACAAGTATGATATAGTATACTTGTCTTGCTAGTCACAAGACTATGGAGTTCCTATCCGGGAGCTCCTAAACCCCTTAAAAATGAATTAAAATTATTTTTCTTCTATTTTGTATACAAGCAATTTGCTCTTCAACTCAAATAAAATCTGATAGATTTTTTGGATAACAAATCTATCTTATTAAATTACTTAATATCGGATTCATTCCACATCGAGTTTTAGATTAAACATTCTGTTCGAATTTATCAAAAGAAATCAGATCCCCTTGTAATTCTTGGGGTTGTGGTCAGTTTTGTATAACTAGTGCATTTTTTTCCTTTTTTTCTAGAATTGGTTATATCAACAGTTTTATTACAATAACTTGAGACTTATTCAATTCTTCTCTTAGTTGGAAGATTCTCAATAGTTTCATGAGTTTATTTACCCATATTAGTTCTGGTCTTGGCAATTGAATATCATACCAAGCATAAAATTCTAATGGGCACTTTCATGATGCCGTTTAATTTGTCCTTCTTTTTAAAAATAGTTCAAAATCCTTTAATGTATTTTAAGTTTAGAGTTACGTATAGGTACAATCTTCTTCTTCTTTTTCTGCTTCTTCGATCAGTGCAGTTGGTGTCATAGCTGTAAAATTGCAATATTTCACCATTTAAGAAGAACTTCCATAGCTCTTTCTTTTATTCCTTTATCCTCCAAATAGTCCTCAAAGACTTTATATCCTGGGAGGTCATTAGTATTCATAAAAAACGAATGTAAAAACTATTATATAAAATTATGATTTATATGTCTAATAGTACTGGAAACATTTCATTTCAAATTAAAAGAAATAATAAGGGAAATTTAATCCCCTTTAGCACACCATAATGGACTCATTTGTCTTAGTTGTTCTACAACTTCTTTTATGGCTTTTATTGCATATTCAATATCTTCTTCTGTGTTTTCATGTCCCAGGCTTATTCTAAGTGATCCATGGGCTTCAACTTCTTTGAGTCCTATGGCTGTTAACACATGGGAAGGTTCTAGTTTGGTTGATGAACATGCAGAACCTGTTGATGCAGCTATTCCCTTTGCATCCAGGTGTAGTATGAGGGATTCACCTTCTATTCCTGTGAATCTGAAGTTTGCATTGTTTGGGAGTCTTTTGGTTCTGTCCCCGTTTAAGTATGAATCTTCTATGGAATTAAGGACTCCATCTATTAATTCGTTCCTGAGGGTTGTGAGTTTTTGTGCATCTGTTTCTTGACTTACTTTGGCAATTGAGCATGCCTTTCCCAGTCCCACAATTCCAGCTACATTTTCTGTACCTGGTCTTAGTCCCCTTTCATGGCCTCCACCGTGGAGTAATGGTTCGATTCTAACGCCCTTTTTGATGTATAATGCTCCAACTCCCTTGGGTCCGTATAGTTTGTGTGATGAGAGTGATAATAGGTCAACATTCATCTTCTTGACATCTACTGGTATTTTTCCTACGGTTTGAACTGCGTCTGTGTGGAAGTAGATTTTTTTCTCGCTTGCTATCTTACCAATTTCTTCTATTGGTTGGATGGTTCCAATTTCGTTGTTTGCATGCATAACAGTTATGAGTATTGTTTCGTCTGTTATGGCTGCCTTTAGATCATCGATCTTGATGATTCCGTCTTCTCCCACTGGCAGGTAGGTTACTTTGAATCCATTTTTTTCGAGGTACTTGCAGGTTTCATCCACTGCAGGGTGTTCTATGTTGGTGGTTATTATATGATTTCCCTTGTTTTTGAGTTTGTAAGCTGTTCCTTTGATTGCTAAGTTGTCTGATTCTGTTCCGCCGCTTGTGAATATTATTTCTTTGGGTTCTGCATTGATCAATGATGCTACCTCAATTCTTGCTGCTTCCATGGCCTGTTTTCCCTGTCTTCCAAGGGAGTAGAGTGTTGATGCATTTCCAAAGGAATCAACAAAGTAGGGTTTCATTGCTTCAAATACTTCTGGGTCTACCGGTGATGTTGCTGAATGA
>JAEZAV010000062.1 GCA_023430285.1 Methanobacteriota archaeon | reverse complement strand
ACCCTTGCCCAATAGTTAATGATCATGATTCATATAATTCTAAATAATTTTCTTAATATTATCATTTATCACTAATTAATATAGGTACATTGGATTGATAAAAACTGTGTATGAAATAAAATATCATGGAGAAATCAAGTAAATTCTCTAAACAAAAGTTAAGAGTCAAGCAGTGCTGTTTTACTCAGGATTAAAAAAGAGAAAATGAATATTTTTCAATGGATATCGGACAATTTAATTTTAAAAAGAAATTTGGAATGATTTGTAACATGAATCAGTCATGATTACCAACAGTTCCGAGTAATGAATCTATGAACTGTTGTGCAGTGCGTCCGGACATTCCACCATGGCGTATTTCCCATATATTTGCCTGTGCTTTCAATTCTTCATCTGTTAGTTTGATTTCAGGATGTCTTCTTGCAAGGGTTATGACAATGTTGAAGAAATCTTTCCTTTGGGGATTGTAATATCCAATTTTCACACCGAACCTTTCAGCAAGCGATACTTTTTCATTAACGGTGTCTGAACGATGGAGTTCATCCTCAGACATATCCGAACGATCACTCCAAGTTTCCCTGATTAGATGACGCCTGTTTGATGTTGCATAGATAAGTACGTTTTCAGGTTTTGTTTCTAAACCGCCCTCTATAACAGCTTTTAAATATTTATACTCAATTTCAAACTCTTCAAATGATAAATCATCCATGTAAATTATGAAACGATAATTTCTATTTTTTATTGCATCAATTATTTTTGGTAGTTCTTTGAATTCATGTTTGTAGACTTCGATCATTCTGAGGCCCTGATCGTAGTACTGATTCAATATTGCTTTGATACTTGCAGATTTACCGGTTCCAGCATCTCCATAGAGAAGTACATTGTTTGCTTTTCGCCCACTAACAAAGGCTTCGGTATTTTGTAAAAGCTCTTTCTTTTGAGATTCGTAACCCACCAGGTCTTCTAATTTTATATCACTGGTTGTGGTGATGGGGCAAAGTATGTTTGATTTGTCATCATTGGAAACACGAAATGCTTTATTTAGCCCAATATCTCCAACACCATGTAACTTGTAAAAATCTGTAACTATTTTATACAGTTCTTTTTCATCCTTGGCCTGTTCAATAGAGTTACTAAGCTGCTGAACCTTCTCACTCACATTTTTGTTGAAGATCTGTTCACTTTTCACAACAGCATCATAGTCTGTGATAATGGAAAAACAATTAATTTCTAGTTCATTTTCTAATTTGGAAAAGTCATAGTCAAACAATTGTTTGAAAATCTTGTAATCGTTCTTTACAAATTTGTTTACGGTGCCCGTGTTGATTCCAACCTTTTCTGAAACAAGTGTGAATGGGTTTTGAGCCATGGCTAAAATGAAGGCCAGATAATTATGCCAAAGATTTTTATCAAAGCCGTACTGCGTCGAAAGATCAAGCAGACGATTGATCTCAACATAAATATCTGAAATCAGATCTTCCCTAAAATAATCGCCACTATCAAGTTTTTGGCAGATGGCAGCCAATCTAAACAGTACACTATTTTTGTTGATATTTTTGTAGATCACCAATTTGGATGTCAAATGATACATTAACAATCTCCTTAAACTATTTTACAAACTAAAATTTCTGGATGTAATCTATTCTATAGTGGATAACATAAATTGGTTTTTACCATGTTACCTAAACTCAAGGAAATAACCATAACACAGGGGTTTAAAATATAGTTGTAAACAACAGAAACAGAAACGATCTGCCAGTTTTTAAATGCCATGGAAAATGTCAAGTTTAGAATATGCGAATTTTTCAAAGGGAGATTTGAAGTATTTAACAGTAAATATCAGTAGGTTCAAGGAATAACTGTAGGATCCAATATCAATAATCAACTCATTGAGGAACACATGGGTTTGTTCCTACAGATATTTTTCACAGTATGGCTTTAAAAAAATTAATATCAACATTATATTTGACGGGTTGATTGATTTGGTAAATAAAATAACTGTCAAAACGATTCTAAACAACAGTAAAAAACGTGATGATTGGTTTTTAGGTAGATATACGCTGAATACTTATGCTGGTTGTTCAATGGCATGTATATATTGTTACACACGTGGAAGTAAATATGGTGGAGATCATGGAGCAGTTGTTTCAGCCAAATCAAACGCGGTCCCAGTACTAAAAAAACAGTTAAAAAGTTGTATCCGACGAAATGAAAGGGATATTATATTACTTGGATCTGCAGCGGATCCATATCCCACAGTTGAAAAAGACTTAAATTTAACCAGGGAAGTTCTTGGAATAATTAAACGATACAAATTTCCAACCCATATCCTAACTAAATCCACAATGATTCTAAGGGATATGGATATTATCAAGGGTATTAGGGATGTGGCGATTGTACCTACGGACTTGGTTGATAAATTAGACAACGGAGTCATAGTATCCTTCTCGTTTTCTACCTTAGATGAAGAAATAGCAGAAATTATTGAACCTGGAGCACCAAGTCCCATGGAACGGTTAGAAACCATGAAAGAGTTCAGTGATGCTGGCTTTAAAACTGGGATCATAAATATGCCCATGCTTCCATTCTTATCGGATTCAGATGAAGCGATCCAATCAATGGTTAAAACAGCAAAGAATTACGGTGCGCACTATGTTTTACATTCTGGTTTAACACTGTATGGAACTGGCAACCAGGATTGTAAGACACTTTACTTCAATTTTTTAAGGGAACATAACCCAGAACTTCTAAAAGAATATGAAAAACTGTTTCAGAAGTCGTTTGCACCTTCTAAAAAATACAGCTTCGAACTGTCAAAACGATTTTCAGAAATATCCTTCAAATATGGAGTTAAAAATAGTATACTCTAGTCTGGAATTAAGAATTTCAATCCATCATGGGGTAAATTTCATTGCAAACAGCTCATTTCGAGTTTCATTAGAATTTCCTTTCATTGAAACTTATTTTAAATGATGTGCCAGGATAAGCTACGTACTCTAAATCTGCATCTATCTGTTCTGATAAACTGGTTATTAAACTTAATCCTAACGAATCTGCTGTTTTATAGTTAATATCTTTAGGAAAGCCTTTACCATTGTCTTTAACTTCTAAACAGTATTTATCAGTTTGTTTTTGGAATTTTATGTCTATGGTACCATTATCTCCCTGAGAAAATGCATGTTTCAGACTGTTTGTCACGAGTTCATTCAGAATGAGGCCCAGTGGAATGGAGGTATCAATATCCAGATTTAGTTTATCTGTTTCAATATTCATCTTTATTAGATTCTTGTCCAATACATAGGTATCGTACAGATCCAAGGCAAGTGTTTGGATGTAATCTCCAAAGTCTATATTTTTAAGATCTGTGGATTGATACAGGCGCTCATGGATCAAGGCCATTGATCTGGCACGATTTTGACTTTCCATGAAGATTGTTTTGGAGTTTTCATCTTTAATATACCTTGATTGAAGGCTTAACAAGCTGGATATTATCATGAGATTATTTTTTACCCTGTGATGAATTTCTTTTAGAAGCATTTCCTTTTCTTTGATGGATCTTTGCAGTTGATGTTCTGTGAGTTTACGATCAGCCACATCTCGAATTATTGATGTTGTGTAAGGATCAGTTTTGTAGCCCCAAGTTGCCACAGATATTTCAAAGGGGAATTCTTCCCCATTTTTTTTAAGACCAATACTTTCAAAGGTTTTTCCATCTAACTCATGGGTTCCTGTTGAATTGAAATTTTGTAGTTTTGTTTCAAAATCCTTTTTATATCTTTCAGGCATGAGTATGGTGACATTTTGTCCTTTAATTTCATCAAAGTCGTACCCAAAAATTCTTTTCAAACTAGGGTTTATCAGAACTATGTCCCCATCTTTGTCGGTGGTTATTATGCCGTCAACAGCAGAATCTGCAACTGAACGAAATTTTTCTTCGCTGGCACTGAGTTCTTTGTCCTTTTTATTGATAACATCACTCAAGATAGCGACAACAATCCCTATGGACAGAAAGATTATTGAACGATATACGTCTTCGTACACGGGATAGCTTAAATTTGGAGAAAAGTAGTAACTCACGAGTAACATCAAAGAAAGAAATACTGGTACAACAAGTCCTTTCTTTTGCCACCACAGTGCAGCTAATATAATTGGAAAATAGAAGAAATGTGTGAAGATCACACCCTCACCAATCACAAAATGGAAGTAGTAAGTCAATAAACAGGATATGATAATTAGTGATGATATGGTGATGAGCTTGTAAAGCTCATGATTGGGATTTCGTGTCATGATCTTCACCATTAAATTTGGAATACTTAAATTAAATTTGATTCTGGACTAAAAATTCCTTCCGGGATTCAGATATAGTATTGCAGCTACGATCAAGATGCAGAGAATGGCTATATAAATTTTGTACATTTAATCACGATCTTTTTTTTAGTACCGTTAATTTATTAGTTTTTAAGCATTCCTTCCTTTTCAGAAACTGTTAAGTACTCAACAATTTCCTTAGGTAGTCCTGTTTTAAGGATCTTTCCACCACGCATTATGGAGGCTCGATCACACACATCTAAAACGAATTCCATATCGTGGCTGATAATGATGAATGTTTGATTCATTTCATCCCTGGCACTTATAATAGAATCTGTCACTTGAATCCTGGTTATGGGGTCCATAGTACCTGTGGGTTCGTCTAAAATTATTATTTTAGGTTCTTTTATGAGTACTTGGGCCAATGCAACCCTGTGACGCTCTCCTCCACTCAGTTCATCGGGATATTTGGTCAAAATTCTTGCTGCATACTCTTCATCAAAACCCACAGCCTTAAGCACGTACACTGCTTTCATCTTGGCAAATTCTGCAGGCAACTCCAAGCTTATGGCATCAGAAAGGTTTCCCAAAACATTTTGGTGAGGATACAAACTGTATTCTTGGTGTAAAATCCCAAGGTAGGGTGTAACACGACCCCGTGCATGCGGACCCTTTTTTGTCATGTCGATCCAGTTTTCACCTAATTTCACGTCTATATTTCCACTGCTTGGATCAGTTAAACCGTAGAGTATCCTGGAAAGTGTTGTTTTTCCTGCACCAGATAATCCCACCACACCATAAATCTCTGCTTCGTTAACAGTTAAATCAACACCATCAACAGCCTTTACAACACCCCTTTCAATGGAGTAGTAATGTTTCTTAACATCCTTCATTTCAACAATTGGTCCACCAACAGTGAACTCAACCTTCTTCTCTGGAAGAGGTACTTTATCCATAAAACTTTTGATCACAGTTTCAGGATTTCCCTCTTCTATGATTTCACCCTTATCCAACCAAATAGCATAATCAGAAAGTTGCTGCATTACCTCTGGCCAGTGTGAAGTTATAACCATGGTTATGCCCTTAGCTTTAATACCGTTGATTATTGCGTGGTGGATCTGTTCTGCAGTCTTAGGATCGAGGGTTCCGGTTGGTTCGTCAGCAAGGAAGAGCATAGGTTCTTTTGCCATTTGTCTAGCTAATACAACACGCTGTTTTTCTCCACCACTCAAATCCCTGGCTATATGGGTGATCCTATGGGTCATCTGGGCCTGTTCAATGAGTTCTATTGCCATCTGCAGAGTTTCTTCTTCGGTGTGTCCTGTGATGGACTTCATCACGTTATCAATAACTGTATCATCTTCGTAGAGTGCGAAGGTTCTCTGTAGCATGATGGCAATTCTTTTTTTAACAGATGCAAAGTCTTGCCTGTTCGAATTCCAGAAGTCTATAGATTTTGGTTCGAAATTTTCACCACAATCACATTTTTTGCCATTGAATGATGGAGGTTCCACCCTCAAACACTTGGGACAGAAAGCCACATTGTAAATCACCGTTCCTTTATCCGGCTTGTACTCCTTCATTCCCCTTAACATATTGAGGAGTGCTGATTTTCCACATCCGCTCCTACCAAGTATTCCTAAAACAGTTCCCTCATCCACATCTACGTTGATATTGTTTAACACATTTGTTCCGTCAAATGTTTTTGTAACATTCCTAATTTCTATAAAAGACATTATCTCACCGATTTTAGATAAATTCAAGCTTAACTTTATTATTTAATCATTAGATCCACATAGTGGTGTTTCGCACACTGGACATTTGGTATTTCTACATGGCACTGCCCGTGTTTTTGGATGTTCATAGCCGCATTTAGGGCATTTACATACCCTAGGAGGGCCTGCTCCCAATCCTTTTCCACCATATGATCTTCTCTCAAGGATATCAGGATCAATTTTGATCTGCATATTTTCTTCATATGTCTTCACAATATTTTCAGATTGACATTCTAGACATTTATCATAATCTTTTTCATTACTCAGCCACTCAAATCCACAATCATTGCATTTGTACCTTTTTTTATCTGTTATAAAACCGTCCCCCACAATTATTATAGGATTACCTTCAATCAGAGCTTTGGAAATTTTTTTTCGTGCTGATGAAAGGATTCGATGGAAGGTGGGCTGAGAAATTTCCATGATGCTTGCAGCTTTAACCTGTTTTATATCATGGTAATCTCTCAACCTAATGGCTTCAAATTCATCTAATGAAATTTGAATAGGTTCTAAATCTTCTAAATTTTCACCATCAGGTTTGAAACATCGTATTTCTGGATTTTTAGAGATCTTTCTAAACACTTGAGGCCGGACCATGAATGAATATATATTCATAACTAATATATAAATTAGTTGAATACTGTGGGAAAAATACACTTGAATACTGGATAAAAATTAGGTGGCTCATCCAATATTCACTAGAAGTTAATTTGAATGGAAAATTTGAATGGAAATGTAGAAGATTTAACCACCAAATTCTGGACTCACAAAAGGATTGCGATTGGTAAAACTAGTTTTTTAAGGTAATTTACAAATTATAATCAAAAAATAAAAGAAAAAGAGAGAGTTTAGAAACTGTCTATAACTTCTCCGAGTAATTTTATGGATTTCTCTTTGTTAGGTCCTATTGGGGAACCTGCAACATACTGAGTTACACCCATTTCTCCAAGAGCTTCGATCTTAGGAACGAACTCTTTTGGTGTACCTACTACAGAGAATGCTTCCATTAATGCGTCGTCTACTGCTCCGATTGCTCCTCCGAAGTCTCCTTTAGCGAGCATTCCACCGAATTTAGCTCCGGTGTCGGTTGGTAGTCCGTGTCTTTCGAATACAGGTGGTGGTGATCCTGCTGCGATAAATGCAACGACTATTTTAGCTGCACCGAGTGCTTTGCCTGCGTCGTCGTCTATGGAACAACATGTGTATGCTGCTACATCTACATCAGATATTGATTTGCCTGCTTCTTCAGCTCCCTGCTTTATGAGAGGAACTGCTGCTTCAAAGTCTTTTGGGTTTGATGCGTTGATTAATGCACCGTCGGAGAAACCTCCTGCGGTTTTGAGCATCATAGGTCCCTGAGCGCCCATGTAAATTGGTACTTTTTCCTGAACAGATTTAACTCCGCCGAGCTGAGCTCCGCTTTCTGTTTTTTCTCCTGCCATGAGTGTGCTCATCATTGTTATTGCATCTTTTATGGTACTTACTGGTTTAGTCCATTCAATACCTAATGCATCAAAGGTAGCTTTGTCACCAGGTCCGATACCTAGGGTTGCCCTACCATTGGATAATTCATCTAAAGTTGCAACAGCTGCTGCTGTTATTGCTGGGCTTCTTACGTAGGGGTTGGTTACACCAGGACCCATTTTAATGGTTTCAGTACCTTCTGCAATTAATGCTAGTGTTTCATACACGTTTTTGTTATTGTAGTGGTCTGTAATCCATGCGTATTCAAATCCTACATCTTCTGCTAGTTTTACAAGCTTTACAATCTTGTCTATTGGTTCATTCGGAACAAATTCAATACCAAACTTCATGATTTATCACCTTTTGTAGATTTATTTGGAGTATAAAAATATTTTGTCATTTAATTGTAAACGAAAGACTTAAATAGTTGTTTTATTTTTTGTTGAAGCTGCATATTAGGGGAAACCTCTAATATTTTTTTATATCGATTTTCAGAACATTTCAAAGGTTATTCATAGGTTGATATTATTATAAAATAATCTATATTCATCATCGTTTTTCTGCTCTAATTTCTACATGTTGCAGATGGTCTTGATGTTACAGGGGAATGAAAACCAACTTTGCAAGAACATTAAATTTGGACAACATGAACCCTAAGCAAAAGGTGCTCTAAACAGTATATTATTCATTTAATCCAGTTAGAAACGACTGTTCGAAAACTTTATTAGATCTGGAAACCAAGTTTTAATTACACTATATATATTATGGTGAAGTTTTTGTTCACAACCTATTTGTGCAATATTTTCTAATTTGTTTGTGTTTCTTGTTGGTTGTGGTATTGTATGTGCTACGTTTTATTTGGCGTTGGCCGGAGTGTGAAAATTATCGCTCTATGAAGGCTGTTTTTCCATTCGTAGCTAAAAGAGTATGAGGGCTCAAACCCTTGCGAATAGCGAATTGTTTGAGTTTGATGTTGGTATGGTAGAATTGTGGTGATATTTGTTTGGTACAAATATTATTACTCCCTGAAATTTTCTTTAATATAACTTATTTACATAATGTTTACTTCTCAATATAATGACTCCGTCATAAATTGGATTTTT
>JAEZAV010000035.1 GCA_023430285.1 Methanobacteriota archaeon | reverse complement strand
ACTCTATTGCTTCCTTTTTTAAAGGAGCTTGGTACATGTAGGTCATTGTTTTATCTGTGTTGTAGCCTTCAACTCCACAACCAACATCTACGAATACCAAGTCTCCCCTTTGAAGCTTTCTGTCCCTGCTTCCGATTAATGGAACAGCAGGACTTATACCTGAATTTCCTCCAGGACCGTTAAAGTAACTGGGATGGATCGAACTTTCACCAAAACCTAGCTGTCCTAAAACCATTTCTGTATCAAACATACCGAATCTTGAAACACCGTGATGACCTTCATCTAGCATTAGTTTAAAAAGATCCGATGCAAATTCGGTTTCACTCATACCCTCTACCAGAATGTCCGGTACAAGGTCTTCAAGAACATGTCTATGTATTTCTCCTGCCTTTTTCATCAAAGACAGTTCATAATGGGATTTAACAGATCTTACCCTGGCCACAACATGATCTAATGACTTGAAATTTTTAAATGGGAAATGCCTTTGAAATCTGGAGTACATTGCAAGAGGTACAACTTCAGTTTCTATATAAACAGTTTCAGGCAGATCTGTATACATGGCTGCAGCATCACGATAACTGTTCATGGGCTTTAAATCTTCGAACAATGATTCAATTTTTGCCCTTTCAAAACTTTTTCTAATCCAGAATGTTGAGCTATTTCTTTCAATTATTAGCATACCATCTTGCATGGTTCCTGTAAAGTAGTAAAGATTTATCTTACTAAATAGAACAGCAAATTCCCAGTCTGGGTACTGCTCATCCATGAAAGATCTGAAATTTTTCATCCTACTTTCAAGTTCTTTTAATGGTGTTTTTGTAATCATAAAACTATCACCTTTATACTTACCATTTCTCAAATCATGTGAATATTAGTTAAACTATTTATCAATATAAAAAGTTAATTTCAAGAAAAAAAATCATTAAACATAAATTTTTTTATCAATCATATTCCTAAGAATTCAATAGAAATTTAATCTCCAAAGATTCCTATAAATTATTTTTGATGGCTTTTATTGTTGTTTTAGTGTTGTCTGGTTCTTCGGGATTTAATAAATTTATTTCACCGATCTGGGTCATGTTTGGTATTATTGGAAGGTCATTTCCATTAATTATTAGATCATCCAAGAATCTAATGTTGTCAGGACCACCTTTACCTTCATTTCTCTCAAGCAGGGATCCATCATCGTAAGATGCCCAAATTTTAAGAAAGGTGCTGGTATTGTTTTTTTCAACATCATGAATAATAACGTTTCTCCTGTTGATTCCCCAAAGATCTGTCCCTTCAATCTTTGCAGCTGCTGTAAGGGGATCACTGTGGAACTCTGAATAATGTCCTTCCCTGTAATATTGTGGATCGTTGGGTACGCTAATAAATTCTCCATTATTCATTTTAAAAAATTTATTCAAGCGAGTCCCATCAAAGTATATCTCAAAAGCAACATAATTATCAGGACTTTTTATCAGAAAGTGACCTAGGCCCATATTGGTTAGTATTGGCTTTGAATTTTCTAACATTTCCAGTGTGATGGAGCCGTTATTCATTATTTGACTCGCAAGATTCATTAGTTCTTGATTGAAACTTGTTCCAAAACCACCAGTAGCTATTATCCAACCATCGCTGGTTATCACGGTATGGAAGAATAGACCGCCACAAACTTTGAATTGTATTTCTGCATTTTTTCCATAAAAATTGTCCTGTGCAATAAATAATTCAGCAGGGAATATTGCATCTCTTCTAAAAGCAACCACATCATGATTATCTGTTACTTGTAAAATAACTGAACAACAATCATTTTCTAAATCATTACTAATGGCAATTACCCCTTCTAAATTTGTTTAAATTAATTGTTGATTTTGAATTTCTATGTAAATAATATTTTTTGAAAAATTAAAATTAAGTCATGAAAAGTTTTCATGCTGTTAAAATGGATTAAAAATATGTAGAATGGATGGATTTAAAGGTATTTACCATCCTCTTTTTTGTAGTTTCTCTTCTTCAGGTATTGTGCTGATTTCAAGTCCTGGCATTGCTTTACCTAAGTCTGTTGATACTTCAGCAATTAGTTCAGCATCTTTAAAGTTGTTTGTTGCTTCAACAATAGCTTTTGCAACTAAAGAAGGCTGTTCTGATTTGAATATACCTGATCCAACAAATACTCCATCTGAACCTAACTGCATCATGAGAGCTGCATCTGCTGGTGTTGCAACACCTCCTGCTGCAAAGTTCACAACTGGTAATCTACCTTCTTTTGCTGTGAGTTTAACTAGTTCTAATGGTGATTCAAGTTCACGTGCTACTGACCAGAGTTCTTCTTCAGTTTTGTTTTGAAGTTCCCTTATGGTGCTTGATATTTGTCTGCTGTGCCTTACAGCTTCAACAATGTTACCTGTACCAGCTTCTCCCTTAGTACGGATCATTGCTGCTCCTTCATCAATTCTTCTTAAAGCTTCACCAAGGTTTCTTGCACCGCATACAAATGGTATGGTGAAATTTTTCTTGTCTATGTGATATTTTTCATCTGCAGGTGTTAAGACCTCACTTTCATCAATCATATCAACACCAAGTGATTGTAAGACTTGAGCTTCTACGAAGTGACCTATACGAACTTTGGCCATAACAGGAATACTAACAGCATCTATTATTTCACGAACCTTAGATGGGTCAGCCATCCTTGCTACACCGCCTTCTGCACGAATATCAGCAGGTACCTTTTCAAGGGCCATAACTGAAACAGCACCAGCTTCCTCTGCAATAGCTGCCTGTTCAGCATTTACAACATCCATTATAACTCCGCCCTTTGTCATTTTAGCGAAACCTTTCTTTAAAACATCTGTTCCATGTAACATCGAATCTTCCTCCGTTTATATTATTGTTCTCTTTGACAACTTTAATTAGCATTAATTTTAACTTAATTCAAACTATCTATGTTATCCCATATATATAAGCCTAATTTACAAGCATCAATCCTTTTAAAGGTTGGTTATAATTATTATAGATCTAATACTGTTAACAGCATTTGAAGCCTTTAAAAAAAAGAATTAAATCAAATAATCAACTTATATAATAAAATAAGGATTTAAGTAGTTAATTTAAAAACTTTCAGACTGTCTCCAACCTTGATTTTCCCGCCTTCCAGAACTCTACAAAAAATTCCTTCGGTGGGCATTATACACTGGCCGGTCTGTTTTCCTATTTCACACTGTGAATGGCATTCCTTTCCAATTTGTGTTACTTCAACAATGGAATTTTTTCCTAGAGCAATTTTGGTTCCAATTGGAAGTTTTGCAAGTTCAACACCTTCTGTTGTAACATTCTCTGCAAAATCCCCTGGATTAACTTCAAGCCCTAGATCCCTCATTTTCTGTATGCTCTCTAAAGCTAAGAGACTCAACTGTCTGTGGGACTGGTTTTCTGCATGTCCATCCCCGAGAAGTCCGTAATTTTCCATTAGAATACCTTGGAAAACATCCTGCTTTTTGGTTCCCTTAACTGAACTTGTGCAAACAGCGATGATCTTTCCTTTGATATCACTGGAGCTAGCTGTACTCATTTCTAAATCACTACTTAATTTATGGTTTTTTATGTATCTATTTTGAGCTGGTTGCTTTGTTAGAGGCTTTGCCTTCTACCTTGACATCAACTTTAAGATCCTCGATGATGAGTTCTGCAACCTTTTCTCCTGAAAGGAGCATTCCACCAAAGGTTGGTCCCATTCTGGTGTTTCCACAAGTTGTTGCTACTGCCATTCCAGTCACATAAACTCCAGGATATACCTGTTTGGTGTTTTCAACTATTTCATCTTCAGATTTTTCAACCCACATTCCTTCAAATCCTGGTATGTCTATTAAACCCCTTTGTTCTAGGGATTTTATAACCACTGCATCATGTCCAGTTGCATCAACTACAATTTTAGATTCTAGAGCAACAGGATCTACGCAAGTTATGGCCCTTGGAAGAGCTGATACAGGTGTCCAGTTAATAACAACTCCACCAACTTTGTCCTTTCTTACAACAACATCATCAAATTTGGTCATGTTAATAACTTTGGCTCCAGCATCCATGGCAGCACCAATAAGTTTTGAACATGCGTGAGGACCATCTGCAACGAACAGACCTTCTTGAACTTCTTTATATGGAACTCCTATTTCATCTAGAACTTTCTGTCCTGGAGCTCTAACTGTGAGCTTGTTCATTAAGTATCCACCAATCCAGAATCCTCCGCCCAAGTAGTTGTTACTTTCGATTAAAAGAACTTTAACACCACTTTCTGCCAGTCGTTTTGCTGCAATTAAACCGCTTGGTCCTGCTCCAATTATTACAACATCACTTTCTACATATTCTAGAAATTCTTCTGCAAATTCAGATACAATAGCCTTTGTAACGTCTTTTTCTGATGCTTTCGAAAATATTGCCATATTTAATCCTCCTCCATATATATCTATGTCATTAAATAATTTTTATAAATTTAAATCAACTTTGTGAAGTGTTGAGAAAACTCTTTCAACTTCAGAATCCATTTCGATTTCTTCTTGGACTTCAAGCACCTTTTCTAATACTGCATTAGTTTCTGGATGTTTTGGTGCTGCTCCACAACCGCTGTCTGGAAGTATTGAGTACTGGAATGTGCCAATTTTTTCTGCAATTTCAGATATCTCAAGTTTATCTAAACCAATTAATGGACTTAAAACTGGCATAGAAGTGGAGTATCTTGTTGCGAGAATGTTTGGTAGTGTTTGGGATGCTACCTGACCAACGCTGCTTCCATCAATAATTGCAAGAGCCTTTTCTTGTTTAGCAATTTTTTCAGCTATCTGATACATTCCACTTTTACATAGCACACAAGTCATTCTTGGTGGAGCCTCTTCTGTGCATTTTTTTAGGAATTCCCCATAATCAACCTGTAACAATTTAAGTTCTGAACCTGAGGCGTACTCTTTGAGTTTATTGTAGATTTTTATTATTTTCTCGTTGGAGCCACTGGTGAATGGATGGTTGTTGAAGTTCACAATGGTGATGTCAACTCCACGTTTCATCATTAGGTAAGTGGCAACTGGAGAATCTATTCCTCCTGAAACTAGCGAAATCATTCTTCCCTGAGTTCCAATTGGTAATCCACCCGCACCTTTAATTTTTTTATGGAAGATATAGGTATCATCGTCTCTGACTTCTATGTAAAGTGTGAAGTCAGGATTTGAAAGGTCTACAGGTGCATTTGTTGTTTCTATTACAGCAGCTCCACAGAATCCTGCCATTTCCCTACTTGAAAATTTGTGTTCTCCCACCCTTCTGCATTTTACTGCGAAAGTTTTTTCAGGATCAAATTCACCCTTTTCAATCAGTTCTTTGATGTAGGATTGGACAGCTAATTTAATTGTATCATGGTCTGTCTTGGTTTTCAATGTTGGACTGTATGAAACGATTCCGAATATTTTCTTAAGAGATTTAATTGCTTCTTCAAAATTTTCGGGAAATAGAAATATCCTGCCTTGGTTGATATTAATTTTACAATCTATGAGGACTTTAATATTTGATATTAATTTTTTTTCAAATCTTTTCCTTACAACAGGACTTTTTACTCCAATTTCGCCGTATCTGACAATAATAGGCCTTTCTTTATCCATTATTTAACTCCGTTATTTATTTGATTTTAAAAATTATTCAGGTGTGTTATTATTAATTATCCGCCGTGAATCACTTTAATAATCTTTATTTCGTCATTGTTTTGGATTGTTTCATCTTCTTGAAGGACTAAATTGCCCTTTTTAACTATTACTTCCAAGGGTTCTATTTGCAGATCTTCAAGAAGTTCCTTAACAGATACGTTTTCTATGTTCAGATTTTCAGTTTGACCCTCTGAAAATATAATTTTCAAGTCACTCACAACCAGCCAATTTAAAATTCAGCAACTAATTAACAATTGTTATATCAATTTATTTCCATATAAAGTTTTTGATTATAAAAATAATAGAAGGATGTCAATTAACATCCCAATTTATCTACGAACCTTCCAATCCCTTGGATAAATCTTCAATGAGATCATCACTATCTTCGAGACCTATGGAAAGTCTTAGAATATCGTCGGTTATACCTGCCTGTTTCCTTGCTTCAGGTGACATGGATGCATGGCTCATGGTAGCTGCATGTTCAACCAAAGAATCTGCACCACCTAAACTTTCTGCAAGATGGAAAATTTCAAGGCCATCTATAAATTTAGGCACATCAGTTTTTAATTTGAATGAAACCACGCCACCATAACCGTCCATCTGACTTTTTGCAATGGAATGTCCCGGATGGGATTCAAGACCAGGATAAAATACTTCAGATACCTTTGGATGGTCAAGCAAGTACTCAGCAACTGCACTGGCATTAGCCGCATGTTTTTCCATTCGAAGTGGGAGAGTCTTTAGTCCTCTCAATATTAACCATGAATCGAATGGAGCAGCATTAGTTCCCATTCCATTGAGTAAGAAATGAACATCCTTAGCAAGTTCCTCTGTTGTGGTTACTATGGCTCCTCCGATAACATCGCTGTGACCATTTATGTACTTGGTGGTTGAATGTAGAACTAAGTCGATTCCATATTCAATGGGCCTCAGGAAGTATGGGCTTGGAAATGTGTTGTCTGCCACAGTAAGTATCTGTTTTTCTTTTGCTATTTTAGAAACCATACTCAGATCTGTAATATTTAACAATGGATTTGATGGTGTTTCAATCCATATCATTTTTGTATTTGGCTTTATAGCTTCCTCAAGTTTCTCTTCTGAATCCATTCTTATAAATGTAAAATCGATTCCATACTTGGTCATAATTTCACTGAACAGCCTGTGTGTTCCTCCGTAGATGTCTTCACCTACTACAGCATGGTCTCCTGATTTAAGGAGATGTATTGCGGTAGTAACTGCAGCCATACCGCTTGAGAAACAGAATCCTGCATTTCCACCTTCTAAATTTGCTATTGCTTCTTCTAAAGCGGATCTAGTTGGATTTCCGGTACGTGAATAATCGTAATCTCCGGGTTTGTTAAATTCGTCGAATGTGAAGGTAGAAGTTTGACATATAGTCGGTGAAATGGCCCCTGTGATGGGGTCTGGTTTTCTTCCAGCAT
>JAEZAV010000198.1 GCA_023430285.1 Methanobacteriota archaeon | reverse complement strand
AACATATACTGTATGATATAACTATGGCTTTAATTTTATTATTCAATAAACAAAAATAGGGGATGATGATGTGTACAATTTAACTGTTATTCCAGGAGACGGTGTTGGGCCTGAGGTTACTGATGCTGTGCTTAATATTATTGATGTTTTAGATTTGGATTTTGATTACACAACTGCCGATGCTGGAGAGGAATGTTACAATAAAACTGGAACAACCATACCAGAAGAGACTATCGCTCTGGCAAAAAAATCTGATGCCACACTTTTTGGAGCTGTTACAACAGTTCCGGGAATGAAAAGTGCCATAATAACTCTAAGAAAAGAGCTGGGACTCTATGCAAACCTAAGACCAGTTAAATCATATGATGGTATTGATTCGTTATACAAAGACCTTGATATCTTAATTGTTAGGGAAAATAGTGAAGGTCTATACTCTGGTATTGAGGAGTACACTCCAGAAGGTGCTACTGCAACTAGGGTAATTACCAAGGCGGCTTCTGAAAGAATATGTAGATTCGCATTTGATCAGTCCAGAAAATTGGGGAGAAAAAAGATTACAGCTGTTCATAAGGCTAACGTACTCAAGAAAACCGATGGAATTTTTCGTGGGGAGTTTCTTAAAGTTTCAGAAGAATATCCTGAGCTAGAAACTGATGAAAAGTACGTTGATGCTGCGGCTATGTTCATGGTTTCTAAACCCCAAATCTTTGATGTTATGGTTACAACAAACCTTTTTGGAGATATACTATCTGATGAGGGTGCAGGACTAGTTGGTGGATTGGGTGTAGCACCTTCCGCAAATATTGGGGATGATAATGCCCTTTTTGAACCTGTTCATGGTTCTGCACCGGATATTGCTGGCAAAGGAATTTCAAATCCTTCAGCAATGATCTTGTCAGCTGTTATGATGTTGGATTATCTTGGTGAGGCTGAACAAGCTCAAAAACTTGAGAATGCTCTTTTAGATGTGTTGAGCAGTTCCAAGGTTACAACGCCGGATCTTGGCGGATCATCTAAAACAATTGAAATGGCCAATGAAATTCGATCAAAACTTATTTAATTGTTTTATAGCTTTAAATAAGAATTGAACTCATTTTTTTGTTTGCAGAATGTGAGTTCAAAGGATGAACTTATAGTAACTTTTATAAGGATTTCATTTCATAAACTAATTAATAGGATAGGTTAATATTGACAGCTTAGGCTGTTTTTAGGTCAGTTTTGAACATTGGACGGATTAAATACCAACCTTCAACACCTTTAATTTGCCTATATAATGCTGTTTTAACAATTTTATGATAATTTTTGGAGGTATAACATATGAAAACTACTATTAGTGTAATTAAAGCAGATGTTGGTAGTATAGCAGGACATGCAAAAACTCATGATGCTTTAAAAAATAAATGTGACGAAATACTAGCTAAAGCAAAAGAATCAGAACTTCTTGTGGACTATCATATAACCAGCTGTGGTGACGATATAGACTTGATCATGACCCACAGAAACGGTGAAGAAAATGAAGAAGTTCATGAACTAGCATGGACCGCATTTTTAGAAGCTACTCAGGTAGCAAAAAGCCTTAAACTTTATGGTGCAGGACAAGACCTTCTTTCAGACACTTTTTCAGGTAACATCAAGGGCATGGGTCCAGGATGTGCTGAAATGGAATTTAAAGAAAGACCATCCGACCCTGTGATTGTTTTCTGTTGTGATAAAACAGAACCAGGTGCATTTAACATGCCTCTCTTTAAGATGTTTGCTGACCCATTCAACACAGCAGGACTTGTAATAGACCCTTCCCTACACGGAGGTTACGACTTTGAAATATTCGATGTAATCGAACACAAAAAAGTTACCATGTCCTGTCCTGATGAAATGTACGATGCATTAGCATTACTCGGATCCACTGGAAGATACGTAATTAAACATATCTCAAGAAGAAGTGACAATGAAATTGCAGCATCAGTAAGTACAGAAAGGTTAAACCTAATGGCTGGTCAGTACATTGGTAAAGACGACCCAGTGGCTATTGTAAGATCACAATCAGGATTCCCTGCAGCTGGGGAAGTTGTTGAACCATTCGCATTCCCACACCTTGTAAGTGGATGGATGAGAGGTTCACATAACGGTCCTTTAATGCCTGTAGCCCAGAGGAATGCTAACCCTGTCAGATTTGATGGACCACCACGTGTAATAGCACTTGGATTCCAAATAAACAACTCTGAACTTGTAGGACCATTAGACATGTTTGATGATCCAGCATTTGACAGATCAAGGGATCTTGCATCAGACGTGGCAGAGTACATGAGAAGACACGGACCATTCGAACCACACAGATTACCTGCTGACGAAATGGAATACACCAGTCTTCCAGGTGTTCTAAAGATGCTTGAAGACAGAATGGAAGATATGGAATAATCCTTCTTCCACTTTTTTTAATTTTACACTAAAACAAATCTTAATTCTTATTCTAAATACTTTAAACAATTATTTTCCATACAAAACCAGTAGGGAATATCTAAGATATCTTCAACACTATCCATTATCACACCATCGCTGGTTGCAACTACTCCGTGGGAGGCATTTGATCTTTTTACAAGCTCATAATCTACATTACGAACTGTTTCAGCAATTCCCTTTATTCCGTGAACTTCTAAAATAGAGTTGGTTAACTTTGCAAGTTCCCCACTTTTGCTAACTGGACTGTCGAAGAGAAAATTAATAAAAATTGGGGAATGCTGGTTAATCAGATTTATAACAGTTAACATAACTTTTTCTGTGTTTGAGCCCATGTGATATTTACCAAAAACAGCCTTCAAATCCCTTAACACTCCATCATCACACATTACAAGTGAATCGTATTCTTGATTGATGATAATTTCAGAAGTAATTAAAACGTTGTAGCCATCAACAAAAATATTTCTTCCCACAATTTCATCCAGAGAAATTATTTTTCCCTGTCTTGAGAGGGACTTACTGTCAGAAAAAGTTCTCCGAAATAAATAGTTCCTTTCATCTTTATTTAACAGGTATTTATTAGAAACAAAATTTAAAGCGCCTTTCTTTCTGTAACCCCTATTTAAAAGAAATTTTAAATCATAAGCAGCACTGTTCAGGATTTTATTTTTCATAATGGGGTTATTTTATCCCTTTCTTTTGGCCACAATTATGGGAACTCTGTCTGAGGCATTTTCTGCACGATCAGCTATGTTTCCAATTCTTAATACAGTACTTTTAAGTTCTATATGGGTTAAAATATCTATTTCACCATTCTTGTAATCCTCGTAGAGCCTTCGTAGAATTTTTCGTTCTATCTTGTCAACTGCGTCTTCGAGACTCTCAACTTCGTGGGCAGTGTCAAGAGCGTCTCCAAGATCCTCACTTAAAAGCTCGATACATTTTTTAAGAGCAGAGACTGTGTTCTGAACTGATTCTGTTAGTGCCATGAAATCTGTTTTGTAGTCGATTGGAAAGTTAATCTTGCTTAAACAGATTCCAAAACCAGTTTCTTCAGTCATATCTGCTACACTATCAACTTCTTCTGCTAAAATTATCCGATCTTCCCGGTCAAATGGTAGAAAAGCCCCATTAAAAAATTCTATTTCCATTTTTCTACGAATAATATCTGCTTCGTGTTCTAACCTAGCAATTTCCCGTGCTGTTTTTTCTATGGATTCAAAATCATTCTCATAAAAATGTTTCATGAGTACGTTTAACTGATTTACACATAGATAAACAGTTTCAACATGGTCTTTAGAGTATTCCTCTACCTTTGATTCCCTTTTAAACAGGTTTTTCATTTTTATCCCATTTTGACATTTATTTTTAAATCATAAAGGATTCAATAGAATTTATATTAATCCGTGCATGAGACGTACAGCATCTAAAAGTCCATGGGCATATGTTATACAACCGAATGATGTTAAATAATCCTTCTTTTCAAGATAGTAATCGGTGTCTTTCCTGTAATTTTTGGCCATTTCAATGACCTGAACATCCTTTTCATGAATTTCTATGGACTCTATTTCTTTTATATTTTTTGCAAACAGTACGATATCCTTTTCAATTCTTTCAACAGCATCCATGATACATCCCATACCTATTTTAAATGATTTGAT
>JAEZAV010000133.1:2500-20901 GCA_023430285.1 Methanobacteriota archaeon | reverse complement strand
GCGGAAGTGCTGCTGTAGGGTTTGTGCTTGCAGCAATTTACAGTTTAATTGTTTATCCTATAATGGCTGTTGGAATCGGGAACATGGCATTTCACAACGGAGATCTGGGATCTGCATTCAAAATAGGAGATTTATTATCGATTATTTCCGAAATAGGGTGGGTTGATTTGATAATATGGTATGTGGCCATGATTGTAATGTGTATAACTATAATTGTGGCTGGAACTATAATTGCAATGATACCTCTACTTGGATGGTTACTAATCACCTTGATTGTTTATCCTTATCTTTATCTATTCTTTGGAAGAGCTTTGGCATGGTTGTATGCCTCAGCATTCACCGAAGAATATGAACCCTGATCTGTTGTGGGAGAGATATCCATCCCTCCTACTCAACCATGGTTTATGAAATTTTCAAAATTGGCAAAGTTTGATTAATAATAAAAATTAAATACTCGATCCTATCATGTTTCTTTTGGAGAGGCATTTCTTGAGTAAACATATGCAATCATGTTAATTGATATTTATAGTTACGGCTTTTTAATAGCTTATTAGCTCAAATGATGGACATATTACGGCTTAATGTTGTTATGCGCGTTTTGCATATGACATATTAGTAGAGTAAAAAGTTATTCAAAATCCAAAAATATTCAAGGAACAAAGGTGTATCATAATTATTTATAGTTCTTTGCAGAATAAAATATGCATATTAATATAATAATATATAAGATAATGCTGTTAATTATATACAATGTTCAATAATGGTGAAATTATGAAAAATAACGATGAAAACCAAATAGTCAAGATTGATGAAACAGATAAAAAAATTCTTAATCTCTTCAACGAAGACGGAAGAATGTCCTACAGAAAAATATCTCGTAAACTTGACATTTCTATTGGTACAGTTCATAACAGAATAGAGAAACTGGTTAAGTCCGGAGTAATTAAAAAGTTTGCTCCTGTGATCGATCACAGTAAACTCGGATACAACTTCACAACAATCATAGGTGTTAGGGTTAAGGGAGGCGTCCTCAAAAATTGGGAAGACAAAACATCCTACCACAAAAACGTGCTCTGTATGTACGATGTTACAGGAGAATTCGATGCATTGATAGTTGCAAGGTTCAAAGACACAACAGAACTGGATGAATTTGTAAAAAATCTGCTACAAGAACCAGATGTACAGCGAACTTACACCCAAACAGTACTGAACATCCTAAAGGAAGACCTTGGATCTAGCAAAATGCTTTAATAGAATTCAAATTAATGTAAACGAAATTGTGAATGCTGCTTGATATAATACAAAATACTTTCGGGCGTTCCACAAGTTTGAGGTGATGATATGGAAAATTTCAGGATTAAACAGGCTGAAAATCTTCTAAAGTCTGCAGCTAAAAATAAAACTAAAACTACAGAATTAAAAAATGCTAAACCCGGATTTATAAACGTGGATATCTATGAATCTGTGATAAACAACTTGTTGGAAGCAGAAGAATTTATTTACTCAAGCAGACCCATACACAAACTTGATTCTGAAGATGCCACCAAATTTATATCAAAAATTTTAGCTGCAAGAAAAGATATTGACGTCATACTCTCAGATTTTGGTGTGATTGACAAAACAGCTCCTGAAGAAGATGTTAAGGAAAATTTTAAAGATTATTTAATTTTAACAACTAAAAATAATTTCAAAAAAACCATTTCCAAATTTGGTATCGACCCTCAGAAAATAGTTGTGGCAGGAGTGCCTCTGGTTCCTGAAGATATGCAAATTTTAAACCCTAAAATGCCAGAATCTGCCTTGGGACCCATAGCCAAAAAAATTCAACACGTAAAAAATGATATAGAACGAAAAATGGAACAGTTCCAGTTGGAAAATATGGTTGTGCTGGTTGAATCAGATAAATCGGGTGAATTACTATCTAAACGTGCCAAAGAAATGTACAACGCAAAAATTGTTGTTGTAGAAAATTTAAAGGACTTAACAGTCGAAGAATTCATTTCCATCATGCCATAAACCCTACTCTTACACTGTTTAATTGTTTAAAATTTTAAATTCTTAAATAAAACCAAGGTTAATATAGATCAAGTTACTCTTATCATTAGCTTAGAAAATGTGAGTGATGAAAAAAATATAGAAAATTATTAATTAACTGTCTTCAATTATTTAGTTAATTGTTTTCATTAAATGTTGAAATCTAGATTTAGGGGTGAAAAAAGTGGACAAATGTTTCCCTGATACCCAGGACAAAATACCTACCATTCCAGTGCATTTAACTAGAGTGGGAGTTAAAGGCGTTAAAAAACTTTTAAAAATTGAAAGAGAGGAAAAAAGACCTATAGTTTTATTACCTACCTTCAATGCCTTCGTAGATCTTCCAAGTACACAAAAGGGGATCCACATGTCAAGAAATCCTGAAGCCATTAGTGAGGTTTTAGAACAGGCACTTGAAGGCACGACACTAGAAATTGAATCACTGTGTGCAAAAATTGCCAGTTGCTTACTTAAAAAACACAAGTATGCCAAGAGGGTTGAGGTGAGTATGAAGAGTGACTACATGATAATGAAAAAATCACCAGTCACACAGATAAAAACTCAAGAAATGACCAACATCATGGCAGATGCAATTGGTATGCGCAATGAAGATGGAATAGTCATCAGAAAAATGATCGGAGCAGAAGTTGTTGGGATGACTGTTTGCCCATGTGCTCAGGAATCTACTAAAGAATCTTCAAAACAAGAACTTTTAAAGTTTTTAGACGAAGAAACAACTGAAAAAGTGCTTGAAACTGTTTCCTTTGCTTCCCACAACCAAAGGGGCCGTGGTATGATAATGATGGAAGTTCCAGAAAATTATGTTATCCGGGCTGAAGACCTCATAAGGATCATTGAAGACTCCATGAGCTCACCTGTTTGTGAACTGCTTAAAAGAAGTGATGAAAATGCAGTTGTTGTTCATGCACACAAACATCCAATGTTTGTAGAGGACTGTGTCAGGAACATGGTACAAAGCATTGCAAATGAATATTCACATCTTCCAGATGATGCATTGGTAACTGTCAGACAGACAAATGAAGAAAGTATTCACAGACACAACGCATTTGCAGAAAAAGTAGCAACCATGGGAGAATTGAAAAGGGAGATCAACAATACGGAGGCTGCTGACATTGATGCCCACTCATGAAATTGCAGGAAAAGTAATGAATGAATTAGAGGCTTTCCATGGATCTAAGCCTGCCATCGATACCCCCCAAATTTTGATTGTTAGGGGTATGTCAAGAAAAAGGATCGATCCAGATGAACTTTCCTCCATCATAGCTGAGACAATGAAGGGGCTTGGTGCAAGGACCATCGATGTGTTCTCAGAGGAAGCCACTGATATTATTGGAATAATGGATGAAAATATACGGTCCACCGTGGAAATCCCCGGAGAAACTGATGTTTATGGAATTTACCGTCTTAAAGAATCATTCGAATCAATGAACTGCCATACAGAATATTCTTTAGGTATTATAGGCAAATTAGCCGTATTTTTAGTTTTATGGAAGGATAAAAGTGGTATGGGTCCTCTCTTTGTTGAACTGGTAGTATCAAATGCTGAAGCATGAGTATGACCTCAAACATTAATTTTTCTTTTTAAGTGTTACCATGAAGTTATTAGCTAAATCTGAAGTTGAATCCCTTTTATCTGGAGATTATAAGAGTTTAATAGCAAATTTAGAAGCTGCAAATTCCCATAGGAACTCCAACGAAATCACCTATTCTAAAAATGTATTTCTCCCAATAACAGATATCTGCAGAAATATCTGTGGGTACTGTACTTTTCGTAGGGATCCTGAGTCCAAGGATGCAACCATCCTCATGAAACCAGACTTAATCATGAAACAATTAAAAACCGCAGATAGTTTTAACTGCAGGGAAGCATTGTTTGCCTTTGGAGAGCAAGCAGACAGCGAAGCTGTTGTGATGAATGAACTGGATGCACTTGGTTTTAATGGTATTGTGGATTATCTTCACCACATATGTGATGAAACCCTAAAAAAAACAGGTCTTCTACCACACAGTAACCCCGGAGTACTGAGCAAGGGAGAACTTAAACAGTTGCGGGAAGTTAATGCTTCCATGGGGCTGATGCTAGAAACCACCAGTGAAAAACTAATGAATACAGTTGTTCATGAAAAAAGTCCTGGAAAGCAACCGAAACTCAGAATAAAATCCATCGAAAATGCAGGTAAATTAAAGATACCATTTACCACGGGACTTTTAATAGGTATTGGTGAAACCATTGAAGATAGAGCAGAATCTCTCCTTGAAATAAGGCGTTTGCAAAATAAATATGGGCATATCCAGGAGATAATAATCCAAAATTTCAAACCCAAACATGGGATTCCCATGGAAAATCATGGTGAACCAACTTTGGTAGAAATGATAAAAATGGTAACTGTAACCAAATTAATGTTTCCAGATGTGAGTGTTCAGGTTCCTCCAAACCTCAACAATCAGCACTCCCAAATATTTCTGATAGCAGGTGCAGATGATTGGGGCGGAGTTTCACCAGTAACTCCAGATTATGTTAATCCAGAAGCACCATGGCCAGAAGTAAATGAACTTAAAAAATTAACGGAAGAATTAGGGTTTAAACTCAAAGAAAGGCTGCCTGTCTATCCAGATCATATCAACGAAGAGTTTCTTGACCCTAGAATACTCCAAAAGATCGAAGCCATGGATCACAGTTAACTGTTATCTACCTTGAAGCTGATCTTGAACCTGGTGAATCCATTAGTTTCGAGTTCAATCTTACCATCAAGTTGTTGTGTTAGAGTTTGGACTATTTGAAGCCCCAAAGTACTGGGATTCATGAAATCAATTTCCTTGGGAAACCCGATTCCATCGTCTTCAACACTTAAAACATAGTATCCATCTTTTATATGCATATTAATGATAATATTCCCTTCTCTTCCATCTGGAAAAGCATATTTAATAGAATTAGATAGTAGTTCGTTGATCAACAGCCCACATGGAATTGCAGAATCAATATCCATGGTAATATCGTCGGATATTACTTTAAGAGTGATCAATCTTGATTTTAAACTGTAAAATTCTAGAAGTTTGGTTGTAAGACTTTCTATGTACTTTGAAAAGTTTATCAAGGATATATCTTCAGACATGTAGAGTTTTTCATGGATGAGCGCCATTGTCCGTATTCTGTGTTTACTATCCTCAAACATTTTTATAGTAGACTTATCGGTCGCATAATCCGATTGGAGATTAATTAAGCTTGAAATGATCTGCATGTTGTTTTTAACCCTATGGTGAATCTCCTTTAAAAGTACCTCTTTTTCATTTAAAGACGACCTGAGAGCAGCTTCAGTATTTTTCTGACTAGTAACATCCCTTGAAATACCCATGACCGCAAATATTTTGTCATTTTTATCCTTCAAAGGGATAATGTTGGTATCGAGCCACATCTCCCCACGGGGTAATGCCATCTTAATCTCAGATCTTACTGGAGATTGTGTTTCTATGGCCTTATCAATACTTTTCCTCTGTTTTTCAGATATGTCCATTGGAAACAAGTTTTGTCTTAATTTTCCCACAATATCCTCTGGTTCAAATCCCAGTATATTGGCGGCGAATTTGTTAACGTACTCCACTCTGTCCTCAAGGCTGATTATAAATATTATATCTTTGGCATTTTCTGCCAGGGTACGATAAGTTTCTTCACTTCGTTTTAACCTGGCCTCCATTTGGTGTTTGTAGAGTGCTATTTCAATGGTTAGCTTAAGTTCTTGGTCATTGAATGGTTTGAGAAGGTATGCTTGAGGAAATGTTATCTTGGCTTCTTCAATGGTTTTTTCATCATCGAATGCAGTTAGATAAATGATTGGAACATCATAACTATTTTTTATGATATTTGCTGCTTCAATCCCATTTACTTTCTCTTTAAGAACAACATCCATCAATATTAAGTCAGGGCGTTTGTCCAGAGCAACAGTTATTGCTTCTTCTCCGGAAGATAGGACATCCACCACCACATAACCCCATTCTTCAACTTTGTTTTGAATTTCAAGGGCTGTTACTCCTTCATCCTCGACTATGAGTAAATTTTTTTCGTTCATGTTTCCCACTCAAAATATGAAATCAACTCATTCTACCATCCACTGTAGTTACATACCAATCGGAAATGGTCTAAAATTAATTTAAATATCAAGCATGAGCATCAATCTTATTTAACCCATTCTACTCCAAGAAATGTTGCAAAGAAATCTATTTTTTGTATTTGGTAATTTTGTTGTCCGATATATTTAAAAATTTAGAGAAAGAAATTTATGCCCAATTAAATTCATTGAAACAAATGGTGCCATAGACCATTTCAATCAATTTTCGCATCTACAACAACATGGTAAACACCAGGCGAGTACGGTTTAATAATTCTAGCATTTAAAATTTCTACATCTCCCCTTCCAGCAGTTCTTGCTGCTTCAATTATGCGTTCAACAGGTCGTTTAAATTTGATGTTGTCTGGAACAGATTCATGGTAGTGTAGTGTCCCTCCATTTTTCAACACATCCATTGCAACATCTAGATATTCATGGGTGTTTCCAATGTAACCCATCAAAACTCGATCAGCCCCTGCTTTAGGTGCCACTTCCCTACAGTTCCCAAGTATTGGCTTCACCACACCTTCAACCTTGTTGATCTTGATGTTTTCACAGAGATAACCATGGGAGACAGGATTTATTTCCACGGAATATATCTGCTTCGGATTGGAATGTACAGCCATTGGAATTGAAAAGTAGCCAATTCCCGCAAACATATCCACTATTATCTCCCCATCTTCAGGAAGAAGTGACATTCTTTTTCTTTCTGTGGTGTTGCCCTTGGACCACATGATCTTCGAAACATCCAACTTAAATCCACATTTATTTTCCCGGTGAACAGTTTCAGTTCCTTCCCCAATAATTACTTCCACATCGGGTTCCCTTTTCAAACCACTTATACGTCCTAACTTGACTATTCTATTGACACCTGGTGTTTTAAGAAGCTTTTCAACATCTTCCACATCGTCCTTTACAACCAGTATGTCTCCAATGACCTTCCCCTTCATACTTACTACCTCATATCTGGAAGTTTAAATATTTTCAGATCGTTGGATCCATCTTAAGACAAAAAAGATAATTACTCCAACCAACCAACGTTATTCAACTGATTATGACTTTGATAAAATTGAATGGTTAAGGAGAGATTTTATGGTGAAAGTTAACAGAAACGAAATTCTCGAAATATTAAAGGATTATGATAAGGAAGACATCACTATTGCAACTTTAGGTAGTCACACATCCCTCCACATATTGAAGGGTGCTAAAGAAGAAGGTTTTAGAACTGCCGTTGTTTGTGAAAAAGGGCGCGAAGTTCCTTATAAACGTTTTAAAGTGGCTGATGAGTACATCATAGTTGACAAATTTAGTGACATTGTGAACGAAGATGTGCAGGAAAAATTAAGGGACATGAACAGTATTGTTGTGCCACATGGTTCTTTTGTTGCTTATGCTGGTTTGGATCGTATCGAAAATGATTTTAAAGTTCCTATGTTTGGAAATAGGGACATTTTAAGGTGGGAAGCAGAGAGGGATCTTGAGAGGGAACTGATGATAGAATCTGACATAAGGATTCCCCTGAAATTTGAGGATCCATCTAAAATAGACAGGACAGTAATGGTCAAATTTCCAGGTGCCAGGGGAGGTAGGGGCTATTTTGTAGCATCTACCCCTGAAGAATTCCATCAAAAGATCGATTCCATGCTTGAAAGAAACTGGATTGGAGAAGAAGATGTGGAAAATGCCCACATAGAAGAATATGTTTCAGGATGTAATTACTGTGTTCACTACTTTTACAGTCCACTAAACAATGAAGTTGAAGTTCTTGGAATGGACAGCCGTTACGAATCTAACATCGACGGACTGACAAGAATTCCTGCCAAGGATCAGTTGGATGTTTCGTTGGATCCTTCCTACGTTATTACTGGAAACCATCCAGTGGTCATGAGGGAATCACTTCTTCCGCAAGTGTTTGAAATAGGTGATAATCTGGTTGAAGGAGCTAAAAAACTAGTTTCACCAGGAATGAGCGGACCATTCTGCCTGCAAACATTATGTACAGATGATCTGGAAATAATAGTGTTTGAAATGAGTGCCAGGATTGACGGTGGATCTAACACCTTCATGGACAGTTCTGCATACAGTTACCTCCTATTCGGAGAATTTATGAGTATGGGACGTAGAATTGCCAGGGAAATTAAAGAAGGTGCCAAACAGGACAAGTTAGATATATTAATAACCTAAAATTACTCCTTTTTTATTTTTAGTTTGACTGTATTGATTAATCCTTTTAAAAACATCAGATTTACTTCTTTTTCCATGCTTTTTTTAAGAAAGATTTATAAGTATCTTCAACTAAAAAAAGCATATTAAAGGGCTTAAAATTCTTGAGTTGTTTTATTTAGAATTATTTCAAACATTGCATTGAATTATTTAAGTTGTGTAAAAAACTGGAGTTTGAAGCAATAATTTATATAGAATGAATTTAACATATAAGACCTAGAAATTAACTTTGAAAATTATTTAAAAACTATTTTTATTTATCGTGTTTTTTTAGAGGTGTATTTCATGAACGATAAAGATCGATTAAAAGGCACTACAACTGTTGGTGTAACTTGCAAAGACGGAATTGTGTTTGCAACAGAAAGGAGAGCTTCAATGGGTAATTTAATTGCCCACAAGGTTGCAGACAAGATATTTAAAATTGATGATCATATCGGAGCTACAATAGCTGGATCAGTATCAGATGCCCAAAAACTTATGGGATATATTAGTGCAGAAGTAGCCCTTTACAGGCTAAGGAATGGCGCTCCCATGAGTGTGGAAGCAGCTGCAAACATGACCTCAAACATACTTCATGCATCAAGATTTTATCCTTACTACGTCCAAACCCTCCTCGGAGGAGTGGATGAGAAGGGACCTGCTCTGTTCTCATTAGATCCGAGTGGAGGAGTAATTAAAGATCTCATGATTTCCACTGGATCAGGTTCACCAGTTGCTTACGGTGTACTTGAAGACCGTTACAACCCCGAGATGGACATTGAAGAGGGAACATCAGTTGTAATTAGGGCAATAAAAGCTGCTATGGAAAGAGATACCTATTCTGGTAATGGAATCAGAGTGGCAATAATAACTAAAGAAGAAGGATTTAAAATACTGCCCGAAGATGAGGTAGCCAAAAAAATCGAAGAATTAAACTAGTTTTAAATCTAACTACACCAGTACATTTTAAATAAAGCTTAAAGAATCACATCGACTTAGAATGTGGTTCAATTAATTTTCTTATTTTTTTAGACGTGATTTTATGGGTTCAGAGATTCAAGAAATTAAAAATACAATAGTACAAAGATTACCTGGCAGAGTACAAGTGGCAAAGGTGGAATTTGAAGGGCCTGAGGTGGTTATATACACCAAAAACCCGGAAATTATTACAGAAAACGGGGATTTAATAAGGGATCTGGCAAAGGATATCAGGAAAAGGATCATCATACGATCAGATAAATCTGTCCTTACAGAACCTGAAAAAACCATCGACAGAATACATGAAATTGTCCCTGAAGAAGCCAAAATTACCAATGTTTCCTTCGACGAAGTCACATGCGAAGTGATAATAGAAGCCAGGAAACCCGGACTTGTCATAGGTAAGTACGGTTCAACTTCAAGAGAAATTATTAAAAAAACAGGTTGGTCTCCAAAGATTCTTAGAACACCTCCAATTACTTCTGAAGTAATTCAAAGAGTCAGGAGAACACTGAGGAAAAACAGTAAAGAACGTAAAAAAATTCTACAAACTCTGGGAAACAGAATTCACAGAGAATTACCAAGTGAAAACGAATGGACTCGTTTAACTTCCCTTGGAGGATTTAGAGAGGTTGGAAGATCCTCACTGTTCCTGCAGACAAGCAACAGTAAGATCATGCTTGACTGTGGAGTGAACGTGGCTGGATCAGATGATAAAAGCTCCTATCCCTACCTCAATGTTCCGGAATTTGTACTCGACGATCTCGATGCAGTTATAATTTCCCATGCTCACTTGGATCACTCAGGATTTTTACCCTACCTGTACCACTACGGATACGAAGGCCCGGTGTACTGTACAACACCTACAAGAGATTTAATGACACTTTTACAGTTAGATCATATTGATATTGCACACAGAGAAGATAACCCACTTCCATTCAATATTAAACACGTTAAAAAGAGTATTAAACATACAATTACCCTTGATTATGGTGAGGTTACTGATATTGCTCCAGACATACGCCTAACCCTCCATAATGCAGGTCATATCCTGGGTTCTGCAATAACCCACATGCACATTGGTGATGGTCAACATAACTTCGTTTACACAGGAGATTTCAAATACGAACGAAGCAGACTCCTAGAACCTGCAGTTTCAAAGTTCCCACGTATAGAGTCCCTTGTTATGGAAAGTACCTATGGTGGTCATGATGATGTGCAGCCATCCAGAAACGATGCAGAAAAAGAACTGGTTAAAACCATTTACCGAACCCTAGAACGTGGTGGAAAAGTTCTTATGCCTGTATTTGCTGTGGGTAGGGCTCAAGAACTTATGATTGTTCTTGATGAATATATAAGACATGGTATGATTGAAGAGGTACCTGTGTTCATAGACGGTATGATCTGGGAAGCAACAGCCATACACACTGCAAGACCAGAGTACTTGAGTAAGGATCTCAGAGACCAAATATTCCATATGGGCAGGAACCCATTCATTTCAGATGTCTTCCACAAGGTTAATGGTGGAAATGAGAGACAAGAAATTGTTGAGGGAGAGCCTGCAATCATACTATCAACATCAGGTATGCTTACTGGAGGAAACTCTGTAGAATACTTCAAACAGCTTTGTGGTGACGAAAAGAATTCACTGGTGTTTGTTGGTTATCAGGCCGAAGGATCACTTGGTAGAAGGCTTCAGAAGGGTTGGAAAGAAATTCCTCTCAAAGAGGAAGGTAAAACCAATGTTTACAATGTAAAGATGCATATTAAAACCATTGAAGGATTCAGTGGGCATTCAGATCGTAGGCAGCTCATGGATTACGTTAGAAGGCTTTCTCCTAAACCAGAGAAGATCTTGTTCTGCCACGGGGACAATTACAAAACCCTTGATCTAGCATCCAGCATTTACAGGAGTTATAAAATAGAAACAAAAACTCCAATGAACCTTGAAACAGTAAGGATCCAGTAAAGATAGGTTTATTTAAATTCTATATTTTTATGAACCAGTTTCATTTAAACGGGAGGAAGGTAATACTAACTGAACTTATCCTCCCATTGGCAGTTGATTTAGATATAAGTTTTATAAACTGTCAAGTGTAAATATGCATAAATAATTGTTGTTTTAAAAATTTTTGGTGAATTTCATGGTAACCTATTCAGAATCAGGAGTGGACATCAGTCTTGAAGAGGTGACTGTCTCGGCATTGATCTCAAAACTGAAGGAAACACTCAATTACAGAGAAGTCATAACAGAATCCGGACACTTTGCAGCTTTAGTTAGTCTTGGTGACAGGGCAATTGCAATGAGTACGGACGGTGTGGGAAGCAAAATATTGGTTGCAGAGATGATGGAAAAATACGATACAGTGGGTATTGACTGTATTGCAATGGTAGTTAATGACATCATCTGTGTAGGGGCAGAACCAATTGCAATGGTTGATTATTTGGCCGTTGAAAAACCAGATCCAGAAGTTGCTGAACAAATAGGAGAAGGACTCAGGGTAGGTTGTAAACTCGCAAATGTTGCTATGATTGGAGGGGAAACAGCAAGCCTTCCTGAAATAGTGAAAAACTTCGATCTTGCAGGCACTGGAATAGGAATAGTGAATACTGACAGTATCGTAACCGGAAGTTCAATGGCTGAAGGAGATGTGCTGATAGGTATTGAAAGTAGTGGAATTCACAGTAACGGACTCAGCCTTGCCAGGAATATATTTTTCGAAGAAAATAATTTTAAAGTTACTGATAAACTTCCAAATAATCCCGAAACAACAATTGGGGAAGAATTACTCAAACCCACCTACATTTACGTGAATCCAATAATTGAACTTTTAAAAACAGATGTGGAAGTGCATGGTCTCGCCCACATTACCGGAGGAGGATTCACCAATCTAAAAAGGCTTAAAAAGGGTGTTGGTTACAACATCACATCGTTACCTGAACCTCAATCCATCTTCTTGGAGATGTATGAACTTGGAGTTCCAGTGGAAGAACTTTATCGTGTTTTCAACATGGGCATAGGATTTGTAGTGATTGTGAAACCCGGGGATGAAACACGGACCTTGGAACTCATTGAAAAATATAACCGAGCCTACATAATAGGTCATGTCACAGCTGATCCAGAAGATAAGGTAACAATCAAAACCTTTAAGGAAGGTACAATCATATTATAAAAGGAATAGAAGGTGCGTTCATGAATATAACAGCAGAACAGGAAAGATCAATCATAACAGGTATCCTAAAATGTATGAAAGTTTCAGATGAGGATGCATCCATTGTTGCAGATGTTACAGTAGATGCTGATCTTAAGGGATTTTCATCACATGGAATTGGAAGATTTCCACAGTACATCAAAGGCCTCAAAGCAGGCACAATAGATCCTGAAGCAGAACTATCCATTGAAAATGAAACTGATTCCATGGCTCTGATTAATGGGAATCATAAATTTGGCCATGTAGTTACTTACACTGCAATGGAAATTGCAGTTGCTAAAGCGAAGAAAAATGGGATTGGAATGGTGGGTGTTCATGATTCTAATCACTTCGGTGTTGCAGGTTACTACTCAGATATGGCGATAATGAACGACATGATAGGGATGGTTATAGCTAACACCGAACCTGCAGTAGCCCCTATTGGGGGTAAAGTACCCATCATAGGCACAAATCCAGTGGCAATAGGAATTCCTTCCAATAAGAATTATGTTTCTGTTGATATGGCAACTTCTGCATCTGCAAGGGGAAAATTACTTGAAGCCAAGCGTAAAGGTGAGAAAATACCTGAAAATGTTGCATTAGATGCAGATGGAAATCCAACCATCGATCCTGAAGAAGCTTTAAATGGTTCTATACTTCCATTCGGTGCACATAAAGGGTACGCACTTTCATTTATGATAGAAATCTTAGCAGGTCCTCTTGTGAGAGCTGCTTTTGGTAAGCAGGTTACTGGAACCGCAGATCCCGGTGTCATGTGTACCAAGGGTGATCTTGTAATGGCAATTGACCCATCCAAGTTCTCTGATCTTGAAGAATTCAAAGAACAAGTAGATGACTTTGTTGAAGAGATCAGAAATTCTGGTAATGTTTTTATTCCTGGAGACATGGAAGTTAAAAACATCAAAGACCGCAAAGAAAATGGAATATCCATTGATGACACTTTAATGGGTCAGATAAAGGACATATCCGCAGAATTATCCTTCGATTTGGAGAAAATTTTAAGTGGCTCCTAAACAATTTTTTTTATTATTTAACCACAAATTTCATTTATTGACATCATTTTGGTTTAAAAACCTAACATTCAAACAAAAAATTTAAGGTGTTTTTTTGGACAGTAGTCAAGCAGTTTTCGATGCAATTAAAGAAGCAGGAATAGATTTCATTGTTTCACTTCCATGCGTGAATCTAGGAAGGTTGATGGAAATGGTTGAAGAAGATCCAACCATAATTCATGTTCCTGTGACACGTGAAGAAGAGGGTTTTGGAATCTGTGCAGGCGCATTCATGGGTGGGAAAAAGCCAGGAATTTTAATGCAAAATTCAGGCCTTGGAAATTCAGTAAATGCACTTGCATCATTGTTTGAACTCTATAAAATTCCAGTACTCATGATAATGAGCCACCGGGGCACCGAGGGAGAGTTTATGGGTGCTCAAATTCCCATGGGCCGAGCAACTCCAATGGTTCTAGATGCCCTGAAAATAAAGTATTTCAATCCAAAAAAACCTGAAGAAGCTTGGAATATTATTCCCGAAGCTTGGAATATGGCCGAAACTGAAGGAGCCCCAGTTGGTATACTCTTGGATATTAAATTTTGGTAGTGAAGTTTTATGAAAAGGATAGATGCCATAAAAAAATTATCATATGAATTGACAGATGAACTGGTTGTGTGTAACATAGGATTTCCATCCAGAGAACTGCATCATGTGAAGGACTCTCCAAATCAGTTTTACATGATGGGATCCATGGGTCTTGCATCTTCAATTGGTCTTGGAGTGGCCATGTCTACAACTAAACGAGTGGTTGTCATAGATGGAGATGGATCTGTGCTCATGAATATGGGTAGCATGGTAACAGTTTACAATCAGAGCCCAAAAAATCTGGTTTGGGTAGTTCTAGACAACGAATGTTATGGATCCACAGGGTCACAGTGTACCTATGCTTCGAGTTTTGAACTGGGAGATGTTGCAAGATCAATTGGATTTAAAAATGTATTTTCATTTGATCTAAATTCTGAGTTTGATTTCAGCGAAGTTCTAGGTTCTGAAGGTCCTGTTTTTGTACATCTCAAAGTTGAACCCGGAAATGCTGATGTTCCAGTGATACCAATGGAACCTGAAGAAATTAGGGACCGGTTCATCCAAACCATCAGAGAATAAACTTCAATTTAATTCAATATTTTTTTTTTTATAACTCTTTTTCAGATGTAGTTCCAGTTTAATACTAAATAATTTATTAAAAAAAAGAATTTGGATGTATTATTTTTGTTCAAATTTTTTGCATACATCACTCAGTGCTTTTTGGATCGGAACCATTTGTGGACAGATTTTTTCGCATTCTCCACAGCCAGTGCAGTTAACTGCTCTTTCTTCCTCTTTCACACCCATGTAATAATTCATTTTAGCATTATCCTCGTCTTGGAACATGTAGGCATTGTTCAGTTGAAGAAGGTTGGCTGGAATATTTACTCCTGCTGGGCACGGTACACAGTATCCGCACTGAGTACAGTTATATTGTTTTCTCTGGCTGTAAACAGATTTAACTTCCCGAATGATCTCCTTTTCTTCAGAACTTAAAGAGTTGGGATAACCTTGATCAGCAGTTTCAAGGTTCTGTTTAAGTTCTTCCATGGTGTTCATTCCACTCAAAACAACATCCACATCATCGAGATCCCAGACAAATCTGAGTGCCCATTCAGCTGGCTCCCTTTTCACCCTAGATTCATCCCATATTTCCTGAACTTCTTCTGGCACATTTTTAGTTAAAGTACCTCCCCTTAGAGGTTCCATTACAACCACACCTATGCCATTGGCTGCTGCGTAACGAATGCCTTCCCTTCCAGCTTGATAATTCTGATCAACAACGTTGTACTGAACCTGGCACATGTCCCAGTTGTAGGAATCAACAACATCAAAGAACAGTTCCAGTTCACCATGATATGAAAATCCTGTATACTTTATTTTTCCAGAGGCTTTAGCCTCATCTAAAAATTCCAGCACACCGTTGGAGATCATTTTTTCCCAGTAACTCTCCTTAACTGTGTGAAGAAGATAAAAATCAATACATTCAATATCAAGCCTTTTTAACTGTTCATCCAAGTATTTATCCATGTCTTTCCGGTTCTCAACTAACCATATGGGTAATTTATCTGCTATGAAAACCTTTTCCCTGTATCCATCCTTAACTGCTTTAGAAATTGCAATCTCACTTTGACCATTGTGATATGGATATCCTGTGTCCAGATAATTTATTCCACTATTAATAGCTGTTCTTATCAATGGAACCGCAAGATCCATATCGACTTGTCCACTATCTCCATTTTTAACCGGTAATCTCATGCATCCCAAACCTAGGATGGATATTCTCTCACCAGTAGCACCAAGTTCCCTGTAAAGCATTTGTTTCACCACTATCCATGAAAACCAAAACTAAGAACCATCAAAAATGAGAATTTTAATTAACCCCTTCTTCTTTCAAATTCATCGAAGAGGTCATCGATTTCAACTCCCTTGTAAACCAGAAGTAGGAGTGTATGAAATATGAGATCCGTTGCCTCATAAACCAAATTTTCATCGTTCTTTGATGCGATTATGAGTTCTGCAGATTCTTCTCCCACCTTTTCGAGTATTTTATCCTCTGCCTTCTTATCAGAATCCTTCATTATGTTGGAGGTGTATGAATCTATTGGATTATCTCTCCTGTCTTCCAGAACTTGATAAAGTTCTCTTATTATGGAATCCTTGTTTTTCATTTTCTAGCCTCCTTTCTGAGACTGCTTGTTATTGCAATCAAGGGATGTTGAGCATCATCTATGACTTCAATGTCTTTAAAAGAGAAAATACCATTCTTATCAGCTGTTTTTTCCAGTCCAAGGTGTATGTCGTGGTCCAACTGTATCACGTAGGAGTCAATATCTTTACATCCAAGCTTCAAAGCTGCAACTGTTCTATGATGACCATCCACCAATATATATCTGTCACCTGTGTGTGCTATTATGGTTGGTTCTGCAAGGCCCCTCTTTATTTCGTAGGTTCTGCCCTGAAGCTCGTCTGCGTAGATCTTGTCCTGGGTTGGCCTGATCTCGTCTATGGGAACCTTCATTCGAACAACCTTGGTGTCAATTTCATAGAGTTGTTCCAGGGTTCTTTTGAAGTAATCTACTTTCATTGGAGTTGATCTTTCTATGTGTGACCTGACAATATCTGTGTTTGTTAAAATACCCACTAATTTAGAATTTTTATTTATAACAGGCAACCGAGATATTCCCATTCTAAACATGACCCTTGCTGCATCATTTATTGACATATCCTCTTCAGCCACCACTATATCAGTGGACATTATGTCTTTAACCAAAGGGAGCCATTCTTTAAGGAGAAGATCAAAGGCTGTCACCATGCCTATAACTTCACCATTTGTTTTAACTGGAAATCCATCGTGACCAGTACCCTTCATGAGCATTATAACTTCTTCATTAGGAGTTTCTGGATTCACGGTAATTACTTCTTTAGTCATGTAATCTTTTACAAGAGCTGAACTTGTCATTAAAAATCTCCTATCTAGAATTTATTGATGAAATTCTGTTTTCAATTTAAATTGGTTTAATCCCTAAAAATTTTGTAACCACAGAATTTTTTTGTCTGTGTAAAATTTAATGGGATTTATTCAAAGCATACGTTTTATCAAACAAAATTTCTTGTAACCCGGTGCGATCAGGACCCTTTAAATTTTCATAATTTAGAATCTGTTTTCTAAATTAAGGCTACTGATCCCGTGGCCATTTATGATTGAATGGTTTCACATTGAATTTAATTCTACCTCTAACAATTTGTTGGTCTCTGTAGGATCTGCTTTACCCCTTGTGAGTCGCATAACTTGTCCCACCAAGAAATTTATAGCATTTTTCTTTCCTTCAAAGTAATCTGAAACTGCATCAGGGTTTTCTTTTATTGCCTGTTTAATTGCATCGAGTACCTGATCCTCACCAACAACACCTGTTAAACCCATTTCTTCGGCGATGGTACTGGGCATCTTGGAGTTCTTTGGTAAGTTCTCCATGATCCTCTTACCAGCTTTGGCGGTGATCTTCTTATTCTGCAACATCTCGAGTAGATCAACAATTTGTGATGCTGTGATTTCACTCTCTTTGAAGCTCATCTTGTTGTAGTAAATTACTCTCTTGAGTTCATCCCTCATCCAGAGTGCAGCAAATTCCGGATCAACAGATTTAGCAACTTCTTCAAATGCATCAGCAAGCTCTTATTCAGATGTAATTACCTTTGCATGGTCCCTACTGATGCCGTACTCGTTGACAAACCTTTCAGTTTTTATATGAGCAGGTTCTGGCATTTCTTCGCGTATGATTTCCACAGCTTCTTCTTCAGCTTGCATAGGTGGGAGATCAGGATCAGGAATGTACCTGTAATCTTCAGCCTCTTCCTTAAGTCTCATTGGAACAGTGATCATTTGGGATTCAAGAAAAGCCCGAGTTTCCTGTTTAATCTCGATTCCACGTTTCAACAGATTTTTCTGTCTTACCATCTCAAACTGAAGTGCCTTGTAAGCCCCTTTGATAGAGTTTACATTCTTAATTTCAGCCCTTTTACCGCCTTCAATTGAAATGTTCACATCCGCACGCATTGTTCCTTCACCACGCGCACTTCCACTGTAATCAAGAACTCTTATAAGTTCTCTCAGAAATCTCCTGGCTTCTTCAGGTGATTTCATATCTGGGTGTGTTACTATCTCAATTAGGGGAATTCCTGATCTGTTGAAATCAACAGTTCCCATGTCTGGTTTGTACTGACCTGGATCTTCTTCGATGTGAACATCATAAATTCTAACACCGTTGAGTTC
>JAEZAV010000073.1 GCA_023430285.1 Methanobacteriota archaeon | reverse complement strand
ATGTGGTTGACAGATATGCAGAGATGGATCCAGAAAAGATTGCCATTGTATGGTGCAACGACAACGATGAGGAAAGAACATTCACCTTTGGAGACCTGAAAATTTACAGTGACAAAGCTGCAAATCTTTTCAGGGAATCTGGACTCGTTAAAGGTGACACTGTCATGCTCACATTAAAAAGCCGGTATGAATTTTGGTTCTGCCTTTTGGGGCTTAACAAAATAGGAGCAATACCAATTCCAGCAACCCACATGCTGAAATCCAAGGACATTGTGTACAGGATAGAAAGTGCCAATATCAAGATGTTGGTATGCATCGCAGAAGAAGGAGTGCCAGAGTGTGTTGATGAAGCTGAAAAACAGCTTAAATCAAACAAAATCATTAAAGCAATTGTTGGAGGAAAAAAAGAAGGATGGTTAGATTTCAAGTCAGAACTAGAATCTCAATCATCTAAATTTACAAGACCTACTGGTGATGAAGCAACAACCCTTGAAGATGCTTCAGTGGTTTACTTCTCATCCGGAACAACAGGACTCCCAAAAATGATCATGCACGATTTCACCTATCCACTTGGACACATAATAACTGCCAAGTACTGGCAAAATGTAATTGACGACGGTTTGCACTACACTGTGGCAGACACAGGTTGGGCTAAGTGTCTTTGGGGAAAAATTTACGGCCAGTGGATAGCAGGCAGCGCAGTATTCGTATACGACTACGATCGTTTTGATGCTGCTGAAATGCTCGAAAAAGCATCAAAACACGGCGTAACCACCTTCTGTGCTCCTCCAACAATTTACAGATTTCTGATCAAGGAAGATCTATCCCAATATGATTTCTCCACCTTGAAGTACGCTGTCACAGCAGGAGAACCATTAAACCCTGAAGTTTACAACAAATTTTATGAATTCACAGGATTAAGATTAATGGAAGGTTTTGGACAGACAGAAACAGTTATCAGCATAGGGAATTTCACATGGACAGAACCAAGACCAGGATCAATGGGAAAACCGTCACCGGGATACAACATTCAATTGATGGATAAAAAAGGTAAAATTGTTGATGTTGGAGAGGAAGGAGAAATTGTCATAGGAACCAAGGATGGAAAGCCTCCGGGGCTCTTTTCAGGATATTATAAGGACAAAAAAACTACCAAAAAAGCGTGGCACGATGATTACTACCATACTGGAGACACTGCTTGGAAGGATGAAGATGGATATCTATGGTTCGTTGGCAGAAATGATGATATTATCAAGAGTTCTGGCTACAGAATAGGCCCATTTGAAGTGGAAAGTGCTGTTATTTCACATCCCTCTGTTTTGGAGTGTGCAATTACAGGAGTTCCTGATCCAGTCAGGGGGCAGGTTGTTAAAGCCACAATTGTTTTGGCCAGGGGCTATGAACCATCTGAACAGCTTAAAAAAGATATTCAAAACCATGTTAAAGCAGTTACAGCACCATACAAGTATCCTAGGGTGGTTGAGTTTGTTGAAGAACTCCCAAAAACAATAAGCGGTAAAATAAGGCGTATCGAAATAAGAGAAAAGGATGAAGAAGGCAAGTAGACAGTCAGTTCCATTCAATTTCGAAAACAAGTATACTATAAAATTATAAAGATTTGATATCATGACAAAAAAGAAGGATAAAAACGAGCCCTATCCTGTTATAAATGCATTAGAATGTAAAGAATGTGAAAGGTGTGTTTTAGCATGCCGAAAGGGTGTTTTAAAAATGAGTGATTCTCTAAATGAACGGGGATATCACTACGTAGTTTACAAAGGAGAAGGTTGTACAGGATGTGGGGACTGTTACTACACATGTCCTGAACCTTTAGCAATAGAAGTTCACATACCAAAAAAGGCTAAGAAGAAAAAAGAAAAGGAGGAGGATATAGAATGGCAACACAGCTCATTAAAGGAAACACAGCCGTTATAATAGGGGCCATGTACGCAGGATGTGACTGCTACTTTGGTTATCCCATCACACCAGCAACAGAAATCCTCCACGAAGCATCAAAGTACTTTCCAATGGTTGGAAGAAAATTTGTACAGGCAGAATCAGAGGAAGCAGCAATAAACATGGTATACGGAGCATCAGCCGCAGGTCACAGAGTTATGACAGCATCATCAGGCCCTGGAATAAGTTTAAAACAAGAAGGAATATCTTTCCTGGCAGGAGCAGAATTACCATGTGTAATTGTGGACATAATGCGTGCAGGCCCAGGACTGGGAAACATTGGACCTGAACAAGCAGATTACACACAACTAGTCAAGGGAGGAGGCCATGGAAACTACAAAAACATAGTTCTGGCCCCAGACTCAGTTCAAGAAATGTGCGATTTCACCATGAAGGCATTTGATCTCGCAGATAAATACAAAAATCCAGTCATAATCCTGGCAGATGGAGTTCTAGGGCAAATGGTAGAACCTCTCCAATTCCCAAGTGAAGCAGTCAAACCAGAGATTGACACATCATGGGCTGTTTGTGGAAATCATGAAACAAAAAATAATCTGGTAACATCTATTTTCCTTGATTTTGACCAACTAGAAGACTTTAATTTCAAATTACAAGAAAAATATGAAGAAATTAAAGCTAAAGAAGTGGATTATGATACTTACTTAGTTGAAGATGCAGATATCATCCTAGTTTCATACGGTATAAGCAGCAGAATATCCAGATCTGCAGTGGAAAAAGCCAGATCAATGGGAATTAAGGCAGGACTGTTCAGACCAAAAACACTCTTCCCCTTCCCTGAAAAAGAACTTAATGACATTGCACAAAGGGATTGTAGTTTCATATCTGTTGAAATGAGTAACGGGCAGATGATGGATGATATTGTACTTGCAATAGGATGTAAACGTCCTGTAGAACTTGTTAACAGGATGGGTGGAAATTTGGTGGATATTGAAACGGTAACCAACAAAATAATCGAAGTTTCAGGGGGAAAATAATGTCTAACGAACTAAAGGATGAGAAGATATTAGGAAAACCTGAAACCATTCTTAGTGAGTTTCCAAGGAAGGGTGGAAGTGCCCCAACAGCAACACACTACTGTTCAGGCTGTGGGCATGGAATACTCCACAAACTGATAGGAGAAGCTGTTGACGATCTTAAAATTCAAGACAGAATGGTAATGACCAGTCCAGTTGGATGTGCAGTATTTGCATACTACTACTTCGACTGTGGCCATGTACAAGTTGCTCATGGAAGAGCACCGGCCGTAGGTACAGGTCTTTCAAGGGCAGAAGAAGATGCAGTTGTAATTCTTTACCAGGGGGATGGTGACTTAGCTTCCATAGGATTAAATGAAACCATTCAAGCGGCTAACAGGGGAGAAAAAATGGCAGTTTTCTTCATAAACAATACAGTCTATGGAATGACAGGGGGCCAAATGGCACCAACAACCCTGGTTGGTGAAGTAACAGTCACTTGTCAAGATGGAAGGGATCCACGCTACACAGGCTATCCACTCCACATGTCTGAACTACTAAACAATCTTAAAGCACCTGTCTTCATTGAAAGGGTGTCGCTTTCAGATCCATCCCATATCAGAAAGGCAAGAAGGGCTGTCAGGAAGGCTTTGGAGATCCAGAGGGATGGTAAAGGTTATGCATTTGTTGAACTCTTGTCACCCTGTCCAACCAACCTAAGGCAGGATGCTGAAGGAGCAGAGAAATTTTTGAACGAACAGATGGAAGTTGAATTTCCACTGGCAAATTTCAGAGATAGAACTGCCGAAGTTGAACCTCTGTGCAGGGAACCAAGTGATTTTTCAAGGGAATCCCTGGATAAAATATTTGATGTGGGAGAGGAAAGTTCGCTTGGAGCAATAGACGACCCTGAATTTGAAACCAAGGTGGTCAAGATATCTGGATTTGGGGGTCAGGGAGTTCTGAGCATGGGCCTTATACTAGCAGAAGCAGCATGCAAGGCACGTAGACATGTTTCATGGTATCCCTCCTACGGTCCTGAACAACGAGGAGGAACATCTAACTGTACTGTAATTGTTTCAGGGGAAATTATTGGCTCACCAGTTGTTTACAGATCAGATATTCTGGTGGCATTAAACAAACCATCCCTAGAAGAATTTGCAGAAAGGGTCAAGCAAGGTGGAACCATCTTGTATGATGAAGAGATAGGGGATTTCAAACCACCTGAAGGTGTAAAAGCCATTGGTGTTCCTGCATTAAAAATTGCCAAGGAAAATGGTGTTGGGAAGGCAGCTAATACTGCCATGCTGGGAGTTTTAATGGAAGTATCTGATGACATGTCTGAGGATGATTTTAAAAGTGCTATTTCCCAAACATTTGCGAAAAAACCACATTTAATAGATTTAAATCTCGAAGTACTCTACGCAGCTGCCAAATGGGCACGAGAAAATTTCACCAAGGATTGAACAACTCCATTCAATCACACCCCTATTTTTTTTAGGATCCACATTCTCTTTTTTTTAAATTAAAAGTTTTGTACCATATTATAACTAAAATTAAGCATTGATGTTTTTTTAATTCCAGATAGGGCATTTAATTACTCCTGAATTCCATTTTAAAACAAACTTTAAGTAAATCAAACTACAAATAATATGGTAACAAGATTTTAAGAATTTTCAGGGGGCTAAAAATGTCACAGAATTCTTCTTTGGATGATGTTAGCATAGTTCTTTGTGGTGAAGCTGGTCAAGGAATTCAATCAGTTGAAGCCATACTTGTTCAGGCAATTAAAAAATCTGGATACAATGTTTTTTCTACTAAGGAGTACATGTCCCGTGTCAGGGGTGGTGAAAATTCCACGGAACTGAGGGTTTCATCAAAAAGAGTCCTGGCCTATGTAGACAGGATAGACATTCTACTATCACTGAGTGAAGGTGCAGTTCCACACCTAAAAAACAGGATATCAGAGTCCACAATCATCATGGGCGATGAAAAACAATTGGAATCCACCTCATTTGAAAACACTTTGCCAATTCCACTTTTAGAAATGGCCAAAGAGATGGGTGGTGCAATTTTTTCAAATGTGATAGCAGCAGGAGTAATAGCATGCATTTTAAACATTCCAAAAACAGTATTCAATGAATCAATTAAGGATATTTTCGGACGTAAAGGGGAAAAAATAGTAAATAAAGATATTTTAGCAGGAACTAAGGGTTATGAAATTGGGAAGAATATCTTGAAATCCAACAAGTTGAACATCAATGTAAAAACCAGTGAAAATGTTTTCAATGAAATTCTTCTAAACGGAACAGAAGCAGTTGGTATGGGATGTATTGCTGGAGGATGCAAATTCATGTCTTCATACCCAATGACTCCTTCAACACCATTACAATCCTTCATGGCATCAAATTCTGATGAATTTGAAATGATATTTGAACAGGCAGAAGATGAAATTGCAGCCATAAACATGGCCATTGGAGGTTCCTACGCAGGGGCAAGGTCTCTAGTAGCAACATCTGGAAGTGGATTTGCCCTAATGGAGGAAGCTGTTGGGCTTTCTGGAATGATAGAAACGCCTGTGGTGATCTATCTGGCACAAAGGCCAGGACCTGCAGTTGGACTTCCAACTAGAACCTCTCAAGAAGATCTGAACCTAGCACTTTATTCAGGGCCTGGAGAGTTTCCAAGGATAATATTTGCACCCGGAAACCTGGAAGATGCTTTCCATATTTCCCAACGAGCTTTCAACCTGGCTGATAAGTATCAAATTCCTGTGTTCATACTCTCAGACCAGTACTTGGCAGATATTTTCTACAACACACCCATGATGGACATCGATGCAATAAAAACAGAACATCATCTAATTAAAACAGATAAAAATTACAGGCGTTACCAGCTGACCCCTGATGGAATATCACCTAGGGGTATTCCTGGGTGGGGGGATGGTCTTGTTTTGGTTGATTCAGATGAACATGATGAAGATGGCCATTTAACAGAAAACCTTGATATCCGGGATAAAATGGTTGAAAAACGTCTTAAGAAACTTGATTTAATAGAGGATGATGTTTTGGCCCCTGAACTTATTGGAAGTTCGGATTATGAGTACTTAGTTATTGGATGGGGATCAACCTATGGATCCATTGTGGAGGCTCTAAATAATTTAAACCAAGATAAAATCGGCTTTTTATATTTCAAACAGCTATACCCCTTGGACAAATCAGTATCAGACTATCTTATTAAGGCTGATAAAACTATCATTTTTGAAAATAATGCTCAGGGTCAATTTGCGGATCTTATAAAACTAAAAACAGGGCAGGATTTGCATAAAAAAATTTTGAAATACAATGGAATGCCATTTTCAGTTGAAGAAATTGAACAACACTTAAAAGAGTTTTTGGAGGCTTAATAATGGATTCTACACAGTTCGATGTGGAAGGGGCAGATGTTGCATGGTGTCCTGGATGTGGAAATTTTTCAATATTAAAATCACTCAAGGAAACACTGGCGGAACTAGAAATAGCTCCTGAAGAAGTTGTTATGGTGTCAGGAATAGGACAGGCTGGAAAGTTACCTCATTACATCAAATCAAATGTTTTTAATGGTTTACATGGAAGATCTTTACCAGTTTCAGCCGCAATTAGAGCTGTAAATCCTGAAATTTTAGTATTCAACGTCAGTGGAGATGGATGTACCTATGGTGAGGGAGGCAACCATTTCATACACAACATAAGAAGAAACCCTAACATCGTTAACATAGTCCATAACAACATGGTATACGGGTTAACCAAGGGACAGGCATCTCCAACAAGCCAAATAGACTTTAACACACCGTTACAGGTTGATGGGGTGTTTGAAGAACCATTCAATCCTTTGGCAACAGCTATATCATTGAATGCTTCATTTGTTGCCAGAGCATTTAGTGGTGATATAGATCAAACTAAGGCAATACTTAAAAAAGCCATAAAACACAATGGATACTCTTTGGTAGATATATTCCAACCTTGTGTAACATTCAACAAGCTCAACACTTTTCAATGGTTTAAAAACAACACCTACTACCTTGAAGAATCCCATGATCCCACCGACAGGGAACTGGCCTTTAAAAGAGCCATAGAAACAGAAAAATATCCATTGGGAATATTCTATATCAACGAAAAAAAGAAAACCTTTGAAGAAAGTTTACAGGTTTACAAGACAGATAAATCACCAATGTATACCAGGAAACAAGATTTGGAAAAACTAAAAAATCTCATGGAAACTAAGAAATAACGAAATGCATGGTTATCCATGATTCCCTTATTTTGTACATATGGAACCATAAACTGAGATGCACCTCAAATTTTTTTTAAGAGTTTGATCTAATTAATGAACATATCAATGTAGTGTCAAACAGTGTTGGGAAAACAAGTCCAACAAGGGGAAACAAAATGGATAAGATCAGAATATTATCATGGAACGTCAATGGAATAAGGGCTGTGCATAAAAAAGGTTTTTTAGACTGGTTTAACCATGAAAAACCAGATATACTATGTATCCAGGAAACAAAAGCCGTTAGAAAGCAGTTTCCACCAGATATTAGGGCTTTAGATGGATATCAACTTTACGTGTCCGAAGCATCCAGAAAGGGCTACAGTGGCACAGCAACCTACACATCACTCAAACCAAAAGAAGTGAAGTATGGATTTGGGGTTGAAAAATTTGATACTGAAGGAAGAACCTTGATAACGGATTATGGAGATTTTGTCCTGTTTAACATATACTTTCCCAACGGAAAAATGTCCAAAGAAAGGTTGGATTATAAGATGGAATTCTACGACACCTTTCTTCAATATGCTGATGAACTGAAGGATCAAGGGAAAAACATAGTTGTATGTGGAGATGTCAACACAGCACACAGGGAAATTGATCTGGCACATCCCAAGGAAAACTCAAAAATTTCAGGGTTCCTCCCTGAAGAAAGGGCATGGATAGACAAATTATTGGATCATGGATACGTTGACACCTTCAGAGAATTTAACCAAGAACCAGAAAAATACACCTGGTGGAGTTACCGTACGCGTGCAAGGGAAAGAAATGTTGGCTGGAGATTGGACTACTTCTTTGTTAACAGGGATTTCATGAAAAATATCAGTGCAGCCTACATACTCCCTGAAGTGATGGGATCTGATCACTGCCCAGTTGGAATCGATGTCAACCTCTAAGAACTGGTAAACAAATATTATTTGACATCCTTTTTTTTGAAACTTAAAAGTTTTATTATAAATACAACTAAATAGATACATTCAACTCTAAGTAAATATAACACTAGATAAATAATATTCAATTCTGAGAATTTTTTTGTTTAAACTAAAAAAGTATATTAATTCAATTTTGATAGAGGGAAGATCAATGGTTTATAAAGGTTTGTCGGCTGAGTTTTTGGATTCATCGGGTTTGTCAATTGGAGACTTGATAAAGGTAGAAAAGAATGGAACATCTTACTTTGGAATACTTCTTGATAGGGCAGAAGATCCTGATGAAAAACATATTGTAATCAAATTAAACAGTGGTTACAACGTTGGAATAGATGTTAATAATGCAAAGGCAGAACTGGTGGAAAGTGGGGATAAACCCAAGATAGAATTGGCTCCACTCAACATAGAAAAGGATGCTGAAAAACCAGATATTTCAATAGTATCAACTGGTGGAACAGTGGCTTCTGTAATTGATTACAAAACCGGAGCAGTTCATCCAGCATTCACAGCGGACGATCTGATACGTGCCAATCCTGAACTACTGGAACATGCCAACATAAATGGAAAGGCCATTTTTAACATTTTAAGCGAAAACATGAAACCTGAGTATTGGGTTAAAACCGCAAGATCAGTTGCTGATGAGATCAACAACGGAGCGGACGGTGTTGTAATTGCACACGGTACCGATACCATGCACTACACCTCTGCAGCATTAAGTTTCATGTTGAAAACACCCGTACCGGTGGTTGTAACAGGTGCTCAAAGGAGTTCAGACAGACCGTCTTCCGATGCATTTATGAATCTTATTAGTTCTGTTGTGGCTGCAAAATCTGATATAGCAGAAGTTAGCCTTTGTATGCATGCTGAGGAAGATGATTCCTTCTGCTATCTCCACAGGGGAACCAAGGTAAGGAAAATGCACACAACCCGAAGGGATACATTTAGAAGCATAAACTCCCTTCCACTTGCCAAAATACAAAAATCAAAACTTAAACTAGTTGACAAAGCCTTGGTTTACAACAAGCGGAGCACGGAATCTCTGGTAATAGAAGATGAAATAGAAGAAAAGGTTGCCTTTATAAAAAGTTACCCCGGAATTCAGGCAGAACTAATTGACTACCATATTGATAAGGGGTACAAGGGAATGGTTTTAGAAGGCACAGGTTTGGGGCACTGTCCAGAAGGGTTAATTCCATCCCTTGAAAGGGCAGCAGACGAATCTATTCCGGTGCTCATGACATCGCAGTGTTTGTATGGATTGGTGAACATGAATGTTTACAGTACAGGGAGAAGAATTCTCTCGGCAGGAGTAATATCCGGCCTGGACATGCTTCCTGAAACAGCATTTGTGAAACTGGTATGGGCCCTTGGACAGACAGACAACATTGGAGAAGTGGAAAAAATTATCCACACTAACGTAGCAGGAGAATTAGGAGAAAAATCATCTGAAAAATTCTTTTTGAACTGAATTTTCTGGGGAGGGGTGATCATGAATTACGAAGAATTAGGCCTTAAAATGGGATTAGAGATTCATCAACAACTTAACACTGAAAAAAAATTATTTTGTCCATGTAAGTGTGAATTAATTGCTGAAAAACCTGATTATAAACTGCTAAGATACCTTAGACCAACACAAAGTGAACTGGGAAAAATTGATAGGGCTGCCTTTGAGGAATCCAGGAGAAAGCTTGAATTTATTTACGAATCTTACGATCATGAAACTTGTCTTGTGGAATCTGACGACGAACCTCCACACCCATTAAACAAGGAAGCTTTAGAAATAGCTTTAACCATAGCCTCGTTACTCAACATGAATGTGGTGGACGAATTCCATACAATGAGAAAACAGGTAATAGATGGGAGTAATACTGGTGGATTTCAGAGAACAGGTCTCATTGCAACGGATGGACACATCGAAACAGAACATGGGAATGTTGTAATAGAAAACCTCTGTCTAGAAGAGGATGCTGCTAGACGTATAGGAGAAAAAAAGGGTAAAATAATTTTTAGACTGGATAGGCTTGGAATACCACTTCTCGAAGTAACAACTGACCCATCAATGAAACATCCAGAACAGGTTAGGGATGTAGCATATCAACTAGGTCAAGTTCTGAGGAGTACTAAGGTTAAACGTGGATTGGGAACCATAAGACAGGATCTGAACA
>JAEZAV010000056.1 GCA_023430285.1 Methanobacteriota archaeon | reverse complement strand
GAAATGCAGCTTACACTGCAACTAGAGAAGTTATTGATAATTACAACGGAAACAACAATCCATTCTTTGGTAAAACAGCTCCATCAGACAGTCAAACTTATATCGAAACTAATACATTGGCAATGTTAAACCAAAACATCACCAACACATGCAGAGCTCTTGAACAACAAACAGGAAGAAACATCACTATAAATGGATTTGCTATTAACCCTTCAGATACTTCGAGTGTTGCCATATTTGATAGTGGTGATATGAACATTTCACAAAGTGATCCATTTGGATTTAACATAACACTCACATCTGTTCCTGTCACAATTACCCAAAGTTCTACATCTAACAACCAATCATTCAGCTTCACAACTCCTCCAATGAATGTTTATGTTTCAGTGGCAAAGCTTGAAGATCCGTATATCTGGATCAATACCTATGCACGTAACAGTTCTGTTATAATGCCTTACCCTTATTACACACAGTCATCAAACTTAATTGGCGGAAATGCCAGTAATATTTACCACTTTGCTGATAAAGTGTCTTCAGGTAAATTAAATTATCTCAATGAAGAATTAGTTGGTAGTAATGAAACCTCAGGATTTGGGTACATGCCATACTACTTCCCAGATACACATGGACTTTCATTCTTTGACAGGCTTGAAAACAGAACCAATAACACCAGTGTAAGTCCACCAAGTGCAAGAATGAGCACATTTATACTTTGGAATCCAGTTTGGGAAAATGTTCCAGGTTACACACCTTCCTACCTTGACCACGAATACTTTGCAGGAATAAATGGAACCCCAATTAACACAACACATTCTGGTGTCAACACACCAGTATCAGATCCATTGGGAAACACGTTTTTCCTTACAGCGACGTACAAAAATTTATTGGGATTAGATGGTGCCCCTTACGCATATTAGGTGAATCATGTTTAACGACGATAGAGGACAGTTCAGTGCCGAGTTCATATTAATATCATTGATAGTGCTGATTATTTTAGGAGGACTCATAAGTTTGGTAGGCAGCACCATGGACAAAACCCAAACAGCTGATAATGGGGGTGCAAGGATCATGGGAGAGAAAATAGCAGAAACAATCAATACTGCCTACGTTAGTGGGAATGGTTACTCCATAGATTTGGATCTAAGGACAATGAATCAAGAACTATCCTCATCTGGAAATCCATTTTCATTTTCAGCAACCATCACGAATACAGGAACAGGGTATGCTGTATTAGTTTCAAATGCTGGATCGAGTTCAAGTGTCAGTTTAATCCCTAAAAGATTCAATGGAACAGCAACCATGAACAACAACAATTTGTACCATGTGAAGAATGTGAATGGAACCATTCAAATAACATGATCAGTTGATGTAAGGTTTATATAATCCTAAATACTAGTTTTTATTATGGACTTGAAAGAAGGCTGGGAAAAAAAGGCTTTAATTGGTTTGGGAGCGGTAGTAGTAATTATAATTCTCTACTCCTATTTCGCACCAAATACTGGTACTCCAGACAACATAACACAACCTCAAGTAACATCAACAGGATCTGTGACTCCTGTAACCTTTGTTAGTCCTTCAAATAACAACTCTACAAACTCCACTATAAATGGGAATTTCACCTTAACAGCTGCACAAGCACAACAAATCGCTACAAATGCAAATCCAGGATATACAATTTCATCAACAAACCAGGCCAACATAGCAATAAATGGAACCCAATACTCAGCTTGGATATTGTCCATGAGCAATGGTACTTCATCTAAAACTGTTTATATAAATGCAGCCAACGGGAACATTCTGACAGTGTAAAATTTTTTTGAATAACTTTAACAAGATGATTGAGATAATCTATTTAGGATCAAGATCAGAGGATAGAACATGGACCCAGTTACTGTAATTCTAATGCTTGGATTATTCATATTGATGTTAATTTTTATATTTTCAACAGCACTATTAACACCGTTAATCGGTAAAAAGAACATATTATTCGTTGTTTTAGTTGGATTTACAGTAGGAGCTGTGGGAGGAGCATTTTTCATATCTCCTATAATTGATGATGTTCCAGACATGGCCAATTCACTGTTTCATGCAACCAGTTCCAGTACGGATGTAATAAATTTGAATGTGTCCACCGATGTGAACATCACTTCGTTTCTTCAAAACACCAAAAAAATTGATGGAGTAAAAAGTGTACAAAGTAATGGAATAACAATTACTACGCCAGAAATGTCACAAGACTGGCAAACAACCTATTTAAACAGAATTAAAACTGTTAATGAAAACATAACATCCATACAGATACCTAACAATAAAACCATACTCCTAGAGGTTAAAAATGATACCAATCCAATGGATGTGGTCAATTCCCTTGAAACATGGATGATGTACGTCAGCGGATCCACAATAAGTTACAGTGTAGCGAATGTTACACTGGTTGTGGAAGCATCCAAACTCAACAACGTAATGTCCCAGTTACCTCAGGGAGAAATTATCATAACTTCCATAAACGGCACCACAGAAAACAGTGTGCAAGCAGTTAAAAACGTTATACCTAACAAAAACGATATAATACTGTTCTGTGGATTTATAGGGGTTCTTGTAGGTTTAGCAGGGTTGTTCATTGATAGCATATCTCGTGTTTTAGAACAACTAAAGGAACGTATAAAAGAGTATAGAAGAAAGTAAAAGATTAAAATATAAATTAGGGATGTAAAATAACTATGAAAGCAGCAGTACTTTATTCCGGTGGTAAAGACAGTACTATGGCAGTTTATAAGGCCATTGAAGAAGGTTACAATGTTGAATATTTGGTTTCAATGATATCTGATAATCCAGAGTCCTACATGTTCCATGTTCCAAATATTCACATCACAGAACTTTCAGCAGAAGCAATGGGCATCCCTTTACTAAGGGCTAAAACTCATGGAATTAAAGAGAAAGAACTAGAAGATCTAAAAGAGGTGCTTTTAGATCTCAAGTCCAGGGGAGTTGATGCTGTTTTTGCAGGAGCATTGGCATCCCAATACCAAAAATCTAGGATTGACGATCTGTGTGAAGATATTGGACTAGAATCTAAAGCCCCTCTATGGCACTGGGATCCTGAGGATTATATGGAAACAATAATTGAACTGGGATTTGAAGTGATCCTTATCAGCGTGTCTGCAGAGGGACTGGATGAAAAATGGCTTGGACGTAAACTAGATCCAGAACTGTTAAAAGAAATAGTAGATCTTCATGGGAAGTATGGAATGCACATGGCATTTGAGGGGGGCGAAGCAGAAACCCTAGTACTCGACGGGCCAATATTCCACAAGAGAATAAAGATACTAGAAACTTCAAATGTGTGGGAAACTGACAGTGGATACATGGTAATATCCAAGGCAGAGCTTGAAGACAAATAAGAAATATTTATTTTTTTTTATAATCAACTTTGAAAGACCTTTGAAAGTTCATGATAAACAGTTTAATCCCATAAAATGGATGTATCTTATTTCAAACCATCATCTGTTTTAACAGAAATAAATTCCGTTTATAGGGTATTTAAAAAAATAGGTATATTAAAGTCATAAAATTTATTAGTTTTAGATAAGTACTCTGCATAAAAGATTTTGATTTTATTTGAGAGTGGTTGGACAGCTTAAAGGAAGTGAATTGTAATTGTTGAAGATATTAAAATAAATTTGAAAAATAATTTATTTACTCTTCATCTTCCTCTTTATGTGTAATCCAAGCAATGAAAACTTCAGGATTCTCAGTTTCAATTTCAACATCTATTTCGCCCAGTGAGGACATTTTTGAATCAACGAAGTTAGGAACTGATACGAGTGCAGCTTGTTTACTTAGAGAAAAACCGATCTTGTTGTTTTCAATTCCTTTAAAAAGCATTTTATTGGCAGTGTCCCTAATTTTTCTATTTTTAAGCTCTTCTTTAAGTTTCAAAACACTATTTTCATCGCCTGTTACTTCTACGTAACCTTCACCAATTTCGAGCTCTTCATAATCAAAAATATTGGATATAGCTTTAATTACTTTGTCTAGTTCTTCTGTTGGATTTACCTTTGCCCTTACCGTTACTTTGCAATTCATTTTCAAGTATGCTCCTTACAATGCCTTTAATTTTTTTTAAAGGGCCTTCGTTTACAACCATGTAATCCGCAGTTGCTATGAC
>JAEZAV010000054.1 GCA_023430285.1 Methanobacteriota archaeon | reverse complement strand
TGCTTTATTTTTATATTGTATTCGCCAAAAACATTCACTGCCTTTCATAATTGTCACCGTAAATAAATTTTAAATTATATAAACTGTACAACAATCTATCATCAAAGTACTATTTAAACCTTTAGAGCACACATTTGTACATATATTTATATAGTTGTACAACTAGAACATAAGTACAGGTGAAACTAGTATGTGGGACAGGATCAAACACAAATTTGAAAAATTTCCGGCCAGAATGGCTGTTGCAAGAAAAATTGTCGAATTAGGTCTTCGTGTTGGAGAAAATGGTAAAATATACCTCGATGATGTCGAAATAAATGATGTTGCACTGGCAAGATCTGTTAACGTTGACAGGAGAACCATTAAATCCACAGTTGACGTGATCCTGGCTGATCCACAACTATCAGAGATCTTCCAAAACATACACCCCGCAGGAACCCTACTCAAAAACATTGCTAAAAATCTGGGCTTTGGAGTGGTTGAGATAGAAGCAGAAGCAGGTAACGCCGGAATAATTGCAAGATCAACCGAACTAATTTCAATCGAAGGTTTGAGTATTAGACAGGCTCATGCAGGTGATCCTGAACTGGAAGAACATCCAAAATTAACCATAATCACTGAAAAACCCGTTAAAGGCAACCTTATCAACGAATTTTTGAAGATTCCTGGAGTTAAGAGGGTTTCAATTTATTAAAAAAAAGTTATTTAAAAAAAATATTTTTAGGGCCTGTAAAAAAATATTTGAATTTTTTTAGTTGTTGTTCCTTTCTTTGTCTTCTTCATCTAAGACTTCTAAAAGTAAATCCCATGCTTCTAGTGACTCTTTAGCTTCCTGTTCTGATAAAACTTCGATGGCATATCCCGAGTGAACAAGAACATGTGTACCTATTTCTAGATCTCCAACCAAATCCAATTTGGCACTCTGTTTAACTCCGCCAAAATCAACTGTAGCCACGTTATCTGTGATATCTACAATCCTTGCTGGTGCTGCAATACACATATCTATCTCCTCCTCAAATAAAATTTATTTAATGTGTTCCGTTCCCAAATCAAAACAATTTTAAGAACGCTGCACTATACATATTAACATTAAGATTTCAGTTACTGTAATATAGTTTTTTTGCCTTATAAACTATTCTGGAGGATGGAAGTTATGAAGCTGGTTGTGGTCGGTGGTGGATCTGCAGGAAGAACAGCATCAATAGAAGCTGCGGGACTCGGAGCAGATGTAACACTAATAGAAACAGACAAAATTGGTGGAAAATGTCTAAACCAAGGATGTATGGTTGTCTGTGGATTAAATGATGTTGTGAAACATGTTCAGACCAATCAAAAATTTAAAGAGTTTGGAATAGCAGACTCAAACCCCAACATAAACTATGGAAAAGTTGCGGAAGGGATAATAAACACAACAACTAAAATAAGGGGAATTCTCACACATGAAACAGAGAAGGCAGGAGTGACCATTGTAATGGGAACTGCTGAGATCCAGGATGGTTACGTCAGGGTCAACGAAACAGACTACCCCTACGATAAGTTGATTGTAGCAACAGGTTCCTATGCATTTATTCCAAATGTTAGGGGTAAAGAGTACGCAAAAACCTACAAGGAAATGCTTGACTACACCGCTGTTCCAGAAAATCTCGTGGTGGTTGGTAGTGGAACCATAGCAACGGAAATTGCAGGCATATTCTCAGGATTAGGTTCAAATGTTCACATGCTCTGCAGGGGAACCTTCCTCAAGGAGGTTGATGAAGACATAAGAAATTACATCGCAGACATCCTAATTAAGGACGTTGAAATCCATGAACACGTTGATGTGGAGGAGATCCATGAGGATGGTGTCACAACCAACAACGGTGAGTTTAAGGGTGACGTGTTCCTTGCTGTTGGAATGATACCCAACTCCCAGGCTGTTAAGGAACTGGTTGATACAGGGAAGAAGGGAGAAATAGTTGTGAACCAAAGGATGGAAACCAGCCACGAAAATATTTACGCAGCAGGGGACGTTGTTGGTGGAATTGGAACCACTCCTGTTGCAAGGATGGAAGGAGTTGTTGCAGCCAGGAATGCGTGTGGAATTGCAGCAGAAGTGGACTACAGATTCATACCTTCATCAATAACACTGCGCCACGATGTCAGTTATATCAACACCGGAGAAAAGGGTGTTGAAGGACACATACCAGGATCTGGTGGTCCAGGTGCATTTTGGGATGTTCTCAATCGTGAAACAGGCATGAGCAAAATGAGTGTGGATCTGGAAACTGGTGAGATCAAAAGCATTTCATCCATATCACCATCTGCAAGAACAGTGCTGGCTTACATGTCCAAGTTCATGAGGGATGGTTCTAAAACCCACGACTTTGAGAATTTTGTTGAAACACATCCATCTACAGATGCCGTTTACAAGTTAACAAGATTTTTCGCAGGCCATGAAGAGGAGGATAAATAGCATGAAGAAGATCAAAAGGGAAGGAGATACTCTTCCAATTAAATCATTTAAGGAAGTTACAGAGTTTCATGGACATGTGTGTCCAGGTTCGGCAATTGGATACAAAGCTGCTGAAGCAGGTTTAAATGAGCTTGAATCTTCAGCCTCTTCAGATGAAGAGATCGTTGCCATTGTTGAAAATGACAGCTGTGCAGTTGATGCAATACAGGTTGTTACAGGCTGCACATTTGGAAAGGGTAATTTGATATTTTTAGACCATGGAAAACAGGTTTACACATTTTACAACAGGCAAACCAACGATGGTGTGAGAGTTGCACTTAAGGATTCTTTCAGTGTGGATCTCCTGGCACCAAAGCTTAACCAGTTAAGGGCGAAGGTTCATGCTGGAAATGCCACGGACCTTGAAAGGGAAGATCTGAAGAACATGGTCCAGGATGTTGCAAATGAAATACTTGAAATACCCTACAAAAACATGTTCGAGGTGGAGCATGTTGAAATGGAAGCACCATCCAAGGCCAAGCTATTCAAATCTGTTAAATGTTCCAAATGCGGTGAAATGGTATCAGAAAACAGAACAGAAGTTTTAAACGGCGAAATCATATGCATACCATGTTTCAAAGATTAGAAATAAAAAAAAATTTATATTAATCATCCGTTACATGGATGATTCCTCTGTTTAACCCTCTTTGGAGTTAATATCTCCTTCTTTTTATGAACAAGAAATAAACAACTGCGGCAATTATAAGTAAAACTATTATTCCCAGTCCAAAAAGACCGAAAAATCCGATTAATCCCAGTTTCCCAAGAAATCCAATTTTTCCAACGGATGCTGCCTTACCCACTGATCCTACTTTTGCAACTCCCATTCCCTTAAGCATAGGTACCATCATCATTAAACACCCTTAAAATAGTTGTTTTAACGCATGTATTTATCATAATGCATTCTCCCAATGTTGAACGTTATCACTCCTCCCAGGGCTGCTAATCGTTGCCATAGTTCGAGTGGGGCTACTATTAGGAAATATAATAAAGCTATACCTACTGCACTGTGTGTTGCAATGTTCTTCCAATCCTTCAAGTAATCCAGTATTCTACTCATAAATATCACCTCTTAAATTCAAAGTTTTCTTAATAGTTAGAATATAAATCCAAGTGAAAGGATGTAAATTTATTAGTTTATTAAGTTGTTATCTTTTTTAGTTAATCTGCTTTTGAAGCAGGTCCACCTGCACGTTTACTTATGATGCCTGCGATCTTGTCAGATGATTCGAGAACATCCTTTCCATAGTTCTTTGCTGTTTGTTTCATGGTGGTGATGTTGGCAAATGCTTCATCAATGACTGTTTCGAGATTTTCAAGTTCACTCTCGAGTACTGCCCCCTCAAAAACAGCGGCCAGGTTATGGTAACGTCCATATTTAACACCTAAAAGTGCAACTACTGGAATGCCCCATGCCATTGCCTCATGTATCATCATTCCATCATCTGTTACAACGGCAATATCCACCACTCTATAAAGATCCTTGATCCAGTCTATGTAGCCCAGATTTATAAGGTTGGGATTTTCAAGGTAGCTTTCGTACTCGTCTTCCAGTGGATGGCCCACCACAATGAGGTTGGCTTTCAAGTTTTTATCTCCAAGCTTTGATGCTGCCTTGGCCATTTTCTCGAAGAGTGTTGAACCTGAGGATAGTAGTATGGTTGGCAGGTTTTCATCAAAATTATCTGGAAGGTTCTTGAGTGCATTTTCCCTGTCGCCCACCACAATATCCGGACTCACGGGAGAGTAGGCCTTGTGTATTGTTTCATTGTTTAAATCCATTTGGAACAGGTTAGATTCTGGTAGCACAACAGTTGTGGTTATCTTGGTACATACCTTGGCATCTGCAGGTGTTATTAAAACTCCAACAGATGGTACTTTGGCAATCATTGCCCCCAGACATCCTACAACAGCACCTCCACCTATTACTCCTACAACCACATCGGGATTGATCTTTCGGCATAAACTGGCTGTTTTAATTGCTGCTTTCAGTGTTTTAAACCCTGCATTCACCAGGGTTTTTTTAGTGGCTGCATGTCCACCTGCCTGTGGAATGCTTGTTTTGTGCCATTCAATTCCATGTTTTTTAAATAGTAAACCTGGTGCAGTTGGATCCAGTGCAAATTCACATTGGAAACCATATTTCTCCAATGCCTTTGCAATATTTAGTGCTGTTACAGCATCTCCTCCAATTCCTCTACCTGTAACCACGAACAACGCTTTCATA
>JAEZAV010000036.1 GCA_023430285.1 Methanobacteriota archaeon | reverse complement strand
GGACAAGGGAAAACTTGACAGTTGCATCGAAGAGTTGGAACTTGATGTTCCTGTGGTGGAGGGTAGCGAGGACTACACATTCAAACAGGACCCCTCTGGAAGCTTCAAGATCATGGCAGAAAATGGGAAGGTGGTTGCAGTGCACTACATAAAAATGAAACCCCAACTAATAATTAAAGGTAAAACATCCAAGTCAGTTTACGATGAAATAATCAAAAGAAAACTCGTAACCCGGATAGAACATGCCACATATCTTGGTTCGGAACTTGAAAAGGCAGAAATTGCAGCTAAACTAAACAAGAAATATTTACAGGATTTTCCACTTTTTAAAAGGATATGAAGTGAGGATGTTGGACAAATCAGGAGAACAAAAATGAATAAATGTGATAAATGTGGAAGTCCGGAAATTATTATAAAGAAGAAACAATCGGGTCAAAAACTCTGCAGCAACTGCTTCATAGAATCCACAAAGAAAAAGGTACTCAAGGACATCAGACGCCAAAAACTCATAGAAAAGGGAGATAAAGTATTATTAGGCCTATCTGGCGGTAAAGATAGTGTGATGCTTCTGGATATACTGAGCACACTTAAAAATAGGGGAATAATAGATCTTGTGGCAGTAACCATAGATGAAGGAATAGAAGGTTACAGAGAAGAAGGGGTTGAACTTGCAATAAAAAATGCGGAAAAATATGGTGTTGAACACCGAGTTGTCAGTTTTAAACAGTACTTCGGAACCACCCTAGACAAAATAATCCAAAATAATTCTCTGGAAGTAAGGAGAAATGCATGTACCTACTGTGGAGTTTTCAGAAGGTGGATATTTAACAGAGTTTCTAGGGAAGTAGGTGCAACTAAGATAGCAACGGGCCACAACCTGGATGATGAAGCCCAATCAATTGTAATGAGCTACTTAGAAGGTAACATACAAAACCTGACAAGAATAGGTCCAAAATCACAATCAAAGAGTGATAAATTCACAGTAAAAATCAAACCCCTCAGAGAAATCCCTGAAAAAGAGATAGGGCTTTATGTAATTGCAAAGGAACTTGATGTTCATTTTGCAGGCTGCCCCTATGCAGGAGAGTCCTTCAGGGCAGAAATTGGAACCTTCCTAAAACAGCTTACAGCTAACCATCCAACCATAATGTACTCAACACTCAGGGGCTTCGATAGAATTAAGCCAGTGCTAAAAAAAGAGTTTGCAACTGAATCAGTGTTTGAAGTGTGTGAAGTATGCGGCGAACCCAGTGCATCACGACTCTGTAAAGCATGCAGCTTCCTCAAACAATGGGAAGACCAGGGATAAAGATGAATTGCCTAACACATAATTTAATTTGAATCAAAGAACCAAAGTGTGAAATGGAGAACAACTAAAATGAAGATCAATGTAAAGGTAGGAAACAACGAAGATACAGTAACCATATCTGAAGAGAAAACAATAAAAGATCTTTTGGAATCAATGGAAATTGCAGCAGAAACTGTTGTAGTTAAAAAGAATGATTACATAGTCATAGACGAGGAAATTCTCGAAGATGGAGATTCCATTGAAGTGATCCAAGTGATATACGGCGGATAAAATATTACTTTATTATTTTTAAGTTTTTCAATAAGGGAGCGAATTATAATTGAGGGACTACGAACTAATTGAAACGTATATATCAAAATATTTTGATGTAGGAGGATTCCATACAACTCCAGAGGGTTCTTTTTTTGTTGTTCATGATTACGATTACAACAAATTTGAAGCTCTTATAAAGGATCTTGATGGGTTGAACTACGTGCCGTTCATGGAGAAATATGCTGGTAACTACAGAATAGGAATAGCCGACAAGAAAGAAGTTGGAGAGTCAAAGTCCTATATTAATGTCTTACTTTTCGTAGTTACCCTAGCTACCACCATATACGCAGGGTATCAGTTTGCAGGTGGAAGTATTTGGGATGGTGTAGCATTTGCAGGAGCTCTACTGGGAATACTCGGGGTGCATGAATCAGCACACTACTTCGCAGCAAAAAAACATGGAGTTAAATCAACTTTACCATACTTCATACCCGCACCCACATTGATCGGTACCTTTGGAGCTGTAATCAATGTTAAATCCCCAATACCCAACAAAAATGCACTTTTTGATCTGGGTTACAGCGGGCCACTGGCAGGAATCTTGGTAACCATACCAGTACTCATAATTGGGATAGCTCTTTCAAAGGTTGTTCCAATAACTCCTGGAACCACAGTTTTTTATCCATCACCATTAATGAGTATTTTCATGTACTTTTTACTCCCTCCAATTCCTTCAGGCTACGAACTGCAGATACATCCTCTACTATTTGCAGCTTGGGTGGGAATAATAGTAACACTGCTAAACATGATGCCTGTTGCCTTTTTAGATGGTGGCCATATGGTTAGATCAGTTTTTAACGAAAATATCCACAGGATAATATCTATGGTCGGAATTTTGATCACCATAGTCCTTGGTTGGTATACAATGGCTATACTCATGATGCTCATACTATACGTGAACAGAAGACATCCCGGAGCGCTGGATGACGTAGCTGACTTGACCTTCAGAAGAAAAGTTCTGGCAGTGGTTATGCTGGTGGTTTTCATACTATGCCTCACACCCATACCAACAAAAATTTAACGAAAAAAGGAATAAAATAATACAAATCCCCAAACCAAAATTGTGGAATTTGTTACCCAATGGAGAATAATAATGAAAGTACACTACGAATGTGCAGCCTGTTTTTTAAGACAGTCAAGAGAAGCTTTAGACCTTGCAACTGATGATGAAGAATTGAAGATGGATATCACCGAAGAATTGGTAAAAATTGTTTCAGAAAACTTTAGAAGGGGAGGAGTTTCCAATGTTATAGGAACTCAAATTCATAGAACCATCAAAAATAAAACAGGCAACAACGATCCATACAGAAAAGAAAGAGAAATATCTAACGATATAGCTTGTCAGTACATACCAATGGTTGAAAAACTAATTGAAGAGGATCCTAACATAAAGAATTATCTTAAAGTTGCAATTGCAGGCAACGTTATTGATTTCGGGGCATTGGGATTGGATACAGACATGGAATCTTTGATAGCCACAACCATGCAAAAAGAACCTGCAGTTGACGATTCAACTGAGCTTGAAACTGAGCTTGAAAATGCAAAAACAGTGCTCTACCTTGCAGACAACATAGGTGAAATTGTAATGGACAAAATTTTAATAAAGAAATTGGCAGACTACGATGTTGATGTCACGGTGGCACTCAAGGAAAAACCAATACTAAACGATGCATGCATGGAAGATGCACTTAAAATAGGTTTAGATGAAGTTTCAAAGCTCACAACAACAGGAACAGATTCTATTGGTATCATCAGTGGAGATGTATCACCAAGATTCATGGCTGAGTTCCTGGAATCAGACCTGATCCTTGCAAAGGGACTTGGAAACTACGAAGGTCTAGGTGAAATGGATCTCAAGGAAAAACCCGTTTTTTGTCTGTTAAATGCTAAATGTAAACCTGTAGCTAGGGATATAGGTGTGGAAGTCGGGGACAACATCGTACTTAAACTGAATCCCAAGAAATGAAAAAGAACAGGTTCAAGAAATTTAAAACCTTAAAAGTTAAATTTATTTCAAACTTCATCCATTATTAAATTTAAACAAACAACTTGTAAATAATTCAAATGAGGATTGACTGAAGTAAAGGAGCAGTTTTTCATGCCAACTTTTAATCAAAAGATGCTAATAATCCTAGGAATTGTGGTTGTGGGAGTTCTAATAATATTTGCAGTAACTAATCTCGAAAAAACATCTAAAACACAGAACTCCGCCCAAGATAATCTTCCTTCAATTCAATGGACTAATAATTTGGATTCTGGGATTGTAACGGCCCAAGAATCTAATAAACTGATATTCGTTGATTTCTATGCTGACTGGTGTGGTTACTGTAAACAGCTCGATGAAAAAACCTATCCAAATGAGAATGTCAAGGAAGTAATGGCACAGAAGTACGTGGCAGTGAAGGTGAACGTGGATCAATATCCTGATCTCGCATCTAAGTACAGTGTTTATGGATTGCCTACCCTTATGATAATGGATTCTAATGGTACTGAAATTAAACGAGTGGAAGGTTATCAATCGCCGTCAGAATTGTTGAACATGCTCTAGGTGAATCATGGATCTCGGTTATTTAGCATCTTTCAGTGCAGGGGTTCTTTCTGTGGTTTCTCCCTGTGTTATTCCGCTCATTCCGATCGTTGTTGGTCATTCACTTTTAAAAAGGGATTACCATGAAATCTTAACTTTCACTGCAGGATTCTTCCTGGTATTTGCAGTGTTAACTCTTTTAACTGGTATTTTCACCCTTGCAATAGCCCACTATCTCTTATATTTCAGGGTGGCAGCTGCCATCTTGATTATTTTCATGGGAATAATTTTCATTTTGAACAAGAACGTGTTCAATTTTTCTTACAGTTTGAAACATGAAAACCAACGATTTGAATCGTTTATTGCAGGTATTTTGACTTGCGTTGCATGGTCTCCATGTTATGGACCATACATAGTTGCTGTTGCAGCCTACAGCGCATCAACTGGTAACTGGTTTTACAGTGTTTCAAACATGATAATATACTCATTGGGATTCAGTTTTTCCATTTTTATCTTGGCCCTTTTAATATCTAGGATAAATATTGAGGGTCTGATGAAACATTACAACACAATTAGAATGGTTTCAGGTGTAATGATAATCATTGCAGGGATATACTTATTAATCGGGTACCTGTAAAGAATAATATTAATAATTTGACCAACTTAGACGAAGGGATGTTAAGGTGATAGAATGAAAATTGGATTTCTGGGATTTGGAGAGGTGGCAACAACCTTTTCATCGGGACTTAAAGAAAAGGGGATGGATGTTTACACCTGCTTGAATGGGAGAAGTCCTAGAACTGTCGAAAATGCAGTTAATTCCGGTGTGAAATTGTGCAACACCCAAAGGGAACTTGCAGAAAAATCAGACATATTATTCTCGTCAGTTGTCCCTTCAATGGCAGTTGAAGTTGCAAAAACGGTAGGTAACCATTCTAAGGGGATATATGTTGATATTAACAATGTGTCTCCTAGCACTGTTAAAACTGCTCTTAGTAAAATAAAAAATGGAAGAACAGTTGATGCAGCAATAATTGGATCTGTTAAAAGGAATGGATTGAATGTTAAAATTATTGCCTCGGGCACAGCAGCCGAAGAAATTCTAAGTTTGAATCAACATGGCATGAACATTACTTCGGTGGGTCAAGATGCGGGGGATGCTTCCACAATCAAACTCCTAAGAAGTGCTTATACCAAGGGAGTTTCAGCACTCCTGTACGAATCTTTGTACCATGCATACAAATTAGGGATAAATGAAGAGGTTTTAGAATGCATCTCAGAAACCGAAACTGGAGATTTCACTGAATCTGCAAATTCAAGAATCGTTTCAGCAGCTTTCCATGCAAAACGCCGGGCAGAAGAGATGGATGAAGTAGTTGAATTTTTATCTGAACTCCAAAACCCCATCATGGCACAAGCAACCTCAAAATTTTTTAAAAACCTTTCTGAAATCCTACAAAAACCATCTAAAAGACCAGAGAATTATACTAATGTATACAAACTTTTAAATGGGGAATGAAAATTGCGATCTTCAATAGGTTGAAAAGGATGCACAT
>JAEZAV010000130.1 GCA_023430285.1 Methanobacteriota archaeon | reverse complement strand
ATGCCATAATCATGTTCTTAACACCCTTCATATCCTATGCCAGACTATATCCATCTGTGTTTAGCGAAAACATAAGTAAAAGAGTATCTGACATAGACCCAAATCTCAGTGTGGTGGAAGGTGAGGTAATGCCCCTCATATTCGGGGCTGCAGAGAGGTGTACACCTCCATTGTTCGAAGACCAACCACAAGACAAAGTGAACCTCATTGCTAAACTTGGTTTCGGCATGCATGAAACAGCCGATCTTAAAAATGAAGGACAAACAACATGGTACACACCCATGAGCTGTGAAAAGGTTAAACTACACCTTCCAAGCCTTTGCAAACCAGATGAACACTGCAAAAAAATTGGGAACCCCCTATCCTACTACAACAGAATGACGTGGATAATCAGAAAAGAATCCCAACAATCAACTGGAAATGAATCAGAGCAAACCGAAGCCAAAAACTCCGAAACTCATAAGGACTCTAAATAATCCATTGGATAAAATGATATAACCTAAATGTGTAATAATAAAAACTGTGCGAGATGGTAAAAATAGAATATTTAACTCCTGCAACACCTGAAGAAAGAAAAAGGTATTATAAAGAGGAATGGAACATTAATCAGGTTCCTGATTTCATATCCAACACTATTCAAGATAGGGAATTTGGTTTTGACCATGTTGGAAGGGGGCCTAACGATCGGTACAAGATATTTAGGACACCTGATTTTCTCAGACGTTTTTTAAAGGTTCGAACACCCTTTGCAGCCTACTCCTCAGTGGCTTTTTATGACAAACCACAAAGAAGAGACGGATGGAACGGTGCAGAATTAGTTTTCGATGTTGATGCCAAGGACATACCAGTCAGAACCTGTGAATGTGAGGGAGTCTGTGAAATATGTCTAAATGAAGCCAGAGAAATAGTATGCGGACTGATCGATGTTTTGAAGGGTGATCTTGGACTGAAGGATATACATGTGGTTTACTCGGGCAGGGGATACCATGTTAGGATTCAAGATTCATCTGTGCTCAAGGCAGACAGTGATGTCAGAGCCCAGATCGTGAAGTATATTGTAGGGGCTGATGTTCCTGAAAACGAGTTTAGTCTCGATTTTGAAAGGGTTTCCTATGAACACTTCGTTGTTCCCTTTGGATATCCTAAAGTATTCACAGACCGTGTTAAATTCACCATACTCCATCTAAACAAAAAAGCCCAGCTGGAAGATGTGAATAAAAAACTCCTAAACGATGTATTAAAAAACAGAAATCTCATAGCCAACAATCAATGGGGTGTTTTTAAGGGTAAAATAGGACCTCAAAGATATAAAAAGGTTGTGAAGGGTATTGCTGCCTTGAACATGAGCTTGGTTGATGCCAAGGTTTCAATCGATCTAAAAAGAATACTCAGACTACCTTCTTCATTGCATTCAATGGTCAGCATGAAATGCATGGAAGTTAAGAGTATCGAAGATTTTGATCCCTTCAAAGAGGCCGTGCCAAAATTTGTATATGAAAGGAAGTAGTGATGGAAACTGGTAGATACTTTAGATGGTGACCCTGGAAATAAAAAAAAATTTAAATCATATCTTACATTTTGCTACGGCTTTAACTGGCTTTTTACCTTTAATATACTTTTGAAGTAATCTGCGCTGTTTTTTACGGGTGTTACACACCTTATTTTTCACTACCATAATATCAACCTCTACTTGGTAAATATTCTAGTTCATTATATGTTTCCCATGGAATATAATTTTAAGTGAGTCTAGTAACATCAAATTCATAGAATAAAAATAAAACATAAGATCAAGTAAATTGTTCAATTCACCCATTCAAATTCTTTAAAATGGTTTTAAACAATTAACACATTCTACAATTTATTTTGTTCAGTCAATGATTTTTTTTATGTAAACCGGAGGTATTTTCCCCATACCCACGATATCAAATTTTTCCTTGGATGTTTCTTCCAAGGCTGACAAAATAACTCCGAGACTGCGATATAAAAACATGAACGATTCTAAATTTGTTTTTAAATCTGAAACATTATCATTCTCCATTTTTATGACAATGTTACCTTTATCACGTTCAATTAGTAAATTGTGTGGAGTATCATTGTTTATGTGGTTGATCAAGCTTTCAAAATTTTCGTACAAATTTTCATCTTCCAGGTTCAACTCTGAATTAATTCTGTCCAGCATGGATTGATCTAAATGATCCTTTAATGGAGCGTTTGGTTCTGATTTGTTGCTCTTTATTTCTTGATCCTTTTCTTCTGCCCAGTAAGTCATGGCTTCTGCTACTGCAATGCTGTACCATCCTCTTTCAAATTGGTATTTCTGTGAAGCTTTTTTTCTGAATTTCATATCCAATTCAGAATCAATTGATATTGTAAACCTTTTCAACCAATCACCCCCCCCCCAAACATAATTTTTTAATTAAAGTGAATATATTGTTTAAAAAAAATTATGTTATATAACTTTTTTTGTTGTGCGATCATGTGTACTAAGCATATGAGCCTCTGTTTTTTAAATCAATTCCTCCAACTAATAATACCCTTTATTCGATTGTGATTAATGGGCTAACAAACAAAAAGGAGGTGAAAAGATCAAAAAGGTAACAATTTTCATGGTAATAACGGCCTTTATGTTCTTTGGTTTATTGAGTACTTCTTGTGCTGCAAATATGACTGGCACTTGGAGTGGTTCTAATGGAGTTTACAATTCCACAGCAGGACCAGTAAAAGTGAATTTCACAGAAAAACACAATGGTGCTGCTACAGTTACTGCAACACCTACTGGAACCACCAACACAAATACAGCTTTTTGGAGTAATGCTTCAGCAGCTGGACACAGCTCTTTAGAAGTTACTCTAAGCTGGAACACATTGGCACAAGCTAACAACGGAACCTTAACTTTCAACTTCAACAGACCAGTAAACAATCCTATTTTGTACATAGACAGAATAGGTGGTAACGCACAAGTTTCAGGCAAAACTACATCATCATCAGCTCTTCTGACACTTCTAAACTCGGGAATGTATTTAACTAAATTATCAGGACCGTCAAGTTTTGAAGTTACAAGCAGTACCATCCAGAGAACACCGGGTGTTACTCTCAGTTCTACAAGTTCTGAAGCATCCACGGATCCCTTGGGAGGAACCTCAGCTGGAACTGTTCAGATCATGGGAAACAACATAACCAGTGTGACTTTTTCATGGTGGGGTGTTGGTGCAGACAGTCAAGCTGATGGATTGGAATTTGTATGGGAATTAGATGCCCCTGCTGATCTTTCAATTTCTAAATCGGACAGTCCAGACCCAGTTGTTGCTGGTAAAAATTTAACTTATACCATAACAGTACACAACAACGGTCCTTCAAGCATAATATCCAGTGATGTATTCACTGTGATAGACAACTTACCTGCAGGATTTACTGCAACCAGTTACACACCTAGTGAAGGTACATACAACCCAGTAACAGGTGCATGGACAGGAGTAAATCTCGCAAATGGAGAAGATGTGACTTTAACCATAATTGGAATTGTTAACTCAACAAAAACTGGAATATTAAACAATACAGCAAGTGTACAGGTACCTACAGGAATAACTGATCCTAACACTAGTAACAATCAAGCCCCACCAGTTATAACAACTGTTGATGGTTTACCAACTGCTAACAACGACTCTAAAACAACACCAGAAGACACACCAATATCTGGAAATTTACCTGCTTCAGATCCAGATGGACCTGTCACAGTAGTGAATTTCTTAATAAACGGTACGAACTACGCCCCGGGTACAGTAAACATACCTGGAGTAGGAAAGATTGTGATTAATTCTGATGGCAGTTACATATTCACTCCAGCAAGTAATTATAATGGACCAGTTCCAACTATAACTTACACTGTTAGTGATAGTTCGGGAAACACAGCAACCGCAACTTTAAATATAAACGTAACACCTGTTAACGATGCCCCTGTAGGTAACGGAGACAGTAAGACCATACCTGAGGATACCCAGGCAACTGGTAAATTAACTGGAACAGATGTTGATGGAGATACATTAACATTCTCTAAGGCTACCAACCCAAGCCACGGAACTGCCGTAGTAAACGCAGATGGTACGTACACGTACACACCAAATGCAAATTACAACGGACAAGACAGCTTCACAGTAAC
>JAEZAV010000075.1 GCA_023430285.1 Methanobacteriota archaeon | reverse complement strand
ATCAATTCCAGGCATGGAACTCCTGAAGAAGATAGCTGAACAAGCAGAAAAGTACACTGAGATCAAAGAGAACGAGGAAATAAAGAAAATTGAGAAGATTGATGGAAAATTCAAGATTGAAAGCTCCAAAAATGAATATTTAACCAAATCCTTGATATTCTGCTCAGGAACAACCTACCGTAAGATTGGAGTTGCAGGGGAAGAAGAATATGTTGGCCGAGGAATTTCGTACTGTTCAATATGTGACGGTATGTTATTCAAGGGTAGGGATGTTATTGTTGTAGGTGGTGGAAACTCAGCAGCAGAGCATGCACTTCATCTGAATGACATCGGGGTGAATGTTAAATTAATTCACCGAAGGGGAGAACTCCGAGCTCAGAAGTACCTTCAAGAGAAACTCAAGGAAGAAGGCATACCAATCCTATGGAACACAATCTTAAAGGAAATTAAGGGAAACATGTTTGTTGAAGGTGTTGTACTCTACAACAATAAAACCGAACAAGAACAGGAATTAAATGTAAATGGAATATTTATAGCTGTTGGAGAAGTACCAAACAGCCAAATAGCAAAGGATCTGGGTGTTGAAATTGATGACTTGAACTACATCGTAGCAGACAGGGATCAACAAACCAACATTCCAGGAGTTTACACAGCTGGTGACATTACCGGTGGTGTAAATCAGTTGGTTGTAGCATGTGGAGAAGGTGCAGTTGCAGCAGTTAATGCCTACAACTATATCAAAAGGACAGAGTAAAACACAACCATCTTTTTTTTATAACTATTGAGGAAATTTTATCATGAAAGTACGTTTTGGACCTGCAGGTCGTCCCATAAATTTTTCAGGCAATGCTAAAGATGCATGTGCTTATATTAAAGCTGAAGGACTGGATGCATATGAGTATCAAGCTACCTATGGAGTTAAAATATCCCAGAGTTCTGCAAACGATCTTAAAAGCAGTTCCAAGTCTGAGGGTGTTTTGGTTTCAATGCATGCCCCATACTACATTAACTTATCCTCTAACAAGGATGATGTCATTGAAAGATCTATTCAACGTCTTGTTCAATCTGCAAAGGCTGCTGAATGGATGGGTGCCTACAGAATTGTTTTTCATCCAGGATTTTACACCACCTATACTCCTGAAGAAGCATTAATTAGGTGTAAAAGTGCAGTAACAGAAATTTTGGATGAGCTGGACTCTTTAGGTGTGAAAGATTTTTGCTTCGCACCCGAAACAACTGGTAAAAAGTCTCAACTTGGAAACCTGGATGAAATAATTGAACTGTGCAGATCATTTGATAAATTCCAGCCCACCGTGGATTTTGCCCATGTTCATGCAAGAAATGGGGGTGGAATAGCCTCTAGAGATGATTATGCAAGGATATTTGAAAAGCTTGAAAATGAACTTGGAATAAATTGTTTACATTCCCATTTCACCCATATAGAATACACAGACGCAGGCGAGAGAAAACACCATATTCTAGGTGATCATAATTATGGACCTCCTCTGGAACCATTTATCGAAGAAATTATAGAATGTGGATGGAAGGTTACAGTTATATGTGAGAGTCCACTAATTGATCAAGATGCGATAGTGATGAAGGATCTTTACACAGACTTAATGAAATTAGAATAAAATGAAATATAATTAAATTCTAATTGATTTTGATCTATATTTTGAATATAAAAAAATTCTCAAAACTAACTTTTTCTATGATAACTTTTTTATCGTTTGCATTACACATTATTCATAACAAACTGATGAAAAACTGATCTAAAACAAGAACTCTTGAGGTTCAAACTGATCAAATTTATAAAATTTTTAACTAACAAAAAAATAAACTATATAATCAACATAATTAACGGTAGGTATCCTAGTGAAACTGAATAATATAACTCCTGATCCTTTGGTATCAGACAAAAAATCATTAAAAAATATTAATGAACCTAATGAGGATGCTAAATTAGTTGTACTCCAATCAATTGGCTATCCTTTCCTATGTAACTTGGTTGAAAATCCCAAGATAGAAATATTTGACAAAGAACTCTTTGAATTGTATGCAAGGGAACAGTGGGAGGGATCTGAGGTCTACGAAGGATCTTTCCTGTTTGACCAGAAACTACTGCCTGACTTTGCATTTAAAATAGTCAAGGCCCATCCAGATAACTCCAAGATCACCTCAAAAACATCCATACTTTTAGTGGAGGTACCAGAATCCGCCGAGATCAAGAAGGTAGAATCCAACGTCAAGATGGAGGATGTTATAGGTCAAGAAAGGGCAAAAACCAAGTGTAAAATTATCACAATGTACTTGAAGGATCCTGAAAAATTCAAGGAATGGGCACCAAGAAATGTTCTCTTCCATGGAACTCCTGGAACAGGAAAAACCATGCTTGCAAAATCCCTTTCAAACGAACTCAATGTTCCACTGTATTTGGTGAAGGCAACTAGTTTGATAGGTGAACATGTCGGTGATGGGGCCAGACAGATACATGAACTATTTGAAATGGCAGCTGCAAATGCACCTTCAGTTATTTTCATAGATGAAATGGATGCAATAGGGCTCGATCGAAAGTTCCAATCGTTAAGGGGAGATGTTTCAGAAGTTGTGAATGCCCTTCTTACAGAGATGGACGGCATAGATCACCACAAGGGAGTGGTAACCATAGGTGCTACAAACAACCCTCATTTGATTGACTTTGCAATCAGAAGCAGATTTGAAGAAGAAATAGA
>JAEZAV010000019.1 GCA_023430285.1 Methanobacteriota archaeon | reverse complement strand
CAATCCCCAATTAAACAGCTTTTTTCTCCCATATATGTCTCCTAACTTGGCAGAGGGAATTAAAAAAATTGTGAGTGTAATGAGATAAGATGTTGGAATCCATCCTAAAGGCACTGCTTCGATGTTCAAGTCTATGGCTATGGAAGGAAGGGCTATGTTAAGTGCTGTAATAACAAAGTTAGACAAAAACGGTGCTAATGCCAGTGAAATTAATATATAGCTTCGTTTATTGTAATCATGTTCAATATCCATATAACTCAGTTAGAATTTAATGTTAAAGTTTAAAGTTAATGTATATAAATGTTGCTAATCATATAATATGATTTATGCTATGAATTATAAAACTATTTTAAAATGTTCAATTAAATAGAGAACTAGAAATGACTCTTAATTAATAGTGGAGGATTAAATATGGAAATATTAACCCCTGAAAACCTTAAAGACAAATTTAAAGACCCTTGGATAGCACCTTATAAGAAGGTGATCACAATGGTTGATGATGATCGAGTGGAACTGGTGGAGTACCACCCATGTGTAGCTGGGTCTGAATGGATGGTTTATCAGTACAAGAGGACGAGTGATCTTGTGACTGAATCCAAAAGAGATGGGGATAGGCATATTTTCCAGCTGAAGGTTGGAAAAGCAGATATGGAACTCAAACCTAGCTATTCTGCTGCGGGAATTGAAGAAGTAGTGGTGGATGACGATGAAGTAAAAGTAGTTCACGCTGGTCTTGCTGGTGCTGGTGTTGGTGCTGCCATGTGCAGGGGAATGGCTAAAGGAGTTAAAAGAGTGGAGCTCTATGATATAGGTGGGGGTTCAAAGGTAGGAAGAGCCGCAGTTGTAACTCCAAAATTACAGAAGGTCATTGTTGGTATTGACGATACTGATACCAAGGAAGAAGGTGCCACATGGACCTTGGCAAACAACATAGGAATTGAACTTTCAAAGAGGGGTTTTGAATATTTGGATCATGTTACATGTCAACTTTACCCACACAACCCGAATAAAACACAGAATTGCGTTGCAATAGCACTGGTTTTTGCAGTTAAACCCGAAAAGAAGGAAGAAATGATAAATATAATTTGTGAAATCCTTAAAAGAGATACTTTATCAGATAAAACAGCCATTGCAGTTATGGATGGTTTTGATGTTCCTGATGTTTTGAGAGAGTATGGTGAGGCCACAAAAAAATCCATGATGACTGTTGAAGATGCAGAAAATGTGGCTAAAAAGGCAGGCGTCAAACTGATTCAAGTTACAGGAGCACCGGGTGAAATAGGTGCACTAGCAGCACTGGGTCTGTACAACGATCTTGAAGAGGCTGTCAAGGTGTACTACTAAAAAAAATAAAGCTTAATTCTATTGTTATTTTTTACTTTTTTTTTAATAGATGAAATTTAAGAACTTTCCAGACGAAGAATTAGCAAATTCCATATCAGTCATCACAGGCGTTCCAAATTCTATTTTGAAGACATCATCACCTATAATAACAGTGTAGGGTTGACTTAAATTGTCCTGATCCAAAGTGATGGTTTTGTATTTAACACCATTTATGTAAATTGAATAGCTACCATTGTTGAGTATTCCATAACTACTGGAGACAAGAGTGTTGTTCAAATACAAATTCATGTTGTATCCACTTTGCATATTGTTGGTCAGTATCATGCCTTCTGTTATGTTTATGTTATCTGAATTTCCATTGGTTTGAAGTGCCTTTTCTGCATAGAAATTGTTAAATCTGTTCCTTAAATCCCCATCACTTATGACATCACCAGGATTTAAACCCATGGAATTAAGCGCTGCATTGGGTATCCTCATGGTGTTATCTTCTTTGGGCCGCGTCACATTTAAAACGTATTTTTCGTTGTTAATGTAGATCGAATCTCCATAATTGAGTTCTAACGTAGCAAGCGCTTCAGTAGGCATTCTTATACTAGTATTTTCATTTTCAAGGGCTTTGTCTATGGTGTAAGGCCCCCTCACATCTACAGTTTGATTATTTGTGGGGCTGTTGAATATGATCAAATTTCTTGAAACTGGTTGAATTGATACCTTGCCTCCTTCATAATGAACAGAGCCCAACAATGTGGTGCACATTGCAAGTAGTATCATTGCAGAGACAATAATTGGTGAATGCATCTTTAAAAATGTCTTCAAATTTCTCATGTTGCCTTCTGTTCTTGAAAACACATTGAAAGAAATTCTAAGTATCTTGATGATGTAGTAGATTGCTATAATGACTCCTGTAATGGCAATTGCAAGGCCAATGTAAAGGGAAACAAATCGTATGAAAAATATTGAGAATATACCCATAGATGCCAGGGAAAGACCCAGAATTTCCATTCTAATGTACTGGCCAAGTGAATCTATCATGGTTATTCTGCCGTAGGCAGTGGCCCTGTCAACAATGGTTCTAACAACTTCAGTTGCGACAACATTCAACTCTGTCAAGGTAGACATGATATGTTCTATATTTCCAATATCAACTTCTTTGACTTTCATTCCCATGACATCAGCGTCAAGAACGATACCAACATCCACACCGTAGTCGTCTTCGAGTTTTATTTTGTTCAAGAATGATCTTTTCGCTGCAAACTGACCACTTAAAGGTTGGTCGAATTTGATCTCTGGGAAAAAGAATTTCAAGAGTGGTTTAGCTGTTAATTCTGTGACTCTTCCAGCTTCCCTTTTGAATTTTGTTTTGGTCACATCTGCTTCTCCATTGAGTATAGGGTCCACAATATTTCTGACCTGTGATTGGGTGAGGTTCTTAAGATCTGCGTCTAAAAATACCACTATGTCTCCGTTAGAGTTTTTAAACCCAGTTTTAATGGCAGCTCCTTTACCTCTATTTTTCATATGATAGATTACCTTAGCACCAGCTTCTTCGGCAAATTTTGAGGTTTGGTCCATTGATCCATCGTCAACAACCACTACTTCGCCTATGTACGGCAATGATTTAACAACACTAACAACATGTGCAACGGTTTTTTCTTCGTTGAATGCGGGGATGATCACTGATACCGTCATTGGCTTGTTAGTTCTAACAGTTTTGATTGATGCCAGTATCATGAATAACATTAGTAAAATTGAATACACAAGCTACACCTCATTTTCCTTTCATATTCTATATGAAGCAATGACTAATTAATTTATTGAAATTGGGTAGTTGGAAATAGTATTTAAACTTCTATTAAATCTCGCAAAATTAATCTCAGAAACTTTATTAATCTTACTGGCATATATTTTTAACATATACTTTTTTCTTGAGATCATACAAATTTTTTTGAACAAATTCTAAAAAAATTCACAGGGGGAAACCATGGAACCAAAGATCATGATAATATTGGGAAGTGCCTCAGATTTCGATGTGGCAGAAAAAGCCATAAACATACTCGAAATTCTGGAGATTTCCTACGATGTAAGGGTAGCTTCAGCACACAGAACACATGAGAAGGTAAAAAAAATTGTAGAAGAATCTACAGCCCACGGTGTTGAGGTATTTATCGGAATAGCCGGTCTTTCTGCACATCTTCCTGGAATAATAGCTGCAAATACATACAAACCTGTTGTAGGTGTTCCAGTATCTGTTAAACTAGGGGGGCTAGATGCACTTTTTGCAACTGTTCAAATGCCTGTGGGAGCTCCAGTTGCAACTGTAGGTATTGACAGGGGAGAAAATGGGGCCATACTTGCATCACAAATTATTGGAATACATGATTCAGAAGTGAGAACCAGACTATCGAAGATGAGAAACGAATTTTTCTTCAAAATAAAAAATGATGAAGATAAACTGGCAGAAAAATTAACAGGAACTTACTACAACAGACATTCATTTGAAATTGACGAATTGGAAGGTTCAGTCAGGACTGATGAGGATAAATATGCGGATCCAGAATATCCTGAAGTGGCAGTGATAGCTGGTAGTTACTCGGACATGAAAATTGCCAACAAAACAACCAAGTTTCTTGATAAATTGGGAGTTAAATACGACTCTGTAGTAATATCTCCAATCAGACATCCAAAGAAATTTGAGGAGTACATGGAAAAATCATCCTCAGTAAAACTTTACATTGCAATTTCAGGACTTTCAGCCCACGTAACAGGTGCAGTGGTTGCATTTACAGAAAAACCTGTCTTAGGGGTGCCATGTGCAATTCGGCTAGATGGAATGGATGCTTTATTATCCATGGTTAATATGCCGCCGGGAGTGCCGGTTGCTACTCTGGGAATTGATTCAGGGAGCAATGCTGCCCTATTAGCTGCTGAAATGTTGGGGTTGGCAGATGCTTCAATAAGGAACTCTCTGAAAAATTTTAAAAACAACATGAACTGCCGAATATAAAAAAACCCTTCGAAACTAAGAACTTCGAAAGTTTAGTTGATAATGATCAACTTGAATTCAGTTATAATAAATAATACAAAAATCTAATTGAATTAATATCCTAGGAGGTTTACGATGAGAGAATTTTTAAAAGTCCTTGAAGATGATTTTAAGGTTATAAACATTGACGATGAAGTTACCACCCAGTACGAAGTCTCGAAGATCATGAAGGATCATCCGAAGGATGTTCTAATTTTTAACAACGTAAAGGAAAGTGATATGGGAATAATTTCTGGGATATGTAATACAAGGGAAAAAATTGCTAAATCCATCTCAGTAACAGTACCTGAAATAACTGCAAGAATCGTTGAAGCAACTGAAAAACCCATGCCCATCGAAGTAGTTGAAAGGGTTTCGAAAAATTTTGCTTACTCTAAACCAGCAAATCTAGGAGAACTTCCAGTACCTACCTACTACAAAAAAGATGGAGGGGCCTACATCACAGCAGGAGTTATCATTGCTAAGGATCCAGAAACAGGGGTTAGAAATGCTTCCATCCACAGAATGCTGGTGAAGGATAAGGATCATCTCGGTATTAGGATCGTGCCTAGAAATCTGTACACCTATTACAAGAAGGCAGAAGAAATGAATGAACCTTTGGAGGTGGCAATAGCTATAGGAATGAATCCTGCATCTCTTTTAGCATCATGCACATCTATACCAATTACTGCTGATGAATTGGAAGTAGCAAACACGTTCCAAAATGGTGAAATGAAACTTGTGAAGTGTGAAACAGTTGATCTAGAAGTTCCGGACTGTGAAATATTGCTTGAAGGTAAAATCTTACCTCATGAACGGGATTCTGAGGGACCATTTGTCGATCTAACAGATACATATGATGTTGTGAGACAAGAACCCATAATTAAACTTGAAAAGATGCATTATAAAGAAAATCCTCTATATCATGCTATAATGCCTGCTGGGAATGAACATAAATTGTTACAGGGCCTACCACAAGAGCCAAGAATATATAAAGCGGTTCAAAATACAGTTCCAACTGTTAGAAATGTGGTGTTAACAGAGGGGGGCTGCTGCTGGTTACATGCTGCAGTTTCGATAAAAAAACAGACTCCTGGGGATGGAAAAAATGTTATAATGGCTGCATTGGCTGCACATCCTTCCCTAAAACATTGTGTTGTTGTTGATGAGGATGTGGACATATTTGATACCGATGATCTCGAGTATGCAATTGCAACTAGGGTCAGGGCAGATGAAGATATGTTGATAGTGCCTGGTGCCAGGGGATCGTCATTAGATCCACGTGCTACACCAGATGGAACAACCACTAAAGTCGGAATTGATGCAACAAAACTTCTGGATAAACTCGAGAAATTTGAAAGAGTAAGTAAAATTGAGGATTGATGCCTCAACTTACTTAATTTAATCTTTTTTTTACATTATGATGTCAACGTCTGCTCCGCATTCTGGACATTTACCCTGTTTTAAATTATTTTCTTGTATTGTGTAACTGTCCCTACCAACGAGAAGTTTGCCACAGCTGTAACAGTAAGTATTTTCACCATCACTTGAAGAAACATTCCCAACATAAACGTACTTCATACCCTCGTCTTTTGCTATTTTATAGGCTAATTCAAGGTCTGAAATTGCTGTTGGTGGAAGATCTTTCAGTTCGTAGTATGGAAAGAATCTTGTGAAGTGAAGGGGTACTTCCACACCCACCTCATCAACCATGAAACTGACCAGTGATCTTATGTTTTCTTCTGAATTGTTGTAGCCTGGTATGATCAAATTGGTTATTTCAAGATGAATTTTTTTATCATAAATACGTTTTATATTGTCCAGCACTGGTTGAAGTCTGGCATCACAGAGTTCTTTGTAAAATTCTTCAGACATCCCCTTGAGATCAACATTTACAGCATCTAAATAGGGTCCTACTGTATCCAAAGCTTCTTTTGTCATGTAGCCGTTGCTAACGTACACTGTTTTTAGGTTTTGCTTTTTGGCAAGCACGGCAGAATCGATGGTGTACTCCAACCACATGGTTGGTTCGTTGTATGTCCATGCAATTGACTTGCAATTGTACAGTTTGGCCAATTTAACGGCATCTTCAGGCAATATTTCCCGAAGTGACATATCTTCAAGGGATGCTTGTGATATGCTCCAGTTCTGGCAGTGTTTACATCTAAAATTACACCCCACTGATCCAAGGGACAGCACAGTTGATCCAGGATAAAAATTGAATAATGGTTTCTTTTCTATTGGATCCACGGCAACGGAAGATGCTGCACCGTAGTTTAGCGAGAAAAGTTTTCCCCCAACATTTTCACGCATTTCACAGAAACCTTTTTTACCTTTAGAAATAAGACATCTTCTTTCACAAACTTTACAATTTAATCCTTTTCCAATTTTGTCATATAAAATAGCTTCTTTTTTCAATTTAACACCAGCGGTTTAAATTAAATTAAAATCTATCCTTTAAAACTTAGATTAATTGAGGTGTTCATAACCCTTTGGTGTTACTACCTTTGTATTTCCAGACTTATCTATCATTTTAATTGTGCCTGTGGAATCAACAAAACCAATTTTTTTGAGTTTGAGTTTGGTTTTGATACTTTCAAATTCCGATGGTGAAATAGTTAAAAGAAGTTCAAAATCCTCTCCATAGCTCAATGCTAAATCATAAGGATTTTTATGGGTGATTTCTGCAATTTCAAACACTTCAGATGGTATTGGGATCCAGTTTTCGTGGACTGTGATTCCAATGGTTGAATCGTTGGCATCAATGATCTCACCCAGTTCACTTAACAGGCCGTCACTAATATCTGTTGCTGAACTAACGTGTCCATTCTTTGAGAGAATTTTTCCCTCTTCGAGTCTTGCTTCGGGTTCTAGTGCGTGTTTAATGCTGATCTTAACACTGTTTTCATTTAATTCATCCTTACAGTCACATCCAAGAATTTCAAATCCTGCTGCTGCAAGTCCCAGATCGCCAGTTACCGCTAGAACATCTCCTGGAAGTGCTCCAGATCTCATTAAAACATTTTCTTTTTTCACTGTTCCTATGCAGGTACCATTAAGGGTTAATTCTGCAGCTTCGTTGGTATCTCCTCCTATGAGGGCCATACCATATTTATCGCAGGCTTCGAGTATTCCATCCACTAGGTCATCAAATTCTTCCACAAGCATGGTTTTTGGAAGACCCATGGAAATGATAATTCCCACTGCGTCAGCACCCATGGCTGCCAGATCACTGACATTTACTGCAACGACTTTTTGGCCAATTTGTCTGAAGGACATTTCAACTGGGAAATGTGATGATCTCATCAGCATGTCGGAACACAGAACAAGGTAATTTTCACCAATATCAACTAGGGCAGCATCATCTGAAAGGCTTTCAATGGGTATTTTATTTAAAAAAAGAGTTTTGACCCGGGGGGTTTGACTTCTGGATAGAAGTCTTTTAATGAGTTTTTTCTCCCCGAGTTCAGTTATTTTAGGTTTATTAGAGGGCATCGTTGACTCTGTCGTTTATGATATCTGCGATTCTTTCATCTGCACCCAGGGGTTGTGTGTAGATGATTTCTCCATCAAATTCGATCTCAACTTTTTCCTCTTCGTCATGGCTGTGTGCATGGCCATGGTGGGAATGTTCTTCTTCATGGGTGTCTTCTTTCAATCCAAGTATTTTAGGAATGTCTTCGGTGGTGTGAACTCCATTTGCTAGGAAAACAGGAGTTACAACAATCCTTTCTGCACCGTCCTTTGCTAACTTGTTGATTGCTTCTGGTATGGATGGCTTGTTCATATTCATGAAACCTACCTCTACCATGTAATCTTGTTTTGAACGGTAAATTTCTGCAATTTGACTCACAACATCTTTACCATAGGGTAATCTACTTCCATGACCGACCAGAATTACACCAGTCTTAATTTTTGAGCTTGAATTTGTATCCATATGATATCACTCCGTCATCGCCTTCTTCTTTGATCTTTCTAAATACCAATTCGACTTCATCACCGATTTCAATGGCATCCGGATCGCAATCAACAATCTGGGATGTTATTTTTGCACCTTCTTCAAGTTCCACTATTGCAACAACATATGGTGCCAGTGTTTTGAACTCATCAGTTGGGGTGTGTATGACTGAGAATGTGTGGATCTTTCCATCACCACTAAACTTAAATTCTTCAATTTTACCCTTTCTTCTGCATTCTGGACATAAGACCCTACTTGGGAAAAATACATTTCCACACTGTGAACATTTCGATCCTATGAGATTGTATCGTTGCTGGATATGACGCCAACCTCTTACGATATCTTTCATATTGAACCTCCTAACTCTTTAGTTTACAAATATATTGTTAACTATATTTTAAATCGTTTAAAAATCGTTCTAACTAATTTGATCTAATTCAAATATTTTTTCAATTTAGATTCTTATTAAATCTTCATTATATATTAACCTTTGACCCTCCAACGTTACTCTTATGATACTTATTAGAATATTTAATACTTTCTTTTTTGCAAATATTTATTATGTTTTTAAAATATAATATTACTATGAATATTTGAATTTTTTTGTTACAAAATATAAAAATTGGTGAGTGATCAAAATGGACGACAAAGGCTATGTGATGGGAGGTATGGCATTTCTGTTGATTATACCTGCTTTAATCCTTGCTAACATATTGGCTTCAGCTATTATGACTGATGAAGTCCATAAAATTCCATTTAAATCAGATAAACTCCATGAACTATCTGGAGATGTGGAGTCTAATATCCCGTTAATTACCCTTGAAATATTGAACGAAACTTCTAATACGGTCTCTATAACTGGAGAACCAGTTCCAAACAGTAAATTAATCATCAAATCAAGGATACAAACTAAAATTGACGAGACCTATCTTGGATATCAAAGGGAAACAGGAATAAATATGACCTGTAAAATAAATTCAGTTGATAATTCTAAGGATCCCTACAAAGTATGTGTGAACTCCACCTTGTACGCTAATTACCATGAGGGGCATATTGCTAGAAATATGAGTCAGGATGTACAATTTGCATCTTCGGACTCCACAGATTCATCTCCCTGCATAAAGGATCCTCTGCCATTCATCAAAATGAAAGGTTACGGATCCTTAAAAACAGAGGGAGATAAGATATATTATGGGCTTGCACTTTCAAACTACCTTAAATCAAAGGGCATAGAAAACAGCACGGCCTACGATAACGCGAGTTCACCACTTTACTTCAAGAAATGTCCATATGATCCCTACCATTCACACGGGGATTCCAACTCATATTTAACTCTTAAAAACTGTATAGACAACGGATATTACCATTTAAGTGCTGCTGGACCTTGCATTTTTTGTAGATTTGAGGGTAAATCTGTGTGTAATCACACTGGACTCGAAACCTTTGTTGTGCCAGGAATTTCCAATTTGTCCCGTGACTATGCTCCCTGTTCTGTAGATCATATTATTTTTGGGGAGAGTCATTCTGAAATTTATCTTGGAAAACTGTTGAGCTATGATTCCAGTACTCCGCAGTGTGGTATATTCCTTGATAAAGGACACAGAGATAAATATGGACTTCCTAATGATTAAAGAAGTGATTCAATGGATGAGAAAGGCTTTATATTTTCTTTGGATGTATTTTTATCCCTGTTGATCATGATACTTATTTTAGGAATATCTGCAGATGCAATGGACATTGCTGGAAACAGAATTGATAATTTTTATTCTGAACAGTCCCACCAGAGAATCACAGATGATGTGTGTGATATCCTCATTAAAACTTCAGGATCTCCTGACTACTGGGAGGAAATGAGATCAGCTTCAGGAACATCCCCCGGGCTAGCTGACACCAAAAACAGTTCAGGAACAAATAAATTGAGCTCCAAAAAACTCGAAGCCCTCAAAAAAAATCCAGAATTAATGGATAAACTGATTCCGAATGGTTTCAAATGCAGTGTTACGATTTATCCATTTGATTCTTCACTTCCAATATTGTCCATTGTAAACCAAACAAATAACTTCAACACAGAAGTTTACGTAGCAAACCGCACTATAGTTTACAGCTACAATTCATACGTTATTTACTCCAAATTAACAATTGAACAGAGTTTTGTAGCAAATAAAAGTCATTACAAATGTCCACATTCAGAAATTAACTCCTACTTTCATCCTTTCCCGGATTATAGCAATGAAATACCTGGATGGGTTTGTGATGTGTTCAAAATTGGACAGGAAACCTTAAATTCAACTGATTTTTACCTGATGACAGATCCTCCCCACATATCGGATCAAGGGGCTTTGTGGATGATAGATACTCCCAATAATTTATCTGCAACATCAAAAATATTTGAGGATAGTCCAATGGATATAACACCATTTGTCAGAGATTTGGGGAAAGATGGAGTTTTGATTCTTCATGTACGTACATCATCAGATCCTAACAAGCCATTCAAGGTGTACATAGTTGGAGTCCCTTCTGGAACTCTTATAAATGAAGTAAATGTTAATTATTTGGGTTTAAAATCAGGATACTTCGTGTTAAAAATTTGGAATTAGGTATTTCCATCAGGAATAATTTAACTTTTTAGGCATAAATTTTGATTTTTCCCATAAAATTCAAATTTATGGGTGATTTTCCAAAATTTCATCTAAATTGTGGTAATGTTCCACAATGTTTATAAGTATTGCCAATATAATCTTTAGTATAAAATAAAGTGGTGAATTTGAAATGGATGATATAGACTCGGAGATAATTCGTTCCCTTGTCAGGAATTCAAGAATCACACTCTCTCAAATGTCTAAAGAAATAGATGTGCCTGATGCAACCATATCTAACAGACTCAAAAAACTAGAAAATAACGTCATTAAACAGTACACCCTTATTGTGAACCCTGAAGAAATTGGTTTGACTGTAACTGCAATAATAATCATACAGACCGAGTCTGAAAAGCATGAAAATGTGAAGTACGAACTCTCTAAACTCGAAGAAGTCTCTGAAGTTTACACAGTTTCAGGAGAATATGATATTTTAATAAAAGC
>JAEZAV010000162.1 GCA_023430285.1 Methanobacteriota archaeon | reverse complement strand
GATCGTCTTCAGGTTTGACACACACCACATCAGTCACCATAACCTTTTCAACAATGGTTCCTATTTCGTACTTGTCAAGAACAAGGTTGTGTCCTAAATCTGTAGCAGTTACTATTCCCATAAGTTTGTTGTCTTCAACAACTGGTAACGAACTGATCTTATGTTTCATCAACTTCTCGAATGCAAATACTACATCCTCAGATGGTGAAACTGTTATGACTTTACTGCTCATCACATCTTCAACTTTTAACTCATTTAACATCATCATCACTTCCATAGGTCTTTGTAATTGTTTCTATTATGGAGTCTATAGTGGTTGTAACATCTATGTTTTCAATAACCGGAACATGATACTTGTTAGCCTGGCTTTCGAAATATTTATGAGTTCTTCTTATAGCTCCAAAGTAATTCATGTATCTCTTAAGTGGTCGTCTAGCCCACTGTTGTCTGCATCTGGAATAGAACCTTCCCTTGTGAACTTCTTCATCTTGAAGTGTTAGTACGAACATGTTCACGTTGTGTTTCTTCACCAGATCCTCACTGATAAAACCAGGAACAATATGAACACCCTCGATCACTATACTTATGCCTTCCTTGAGGGATCTTTCAATTACAGCTTCAATACCCACACTAACAGTATCAACATGGTCTCTAAATCCAATTAATACCTCATCCAACTCTGGTGGTGGTGGAATTCTAAGGGATCTGTAGGCTGTGTAACTGGATTCATAGATGGTGGGTAGAAGTTCCTTAGACACTATCTTTCTCATTACTTCCCTTATCATGTCTGTACTGATCATGTTCCTTATTCCAAGCCTGTTTGCAACTTCAAATGCAATTGATGAAGTTCCAACACCAGAAGACCCTCCAATAAGTATGATCAATGGTTCATCGCATCTTCTTATCCTCTTCCAAAGCCCGTATTTTTCGGCTATCTCTCCACCTTCGCCCCTGAGTTTTTCACGAACAATAACGATTAAATCATCAAGATTGATGACCTTCACACCCTGTTCCATCAAATCTGATTCAATCTTGGATGCAAAAGTGTAAGCTCTGTCTGGGTCCATTTCAGCCCTTGTTAAAGACCTTGAAAGTACACCCTTTGAAAATGGTTCCCTGTATACCTTTCCACCTACTTGACCTTCAACCATTATCTTTTTCAATCTCTCACCTCTAAAAAAATTAATCTGGGACAAAGATGAATTAAATATCCATAAACTCACTATTCCTTTGTAAACAAGTTATAAATTATTTTCTATTTGTTATTATTCAAAGCAGTAAATAGATCAAAGCTATTTGAAATCAAATAATGTTGAATTATGACCTCAAATTGGACTTAAACTTCATATTGAACACTAATTATCAAAATTGTACTCATATTTCAATTATCTTTGATTCAACCTTGATATCATCCTCATTTGAATCATCGATGTTGATCATGCATGCATATCCCCCTGATGTCATTCCAGGATTTATGACTTCAGTTTCACCAATTTTGTCGGTTGCCATTGATTCATGGATATGGCCACAAATGTTAACTGTGGGCTGTGATTCTTCAATAATTTTCCTTATGGATATGCTTCCAACATGATCCCCCGAAGGCAGAACATCTGTTTTCGTATCGGCTGGAGGTGCATGTGTTATAAATAGTGTGACTTTACTGTCCTTCACCTCTTCAAGAGCCTTCTTTGCATTTTCGTATATTTCCACCTCTTCAAATTCGAGGGGTGTCTTGAATGGTGTTGGGTTTGAACCTCCAAATCCGCAAATTCCCACGTTGTTGATTGTAACGCTTCTACCATGTATGTTGATGGCATTGGAATTGTCCATGTTACCGTAGAGTTCTGCAGGATCGCAGTTTCCAGGTATGGCCAAGACAGGCACATCAAAAGAGGCTATTTCATTTAAAATTTCTTCTGCAAGTTCTGGTGGTCCGAAGTGTGTGATATCACCTGTTAAAACGACCAGATCGACTTGATTATTTTTTAGAAATTCGATTATTTTCCCATACTTGCCGTGAATGTCACTGAAAGCTACGATCTTCATGAAAATTTTCTCCCTAGATTGATCATTGAGTTAAATATATTTTTTATACAAAAAAAATTTGCTGTTAAAAAAATTAGAGAAACTTACCTGCTTAAACAGGTTCTATCTGTTCCTTGAAGAATGATGAAATTTCCTTCAAACTTTCCTGAATGTTAGATTTGTCCCCGTATATCACTATGATTGTATCTGTTTGGAATTCTATTATCACGTTATGGTACTCTGCAATTTCTTGCAATCGTTCTTCATGAATAGGTACCTTGAACGTTATTCTAACCATTGAGAATCCTGGGGGTGCACCAACCACAAATTTAGATTTCTCTTCATGGGTATCGTAGATCTTTTCACCGCGAGATGCTTTGGTTAACTTTTCTACCCATTTCAACCTGTACTCTTTGCCTTCATTCTCTGCAAGATCCAGTAATTTATCTTGAACAGCGTTTATAAAGTCATTGATCCTTTTTAATTCCTTCATCCTCTCAGGATCAGCGGGGTTTACTTTATAAAAATTTATAGTGGTCTTGGCCATCCTGATATCTTCAGGTATGGACGGATCAATTTCCACGTTTTTCTTTCTTAGATCAGTTAACAGTTCTACCAGTACCATCCAGGTTTGTTCAAGGGGTAAATCATTCATAAATGTCCTTCCAATATTTTTTTGGTGTTGTAATTGATTTCTGCATCCAGTTGTTTGAGTTCCTCTTCTATTTCAGCTATTGTTTTGTAGGAATCCAAAAACAGAACATGGTTACTTTCAGTACCTGCAATGTTTAAAATTGCTATTTCATCATCATCTTTGATGGTTCTTTTCTCCATCGTAGCTTTGTGCTGTGCAAACGGACCGTAATTTTCTGGTAGTTCTTTAAATTTAAATATTCCAACCAAACTTGCAACGAACAAAAAAAACACCTCTTTTTTTTGATTTAAATAATTTTATGAAAGTTGTATTAAAAACAGATCAATATTAGTTTTTTTAAATTAAAGTGTTTTACTATTTAAAACAAGGTCAAATAAGATCAATAATTGAATCTAAAAAAAAAATTATAAAATGGAGAAGATTTATTCTCCACCAGTAATTTCATCAAGCTTTTTAAGAGCTGGGTCTGTGCTTGTTAAATGAGCATCGACTGTTAACTCTTCGCTTTTGAGTCCCATTGCAAGACCGTATAGCTGAGCAAGGTGGAATACTGGAATTGCGAAGTCTGTTCCGTATTTTTTGTTGACTTCTGTCTGACCAACATCGAACTGTAGGTGGCAGAATGGGCAAACATTTACAATTGCGTCTACTCCTGCAGCTGTCATGTTGTCGAGTTTTTCCTTGGTGTAATCTAGTGTAACGTCTATGTCACGGGAACGTAGACCTCCACCTGCACCGCAGCACATCATTTTGTCTTTGTATGCTATGGATTTTGCACCGGTGATTTCAACGAGTTCGTCGAGAATTGTTGGTTTCATTGGGTCGTCAATGTTGATTTCAGCACTAGGTTTAAGGAAGTGGCAGCCGTAGTGAACTGCTACATTGAGGTTTAATGGTTTTTCAACAGATTCTGATAATTTGTCGACACCTACTTCGTTGTATAAAATTTCAGCAAAGTGCCTTACGTTTACTTCACCTTTAAATTCTCTTCCAGCTTCAGATAAAACTCCGTTTATCTTTTCTTTCATTTCTTCATCTTCTTTTAGAAGATGGTTGGTTTCATAGAGTGAACCGAAACATCCGTTACATTCTGTCATGATGTCAGAATTCATGTCTTCTGCAATGGTGATGTTCCTAGCTGCTATTGCAGCCCATGTGGTTTTATCAAAGGAACCGAAAACACCTGGTGCTGGGCAGCAGGAAGCTCCTTCCATATCATTGAGCTCTACACCGAGCTTGTCAAACATTACTCTGGTAGCCTTTTCAATTCCAGGGTACCTGTTGTTCATAATACATCCTAAGAAATATGCAAATGCCATTGTGATTCCTCCTTATTCTAGCTCCGCTTTATCCCAGTTCCAGCCGATTAAGTTGTCAAATCCTGTTGCCTTGACGATTTTCTGTACTTCATCTAGTGCTTCAGGGAACTGATGGGTTGTTGGTGGTAATTCATCTAGTCCAACGCTCTTTCTTAGTGCCATGGTTGCATCGTTAATTGGAACTCCGTGTCCTGTTTTTATAACGAAAGAACCTGTCATTTTGTGTGCTGGTGCCATGTATCCTGCCTGTGCAGCGAAGTTTCTCACTGTTTTTACGACGTCCACGATTTTGATTCCTCTTGGGCATCTTTCCTGGCATTCGTAACAGGTTGTGCACATCCATATTGAGTCGTCAGCTATGACTTCATCTTTGAGTCCCATAACTGATTTTCTTACTACGTTCCTTATCCTGTAAGGTGTTCTCCTTCCAGAAGGACATGCTCCTGTACATGTTCCACACTGGAAACATAGTGCTACTGATTCTGCACCTGCGTCCATGACTTCATTTTTGAAATCTGGATCAATATTTTCACGGGTTATCACTTCTTTTTCTCTTCCTTCGAGTAAAGTCATTTTACCACTCCTATCGGTTTTAGATTCTTCAGATTTTTCTATTTTTTCATCTGTTTTTGAAGCTTTAGATTTAGCATCTTCAGATATATCCTTGGCTTTAGATTTAACATCTTCTACCTTGGATTTCACATCGGCAGATATGTCCTCCACCTTAGATTTAGCATCTTGGGATATTTCCTCTGCTTTAGATTTCACATCATCCGATACTTTCTCAGCTTTAGATTTCACATCACTAGACACGTCTTCGGTTTTAGATTTAACTTCTTCAGCTTTGGATTTTATATCTTCTTTTACATCCTCTACTTTAGATTTAATTTCTTCATCCTTGGATTTCTGTTCTGGTGCTGTACTCTTAACTTCAGTTTTAACAGTTTTAGTGCTTGCTGGAGTTTCTTCCGGTTTAGCTTTAGAAGATTCAGGCACTGGTTCTCCCTGAGGAGTCTCTGTTTTATCTTCTTTTTCGCCACTTAACATATTCTTTAAGCGTTTTAATGTTTTCATCTATTTCACGCCCTGATCAGATGACCATAATTGGCAAATTCTGAAAACTTGTGATTTTCATATCGTAGGTTTATTCTGAGTATATATAAAGGTTCGGTGAAAATCCATAACTGTAACCTTTTAGGTTACACTTTTGAGGGGATGATCAGAAAATACATTAAACTTGAAAAGTAAAGATTCAAATAATATTATTAGTACTGCAAACAAAAAATTTACTTTATTCAATCTTACTAGAATCTGTGATCGATATGATAGAAATTAAACTGCATGATGGACCAGCAAGACTTGGAAAGTACATCAAAATGGACACTCCAAATCTAATTAAGTCAGACAATTCATTAAAAATATTAAAAGATGAACCTATGCCATACAACGTTCCAGAATCCCTCGCTGAATGGTCAGTTAATAGTACACTGGAATATGCTATGAACTCCGAAGAAACAGGAATCGGAGTGGTGCACGGATCTAAATATTCTGATTTAAGAATTAAATGTGCTTTAGAACTGGAAAAATTAGGAAATTCCATCTTAATGATTGCCAATCCCGAGTCATTACTTGAAAACTCAAGGGATCTAGTTCAGATCATAGTTAAACTTCGTGAAACCATCAACCCAAACACAGGAATTTATTTCCCATTTGCTAAACCATCCTACATGCCATTTCTAACCTACCTTGGTGTTGATTTCTTTGACAACGTTGCAGCTGATTACTACGCAGAGTTAAATACACTTCTAACATCAACACAACAGTACAACTTAGATGTTTACAAACTATACGACATGGATCTCGAAGAACTTACAAATTACAACAGGAATACCATTGAATTTACAATAAAAGAGATACAAGAACATATAAAAAATGGAACCCTCAGAAACTTGGTTGAGGAGAGAAGCTGTTCATCACCCGAACTCATGACTGCTTTGAGGCTGCTTGACAGGGATCATTCTGACTTTGTTTCAAGTTACACCCAGCTTTACTAAACCTGACTGCTGGGAACAGTTTAAAAATTATTTTAAAAATTCTTTTTTTCATACATATTTTTTTAATATTTTTTATTTTAATCAAAAAAAATTAGAGAATAAAAAAAAGGAATGGATTCAATCTATTTTTTGTCCCAAAACTATGTAATGTAAAGTTGCTATTTCTTGAGATTTTACAACTTTGTAACCGTGTTTTGTAAGTATTTGGGAAACATCTGAAGGATGTAGCCTCACATCGAATGGTGGTCCCCTTTCACTTTGCTCCTTTCTAAATTCTACAACAGCAAATTTTCCATCCTTTTTAATGACTCGGTTTATGTTTTTGAGTACTGTTTCAAGTTCTTCATCCCCAAATCCATGTAGGACATTGGACATTAAAACAGCATCAACAGAATCATCATCAAGAGGTATGGAATCTGTTACATCTGCAAGGATGGGTTCTAAATTTTCAATACCCTTCTCCTTGATTTCCTTAGCAACACCCTCAATGGATTCAGGATACACATCCAATGCAAATATCTTTCCATTGGAACCAACTAGTTTAGAGGCCTCTATGGAGACGTAACCATCTCCACAACCAGCATCTAAAAACTTATCACCGGGTTTTAAATCCATTACATCCAATATTTCTGCTGCACCAAGAATATCCCTAGATGTTTTACCATGATGCTTGTGAACATGTTCCTCTGACATTTTTTATCATCCCTCATATTTTTTTTAGTTAACTATCTGCTCTTAAACGTGTTCTTGAGTATAAAAAGACCCCTATTATGAACAAGATCACGGTGAGGACTAGGCTCAGCTCTATTTGCAAGGCCACAGCATTAAATCCTTCACCGTACAAAAGAACACCCCTCAATGCATTTAAAGTGTGTGTCCATGGTATTAATTCATATACCTGGAATGAATGCCCTAAAACCGAAATAAAGACTTGCGGTAGTGGGAAAAATGCACCAACCAGGAAACTTATTGGCACCACAATTAAGGTTCCTAAATTCGCTGCTTGCCTATCGTTTTTAGCAAATGATGCTATGATCATTGCCAGTGCAATTGAGGCGACACCACCTATAATACCAATTATTGTCGCCAAAATAACTGAATTAATACCTCCCTGCCAGTGAAGTCCCAGGAGGACAGCTACTATCAACAGTATCACAACTTGCGCACCTGCAACCAGAGACCAAGGTATTAAACCCCCAAATAGAAGATCAAATGACCTCATCTTAGACATTTTAAGCCTTTCAAGCGTTCCACTTTCAACTTCTCTAGTTAAAATAGCAGCTATTGTAGTTGCCAGTAGTAAAATTGCAAACACCATCATACCAGGTGCTAGGAAGTCGAACTGGGTGAATGATTGTGTTCCACTGATTCCTTGAACAGTGACGTTCACGTACTTAACTGGTTGTGCACCAGGGGTTCCTGCGAGTTGGTTCTTGAAACCAGTTACTGTGCCAGTTTCATACCCTGTTATTATCGTGCTCAACGCACTTTCAGATGCAAAGAAGTTACTGTAACCTTCATCACCACGAATTATTGGACTGGACACTGTGGTGTTTATGTTGTTAGTTAATCCTGTGCTGTTGGCAATTTGTGATGCCATGGAAGCAGAGAAGTTACTTGGAATTATCAGTTCAGCATCTACTGTTCTCTGTTTCAGTAGTGAATCTGCCTTGCTTTCAGAGGTTTCAGTGACGTTGAAGAGTTTAACATCGCTGTCGGTGTAAGTTGATTCTTTAAGCAGATTAGTGAGGTTGTCTCCAAAGTTAAAGTTTTCTCCAGTTATTAACGTTGTTCCTTCATCGTAGTTCACAATTGCTATGTTGTGGGGCGTGTTTTCCTGTCCCATACCTCCAAATGCAAATCCAAAGATCATCATGAAGAAAATTGGAAACAGTAAAATGAAAAACAGTCCCCTTTTGTCTCTAACAAGTTCTTTAAAGTCCTTAACTGCTATACTCGTAAATTTCATTTTTATTCCCTCAATCCTGTTCCAGTAAGGTCAATAAATACATCTTCAAGTGTATTTTGTCTTACAGACAGATCATCAACCCTAAGATCTAATTTTTCAACTAGTTTCATGATCTGTGGCAGTTTTGAAACTGCATCTAGCGCCCTTATATTTATTCGACCGTCTGTTTCAACCACTGAGATGATGTCTTCAATTTTCTTAAGTTCCGTTATGATTTCAAGATTTTTAGATGGATCAGACAGTTTAACATCAACAATATCCCCTTCACCAATTTCTTTCTTAAGATTTTCAGGGGTGTCCAACCTAATGAGCTTACCATGGTCCACAATTCCTATCCTGTCACTTAAACTGTCTGCCTCATCCATTAAGTGTGTGGTGAGTATGACAGTTTTTCCCTGAACATCACGCATGGAACGTATGTAGTTCCAAAGTACACGTCTTGATTGGGGGTCCAAACCTTCAGATGGTTCATCTAAAACCACAACATCAGGCTCGTGCACAACAGAAAGTGCCAAGTTCAACCTTCTTTTCATTCCCCCCGAAAGGTTTGAAACAACGGTGTTTGCCTTGTCTGTTAGGAAAAGATCCTTTAAAAGCTCATCGATCCTCTGGTCTTTAACATCCTTTGGAACTTCGTACATGTCTGCCATGAGACTTAAACTTTCCTTGCATGTTAAATGCTCCCATAACATTAATTCCTGAGGACATATGCCAATTTTACCCTTTTCAATCTGTTTAATATCAGTACCATCTATCAGGATGGTTCCGCTGGTTGGTTTAAGTAATCCCACCATCATTCTAATGGATGTTGTTTTACCCGCCCCATTTGGTCCTAAAAAACCAAAAACCTCTCCTTTTCGAATTTTGATGTTGAGCCCATCCACTGCAGTGAGATCATCAAATTTCTTGGTGAGATCAATGGCCTCAATCATATAATCCATTGACTAATCCTCCCTTTTAAAATAGAAACTAA
>JAEZAV010000141.1 GCA_023430285.1 Methanobacteriota archaeon | reverse complement strand
GTTTGTAAATGTCAAATGATTACGATGAAAATATATACTGGGAAATGATCAACAGGCAGAAGGGAATTTTAAACAAAAAAGAGCAGTTAAAACTTAAAGATTCAGTAGTTACTGTGATTGGGTGTGGAGGTATTGGAGGCGCAGTAATTGAAATGCTTGCAAGGATGGGAATAAATCATCTTAAAATAGTTGATAAAGATGTATTTGATTACTCCAATATTAACAGACAGCTCATGAGCAGCATAGATCATGTTGGACACCCAAAGACAGATGTAACCAAAGAAACGATCCAGTCCATTAATCCATTTGTTGACATCGAGGTCTTCAACACAGAGTTAAATGAGTCAAACGTTGAAGAGATAGTGAAGGGCAGCAGTATCGTGGTGGATGCCCTTGACAACCTAAAAACAAGAATTATAACCAGTAGAAAAGCAATGGAACTTGGGGTGCCTTTTGTGCACGGTGCCATTCATGGTACAATGGGACAAGTCACAACCTTCACCAATGAAACTCCCAATTACGAAGAAACATTTAGATTGAATTCTTCTGGTAAAGAATTGACTGAAGAAGTTTTTAACGAAGTTTCAAAATTGGCTAAAGAGGTTCCACCTGTTATTGGACCAGTTCCAAACATAGTGGGATGTTTACAGTCATTTGAAGTTGTGAAGATATTGACTGGTAAGGGAAATATTATCTTGGCACCTGAAGTATTAATATTCGATCTTTTAAAGAAAGAATCATTTTCAGTTGTTGAATTCTAATTAAATCCTGATTTTACTCTTTTTTTTGGTTTAATGATTGGTTGATGGACGTACATCAGTTTCTGTTAGTTAAAAAGTAGTTTTATTAAAAAATCTTTGTTGGGTGAGGTTATGCATTTCAACTTCGATCCTTGGATATTATCATCAATGTACAGTAAAAACCAATGGAATCTGTACATTAGATCACTGAATTATCTTCAAAACATTTATATATTATTAAAAGGAAACTACTTTCCGGTATAAAGATCATGAATATTCTCATGGAGGTAATTGATCATGGAAGACAAAATAGGAAAGGTTATTGAAAACATTGAAAGATGCGGCACAAAATTTGTTAGACTGCAGTTCGTGGATATACATGGAACTCCAAAAAACATGGCAGTCCCAATATCAAAACCAGGAGACATTGAAGACATACTCAAAGATGGATTACTGTTTGATGGTTCATCAGTAGATGGATTTGTTGACATAAATGCAAGTGACTTGATTATTAAACCAGACCCTGACACATTCTCCACACTACCATGGAGACCAGAAGAAAAAGGTGTATGCAGGTTTATATGTGACATATTCTGGCCAGATATGACTCCTTTTGAAGGAGACCCAAGATACGTTCTCAAAAAGGCTCTTGCAAAAATTGAAGACAAAGGTTACGAGTACAACGTTGGCCCAGAACCTGAATTTTTCATCATAGGTGAAGATGCAGAAGGTCATATAGTACCCCACGACAACGGTATCTACTTCGATGTTGAACCTGTTGACCAGGGAACTGATGTTAGAAGAGAACTAGTTTTAGGATTAGAGGAACTTAACTTTGAAGTTGAAGTAAGCCACCACGAAGTGGGACCAGGTCAGCACGAAATTGACTTCAAATTTGACCACGCAATGAAAACAGCAGACGCTGTCATAACCTTCAAACAGGCCATAAAAGCCATAGTGGACAACCTAGGTTACATGGTTACTTTCATGCCTAAACCATTCTTCGGTGTAAACGGAAGCGGAATGCACGTCCACCAGAGTTTATTCAAAAACGGAAAAAACATCTTCTACGACCCTGATGGACAAGATCAGTTGTCTGAAGAAGCAAGATACTTCATAGGAGGATTACTCAAACACTCCAAAGCACTATCTGCAATTGTTGCACCTACTGTGAACTCCTACAAAAGGTTAGTACCAGGATACGAAGCACCATGCTACATAGCATACGGTCTTAAAAACAGGTCAACATTAGTCAGAATCCCAGCCTCCCGTGGAAACGGTACAAGGGTTGAATTCAGATGCCCAGACCCATCCTGTAACCCATACCTAGCATTTGCAGCAATGTTAGAATCTGGAATGGACGGTCTCAACAACAAAATCGATCCAGGTGAAGCAACAGAAATCGATGTGTTCGGATTAGATGCAGCAGGACTAGAAAGAGAAGGAATTGAAACACTACCATCCAGCCTCTGGGAAGCATACCATGCCCTAGAACATGATGAAGTTGTTAAATCATCCCTCGGTGACCATGTATACAAACAGTTCATGGACATCAAGAAAAAAGAATGGGACGACTACAGGATACAGGTATTCCCATACGAACTCGAAAAGTACTTGATGATTTAATTTTTCCCTTCCTTTTTTATTTTTAAAATTCGGTAATAAAAAAACTGAATTTGTTAAAAAATTATTAACATAAGCTTTTTAAATATTCCATTCAATAGATTTGCATTGAAGGATTTAGACTTATAAATTCAAAGTAATAACTTAAAAAAAGTGTTTTTATTGGTGAACAAATGCCGCAAGAGACTGATCGTAAAATGATGGAAATTCTGCGTATTCTGGCAGACCGAGATGAAGTGCTGGGAGCCAAAACCATAGCAGAAGAACTCAAAAAGAAAGGTTACGACCTTGGAGAAAGGGCAGTGCGATATCACATGCGAATTTTGGATGAAAAAGGATTCACTGAACGTATAGGATACGCAGGAAGACAAATAACTAATAAAGGACATAAAGAACTAGATAAAGGACTGATCTACGACCAAGTAGATTTCATCTTTTCCAAGTTTGAGGACATGATCCATCAAACAACACTTAACCCCTTAGATGGAACTGGAAAAGTCATAGTAAACACATCCTCATTCAAATATGAAAAAGACATAATAGAACTGCTTAAGTCTGTATTTGAAAAGGGAGTGGCAGTGAGTAACTACGTGAAGTTCCATGAGACTCCTGTTGAAGGCCAAGAAGTGAAGTTCGATACTGTTTGTGGTACAACCATCGATGGTATGCTGCTTGGAAAGGGAATACCAGTCATACCCAAGTATGGAGGTATTGTAAAGGTGAATGATTATGTTCCAACAAGGTTCACCGAATTAATATCCTACAAAAAGACTTCAATGACTCCACTTGAAGCATTTACAGATAAAAACATGACTTCTGTTTTGAAGGTAATAGAAGATGGAAATGGAACCATACCTGCAAATTTCAGGCTTATACCTAAGAGTGCAAGGGCCAGTGCAACTTCTTTGTTCAAGGATCTTAAAAAAATTGGGATTCATGGACTTTTAAAGATGGGTAAAGAAGGAGAATCTGTTCTCGGTATACCCGTCGATGATAACATGGTTGGAATAGCAGTTACCGGAGGAATTTCACCATTATGCGCAGCTAAAGAAGCAGGGTACACTGTAAATATAAAATTAGCAGAAAATAACTTAGAATTTAATGGTATGGAGAATTTTGTAGATTCCAGTTCCATTTTAAAAATTACAGGTCCAGAAAAGGCAGAAAAAGTCAAGTTTCTCCTTTCTAAAACTTGGAATTTGATCTATCAAGTTGATTTTGATGTTGAAACCCATGCAGGGAATGTCATAACCAATGTTTCTTACATTAAAAAACAGGATCTTGATGATGCCATGGACATCTTCGAGGAAGTAATGAAAGTCGGGCCAAAATTCTGTACAAGTAAATATTTCGCCACAGTTCCGGGTAACGAAAATGATAAGGTGGGAATAGCCACAGTATGCAGTCTAACAATAGACGGAATACTCACAAAACATGGTGTGTCAACCACACCACAGTACGGAGGAATTTTAGAAACCAATGCCAAACAGCCACGTTTCATTGAACTAACAGCATACAATGGATCATCATTGGATCCCCATGAGATATACATTGCCAAGAACATGACATCAGTGAATGAAGCAATTAAGGGAGGGGGTCGAGTTTTAGCTAGTTTAAGAGAAATTCCATATGTTTCACGTCAGGATGCTGTGGAAGTGCTCGAAGAAGTGCAGGATGCTGGATTTTCAATACTTAAAATAGGCAAACCAAGTGAACTCGTTTACAATGCCAAAGTGGAACGTTACCATGTTGGAATTGTAGCTCCAGGAGGATTAAACCCTATTGCTGCATTAAAGGAACATGGTATGGATGTTGAACCTAAGGCAGTTGAAACCATGATGAAGGTTTCTGATATGGAAGAGTTCTAATCCAGTAAAAATAAACCAATTTTTGGTATAACATGTCATTTTAATTAAGGCATAAAAAAAGAATTTAAGAATAATTTGGAATTTAGTAATTAAATCCCAATAAATTATTTCTTGGTTTAGTCGTCTATGAATCTTCTGTCTGATCTTTTATCAGATGCTTCTTGATGCTTGTCTTCAAACCAGCCTATTGAAACGTCATCAGCTTCGTGTTTATCGAAGTGTGGAACGTAGGGTTTAATATCCAGTAACGGTGTTCCATCCACCACATCAACATCTTGTACATGTAGGGTTGATCCTTCTATGTTTTCAAGGCGGACCACAGATATTCCTATTTGATTGGGTCGCTTAGGTGATCTTGTGGCAAAAATTCCCCGTTTTTCTGTGTCTAAAAATGGTTTAACTTCCAAAAGGTGACCGTTGCACAGGTGCAAATGATAGATGAGTATTATATGTGAAAATCCGTCAAGATCCTTTAATCCGCCTTCATATTCCTTTTCAAGTTCTATTTGACCCTTCACTCCCCTTGCACCAATTGGTTGTATGGGCATTCCCTCAAGATCCTTGAATGGTGTGTGTATGGTACCTATGGATTTAAATTCAATAGTTTTCATTTATTTTCACCTGTAAGTTTTATTATGATATAATTAGCATTACTTGTGTACAAATTCATTATTAGATCCATTTGTAGGCATGAGTGGTACACAAATTTTTCTATCTGGAGATATGTCCATTATTTTTACTTCAATTCCGTAAATATTTTCCATGTTTTCCTTTGTAATAATTTTCTCGGGGCTGTCAATTCCAATAAATTTGTGATCCTTCATCAATGCAACTTTATTTGAGGATATAAATGCATGATCGGGATAATGTGATGTCATAACAATTGATATGCCTTCTTTGGAAAGTTGTGAAATTATGTTCAAGGTTTTTAATTGATTTCCAAAATCTAAATGGGATGTAGGTTCATCTAAAAGTAGTATAGATGGTTCTTGAGTTATTACCCTTGCAAAGAATACCAGTTGCTGTTCCCCACCGCTTAAAGAGGTGTAGGGTTTATCCTTTAAATGGTATATTCCAAATTTTTTGAGGGCTTCTTCAGTTATCCTGAAATCTTCCTTTCCAGGAGAATCTAAATAATCTATGTGGGGAGTTCTTCCCATGAGTACCACATCAAATACTGTGAAAGCAAATGTTGAAACATGTCCCTGTGGAATATATCCAATGTTGCGTGCTATTGTTCGTTGATCAATTCTTTTAATGTCCATACCCTTGATGTAAATAGCACCTTCTTTGAGATCATGCAATCTATTCAAACACTTTATTAATGTAGTCTTACCACATCCATTTGATCCCAGTATGCAGACAACATCACCTGCATCAACTGTTAAATTTATGTCTTCAAAGATGTTACACGAATTTTCATAGGCAAATGTTGCCTTTTTAACTTCCAATACACTCATTTAGTCACCTACTTCAAGAACTATGTCCATTGGTTATACCCCTTTCTTAATAGGTATAAAAAGAATGGAGCACCAATAATTGCTGTAAGAATGCCTATTGGAACTTCAACAGCCAGTAATGTCCTTGATACGTTATCTATTAACAACAGAAATGATGCACCTAAACATATTGTGGCTGGAAGTAATTTTTTATGGTCTGGGCCAACCAATATTCTACTTATATGGGGTATTAACAAACCGATCCATCCAATTATACCACTAATGGATACTGCAGCAGCAGTTATGAGTGTACAACAGATTATTATAACAAATCTCAATTTATTAGTCTCTACTCCTAAAGATTTGGACTCTTCGTCTCCCATTGCAAGAACGTTTAATCTCCACCTCAAAATGAGCAAAATACTTATTCCTACAACTATGGGTATTGAAACCATTAGCACCTGAGCATTGGTTACAGAGGAGAGACTTCCCATTAACCAGTAAACTATTTGTGGCAATTTCGAATATGGATCTGCAGTGTACTTACACAGAGATATGAATGCCGTAAATAACGAGGCAATTGCCATACCACTTAACACCATGACCAAAATTTCTGAGTTCCGGATTGATCTTGCAACAAAGTATGTTATGGTAACTGCAATGAGACCCCATGCAAATGCTGAAATTTGAATTACCCAGGGAATACCAATGAATAGGATTGCTATTGCTGCTCCAAACCCCGCTCCAGAGGAAACTCCTAAAATATCTGGAGAAACAAGAGGGTTTTTAAAAGTGCCCTGAAAAGCAGCTCCTGCAACAGATAAAGCAGCCCCTATAAGAACCGCAGCCATTATCCTGGGCAACCTTATGTCCCATACTATTGTCGAGTATGTAGCAGAAACGTGAATTGATGGAATGAATTTGGCCAAAATGGTTGTAACAACTTCTAAAGGACTTAATGGGTATCTTCCTATGAGGAAAGATACAAAAAACAGAAATATTGGCAAAGATATTAAAATTATATTTAATAGCCATTTATTTCTATTTTTATCTGAGAATAATCTTTGTAAGCTGCTATTATTAGTTGACATGTTTTATTTCTCATTTAGAATTATTTATTATTAAATAAAGTAGAATTATTGTAATTTCTTATATTTTTTTTGATAAATCACGTATGAAATTCAGGATTTAATCAAAAAAATGTGTCATGGACTCATTCCTTTTATATCTGAAAAAAATTCCAAAAGAAATGAAATAAATTTGTTGTTAAAACTTAAATCTCTACCAACAATCTCGCTGAAGTTCATGTAGATTAAGTTTCTCTAATAATTTATTTTAAGAGTCTGTAATATGATCCAACTGCACATGAAGTACAGTACGCTTCTCCTCCCTTTAGGTGGTGTTTTCCATCCATTACAACCTCTCCACAATTGACACATTTAGCTATTTCCAAGGGTTTACCAGGTAAGTCGTTTGGATCGATTTTAACTGACACTTTTTGAACCTCGTATAGATCCTCAGGATTAGTTTCAGCTATTCTTTCAATAAGATCTTCTACAGTTTCTTCCATTTCCCCATCATCTTTTTCGTCTTTTTTGTTGGCATCAATATCTAAAACACGAACTGCTTCTCCTGTTTCAATATTCACAAATGTAGCAGCGAATTTGCCGTAACCCATAGGTTTAAGCGATTTTTTTCCGAGAGAAGTTTTGGTTACAGAAATGATTGCGTCACAGATACATCGATCAATTTCAGTGTACACTATTAACCTTTTATCTTTTTCTCCAGGGGTCATTCCTAATGTTTCCATGCCATGAATAGCTAATTTAGTACCCATCACTATTCCACCACATATATCCCCATGAAATTCGCCTGCTTTTTTAAGTAAGTCTCTAAAATCACTCATATTTTCACCTTTTACATGTTTTGTTATTTATTAATTTTTTTAATGGATTTGGAATCAGTTCAGACTTGAACTTATAAATTTTTCCAGAATGTTAAGGAGGTTATATGTTAATTTAACATCGTTGAATTCATTCCAGACGATGTTAGAATTTTAGTAACATCCTCATCACTCAGATCGTAATGATAGAATTCTGAATAAAATTCTTTAGTTTCTTTAGTTAAATTCAAACTCTTGAATTGATCTGGGTAAAGAATTTTAGCAGTCCATGGAATTCCAATGATCATATTAGCCCCTACAGGTTGATCAAACCATTTGAAAGGAGCTTGTGGAGAGAGATATACTCTTTTATTTTTAACTGCAGTAATTCCACTCCAACTGGAGTTAGAATAGATATTAGCATAAAAAGTTGGATCCGACGTTATTATAACTTCAGGATTCCACTGTAAAATCTGTTCCATGGAAACGCTTGCCCACATTCCTTCATCTGAAATGTTAGCCACATTTATTCCCCCACACAAATCAATTAGCTGTGAATGTACAGATCCTGAAGCTGCTGTTTCAAGCCCACTAGTACCATGAGCATAGTAGACAGTTACCCTATCACTTTCGGACATGTTTGAAACAACTCCAGTAACCTGATTCTGCATGTTCGTATTAAAATCAGCTAATTTCTTGGCTTTATCAGCACTACCCAGTAATTTTCCTATAAATTCTATGGAAGGATTAGTTGTGGAAATATTACTTGTATCAGCTACTGCAACATCCGGAATTTGACCAAATTGTTGCTGTCTTTGATTAATAGTATCCACTGTTGCTGAATCTGTGGATCCAGAGCCTGATGGGGTGAAACTATCAAATATCACATCGGGACTCATGGCTATGAACTGTTCATAACTACCTGTTTGAGTCCCATACCATCCCCCCACAGAACCTAAGCTTTTATACTTATCCGGTATTAAGCTCTGTTCTTCCGAAGTTGTTTGATAATTGAAGGCAAGTAACTTGTCCGGAGCTACCATATACACTATTATGGTTGTTGAAGGTGAGGTTGATAAAACATGGTTAATGGGTGATGGAACAGACAAATTTCTGTTGGCCATATCTGTTATTGATTGATTTCCCTCGCCTATCGAAAGATATCCTGCATTTGATAAGTATTCCCCTGCACCCGCAAATACAATAATAACAATCGCTGCTACTAAAATAAAGTAATTTTTCATAATATCACGTTTAAAACAGACTTTGTAATTCAATCATTTTTCCACCAGATCAATATCCAATCTGGCTTTTCATAAGGATTTTTAAAACTACCATCTTCATTTTGTATCAAAGTTTCTTCTAAATGATTTCTCAAAACATCTTCTTCTTGATTTAAATTTCCAATCTTCCACTTATATCTATCCATAGCTTCTTCAATCGAGTCATAGGTGTTTATGGTCTGGCAATCCAATTTTTCTACATTTGCAGTTATGCCCATTTGATACAACATGTTACACACGTACATATAGCTCGGATATTTTGAATGATCTCTATTTAAAACATCTCGGGCCATTTCTTCATATTTACGGCCCCCAGATCCCCATAAAGTAATATAAACATGTTCACCAATTTTATTGAGTTTTTTAAGGAGACCCTTTATGTTCTTTATCCCGTTTAATGAACGGGACGCGATAATAACATCATATTTTTTTCCGTCTGAATCCAAATTGATATCCTCTAAATTTCCTTGAATATAAGTTAAGTTGTCCAATCCTTCGTCTTTGGCTTTTTTTTTCAAAATTTTTAGCATTTCTTTGGAGAGATCAACACATGTTACACTGGAAACCTTTTTTGCCAGGGGAATAGTCAAAACACCCTCTCCACAACCAATATCCAAGACAGAATATTCGGGCTTAGTTTCTATTTTATCCAAAATTTTTTCGGGATAATCATCTTTTTTCATCCATCTCTCGAATTTTTTAGCAATATCATCCCAATTTTTACTTTTATTATTTGAAGGGAGATTATTCAATTCTGTTTCCCAATAATACTGCCAATTAATGTCTTTTAATGGATCATCTATGCTATTAATCTGATTTTTTGTGATTATAACCTCTCCTTGCTTAATCCTTATAATGATCTACTTTTAGAACTTTTTAGATGCATTTAACTAACCAGAATGTATTTACCAGTCGTAGGATCTTTGTAGACAGTTCCCACCTGCTGATAATTATTACCAGATCCCGAGGTAGAATTTGGAGTTTCGTTGGTAATGTTGCCTGTTTTAACTTGAACCGTGTTTGGAACAGTTCCAGATGTTTGTGATAGTAAAGTAGGATTGCCATGTAAAGCCATGATAGAAAATACCAAAAACCCAACGGCCAAAACTAGCATACAATCGGTTAAATTAATTATTCCAGTGGTAGGATCTTCTCCGTTGTCTTCTAAGAATCTCCTTCGTTTTGACATTTATCCAAAGCCTCCAATAATGATTCAGTTATCGCTTCTAAAATAGATAAATCATCCATATACCATTTTTGTCTATATCTAGATATTATAAACCCAATTGAACCCGCAGCCAATCCCGTTACTGTTGCATCAAAAGCTATGGTTAGTGCTTGGGCCAGTTCATTTATATTCCCATTTCCAAGTGCTGCTAGTCCCGGTCCCAATGGAATTAATGTTCCCATGAGCCCAAGTGTTGGGCCTAATCTAACAAGTATATCGGTTCTCTGAGTTATATAAGAAGATTGAAGTTCTTTTTCTTCCATTAATTTTGTTGCCAGTGCTTTTCTCGCCCGGGGTCCGATGTCATGATTAAAGATTATTTTACTTAAAATTTCTTTGTCATAAGAATCAAGTTCGCTTTCGTTGATTATTCCATCCATCTCTTTTGCACTGTTAGATTTTGAAATAGCTCTTATGAGTTGTTCGGATTTATCAATGCCAAATTTCGATCTTGAAAAATTTTCTGTTAAAAAACCTCCCAAACTCAGTACTGCGTAGGTTATAAAGATAAAAATAGTAATTATAACGGGTATTAGTAAACTTTGAGCTATTAAATATAATGTGTTACTTAAAATTTCGGTTCCAAATATTTCCACATAATCACCTATATTTCAATTCTAGTTTGTTCCGGACTCTATTTATTATAAAAATATTTTAATTTAGTAATATTTTCAGTTTGTAGATAAACTCCCAATAAAAATACACCAATACCCACCATTAACAAGAAAATCGCCGACGAACTTGAAATTATGGACAATGGGTCCATTTGAACAGAAGACAATGTTTTAAGAGTTGGGATAAATAGGGCGATTATTACAAAATATAAACCATTCAAAATCATGAAGTTTCCAAGTAAAAGTGGATAGGGTTTTTCAGCATATCTTAAAAAGTTTGATATATAAAATGAAAGAATTATTAGCACAATAAAAACTGCTGCCAACACCAGGCTTATTTCTATAAAATATGTGAAATCAGTATTTTTACTTAACAATATGAAAATAGATGTAGATCCGACGAAGCAGCTAACTGTTGAGGATAAGTTTGCCAGTGATAACTCCGAATCAAAATCTTCTTTAGTTTGTTTCCACCGACCAATAGTGTAAATACCTCCAATAACGGTTAAAATTCCGATTATCCCCATAATTACAGGGACATAAGTGTTAAAAATATTATATAAGTAACCACTAGCAAAATTAGCGATAATACTTGTTATAACTAATACCATACCATAAATAATCGAATATATCAGAATTTTGGCTTTATTAAGTTTTTTGAGTCCCATTGAAAGGCCAATATTAATTCCAAATAATGAAACTATAGATATAATTATGTAATATCCTAATAATTCTGCCATTTTGGAACATCTCGTACATTATAATTTGATAAATTTCTTGAATTTAAAAGATAATCTTTGATTAATTAATATAACAACATTGAATCAAATATTCCTCGATAGGACTATATAAACATATCGGAATAAAATAATAGTTTGAAATCAAACATGACGTTAATATACAAAAATTTAAAAACGAATATTGGCCTTATTTTTGGATAATAAATGATTTGACTAGCTTTTATAATCGACATGAGTAAAAATAAATATCGTCAATTTAAATGATATTGTATTTTTAGCAAGATTATCACAAAAAACAACTGTATACACCACAAACCCATCAAAATTTAGAAACTTGAAAATCTATGACCCTGATACAAGTAAATCCATATACCTTAAAATTTATGAATATTAATTAAAAAAAATAAAAAAATGGTCTTTATAGGACCATTAACTAACTTTGAATGATTTTGTAACTTTCTTTCCGTTGTTGTTGAATGTTACTGTTTTTGTTCCTTTTGTTGTTACCTTTACTTTGGTTGTAAGTACAATGGATTTTCCTGATGGTACAGATAACGTCCAAAGTTTGGTTTTGTTGTTCCACTGTACTGGGTAGTTTGTGCTTACGGTACTAACACCCGATGGTAAGGTCATTCCAAAGGTCATTGGATCGGATATGTCTTTACCAGAGTTGGTGACGTTAGTTCTTAAGTACACGTAACTGCCAACCTTAGCATTTGATGTACTGATGGAGTTGATTATTTTAACTGAAACATCTTTGTTGATAGTTTTCTGGATAGTTTTTGCTTTGACTGGAGTTGTGGTGTCTGAGGTTACTGTTGCTTGTGAAGTAGCTACTCCTGATTTTATTGCTGTTGCTGTAACAACTAAAGAAGCTGTGTTTCCTGCACTTAAACTGCCTATGTTCCAAATACCGTTAGCATAGTTGCCTATAGAAGAGTATGCTTGGGAACTTGAGAAGAACAGAGTGTTTAAAATGTTGCTCACTATTATGTTGGTTGCATTGCCTGTACCGGTGTTTTTAACTGTTACTGTGTAGGTAGTGCTGCCGCCTGTTTTAATTGTGTTGTTGTTAACTGCGGTTGATATTGAAAGGTTTGCAAATAGTGGCTGTGCTTGTGGTGTAGATGAGTCAAGGGTGAAGTTTAGGTTCTGACCTTGTGAGTACAGTACTACGTATCCTTTTGAAACGTTGTTTACTGTGTTGTTTATTCCTACTATGGAATTACCTGTGCCGTTTCCAGTGAAAAGTCCCTGTCCTGCCTGGTTGTCAACACCTACTGCTGCTCCAGTGATGTTTTGGAAGGTGTTTCCTATGATCTGAATATCATCAATTATGCTTAATGGTCCATGAGCATAGGAGTTTTTGATGTATATAGCGTCCCCGGAAGCTTTCTGTGCAGAGTTGTTTCCCCATCCATTGACGAATGTGTTGTTTATTACGTAGGTTTGGCTAGCAGATTTTTCAATACCGAGACCTTCGTAGAAACCGTTGATCATGTTGTTTTGGAATGTTATGTTTGATACTCCTCCACCCCAGAATGCAGCGTATATGTTGTTTAGTAGTAAACTGTTTTGTACAGTAATATTGTTTGCGCCAGAAGCCATGGATATACCATCCGCACATCCGCTTATTTTGGAATTATTTACTGTGAGGTTTTGTCCACCCATTACGTGGTAACCATAGCAGTAGCCATAGTCATCTGTAAAGGTACAGTTATTGATAAGGACGTTGTTTGCGTTACCATTGTAAACAGCTGCTTTACCGTTGTGGGATGTCACGTTCTCTATAAGAATGTTTGACACACCGTCAAGGTTAATTGCATATCCTGTGGATGTTAATTTACCACCGGATGTAACGTTGTTGTTTAACAGGTTGAACTCAAATCCTTTGAATGTTGAACCAGATGCATCAGCATCTCCATTGTAAGTTACAGTGAATATATTGGTGCTTGATTCGTTAATACCATTAATTAATGCTCCATTTCCAACAAAATTAAGTGTCTTGTTGATAACCAACTTTATGTCATTGTAGGTTCCAGATGCAAAACTGATGGTGTCTCCACTGTTTGCCCCGTCGATTAAAGACTGAATATAGCTATTGTTCATTGTGGATTTTATATTCCAAGTTTGTGTACCGCTTAGGTTATTGTTTTCAATCAGAATGGTACCATTTTTTACAAAGTTTGGACTGTACTGAATACTGGCTTGTTTGCTGGATATGTTGTTGTTACTCAAATTCATAAATGTAACTTGATTGTCAATATATAATCCAATTCCAGCGTTTAAAATATTGTTATCAGTTATGGTGGCATTTAAAATACCAGGACCCATCTTTTGGGTTTTGTTAATGGCACAAGTAGCACTATTATTCAATAGATTGCCTGAAATAAGTCCATTAAAGTATCCGCCCAAATACATACCATACATGGTATTATTCACAGAGTTATTAGCTATTACACTAGAAACTGAAGTATTATCATGGTTCATTATAGATATACCATCACCGTAACGACGGGTCATATTATCAATTTTATTCCCCGTAATTGTCATGTTAAGTACAGTTCCAGCGAGATTAATACCATCTCCACCATTTCTCAAAGTGTTATTCACAATCTGAGTGTTATACAAAGCACCTGCACTGATTCCGGTTGCTGTGGAATTGAACATGTCTAAAAAGTTGTTTGTGACGTTAAATCCTGATCCTCCGAGGCTAAATCCACTGGTGCTGTTAATTATAGTGTTACCATCGATCAAAATATTATTTGAACTGGTAAGATTTCCACTATCAGAAACAGTTACTCCAACATTCGAATTATTATAAATTCCGTTAGATCTGATAGAGCTACCATTAACATTTGTGAAATAAATAGCGTTCAAAGTATGGTTAAACACGTTATTAACAACATTAATGCCACTTGCATTAGATGCATTAATTCCATAACCACTTCCATTACCATTAATGGTTAAACCAGTCACATTAGTCCCACTAGCAGCAGAACCAAAAATACTAAGAACTGGTGCACTTCCATTACTGTTAAGAACAGCCCCACTACCAATGAGATTTATGGTACTAGTAATGGACAATTTAACATTATTATAAACTCCCTGTAGGAAATTTATGGTGTCACCAATACCTGCGTTGTCTATGATGCCTTGAATTTGAGAATTATCCATAGTCGAATTCACATCATAACTTGCAGCTGCCACAGGTCCAGAAAATGCGATTCCGGATATGACAAAAACCATTAGAAAAACTAATAGTTCTATTTTGGTTTTCTTAATTTTAATCCCTCCTTTTGTTTTTGAATCTACCCCTCCCCAATTTATAAAGGGCACAAATTTTCATTCCAATACATAATGTTTACAAATAATTATATCGAAATGTAAATGAATACGATTCGATCTTATTTGTTGAAGAATAGTATATATATTTTGTGGGCAGTTTGATAGACCAAAAAAAATCATATACCCTGTCAATTTCAAATGTAGGAGATAATAAAACTGATTTTGTTGTTGCAATACCTCTAAAGTAAATAAGAAATAGTGTTTTATTTTATGAAAATATCATCCATTAATTTTTTCAATTATGAATTTTGATCAATTTTACTTTATTTTCAATTTTAAAATTTATAAAGTTTTTATTTAGATTAATTATTATATAAAACAGACAAAATTTAATAAAAATTAAAAATATCAATTTATAATCAATTTAGGCCATTAATTTTGTTTTTATATCATTATTTTCATAGTTCTCAAAATTCAAACGATATGTTTATATAATCTTATCGTAAAAAATTCTTAATATATTTATTCTTGAATATTATTGGACAAAATTATGGAGATGGTGAAGTTAAAGACTAAAAAAGTGCTACCCCTATTATTCATTGCTTTATACTGTTTAATTGCAATAGGAAGTGTTAGTGCAGCAAATAATACAACTAATGTTACTCATAATTCCACTAATTCTAACATTCTCTCTAATTCAGACTGGCCCAATTACCATAATGATGCAAGTAACACTGGCCAATCAAAGTACTCAGGTCCAAATACCAACACCACCAAATGGACATATCAAAATATAAAAGTTTATGGAACACCAGTTATAGGGAAAAATGGCATGATCTACGTAGGAAGTGCCAATGGGATTCTTTATGCTTTTGATTCAACTGGTAAATTAAAATGGACTTTAACCACCCGAAGTTCAATAATGGGCTCTCCTACCATTGGAAATGATGGGACCATATATTTCAGTAATTGGATGAACAGTACCACGTACGCTGTAAACCCTAATGGGACAATATTATGGAAATGCCATACTGGAAATTACAATTCAGGGTCATCACCAGTTATTGGAAAAAACGGAATAATTTACGTCGCTACCACCACGGACACATCTGGAACTTTGTATGCAATTTCTAAATCAGGAGTTGTTGAATGGAAATACATCATGGGAAAAATTTACGGCACTTCACCTGTAATTGGATCTAGTGGAACTATATACATGGTTGATTATGATGGAGTTGCGTATGCCATAACTCCCAATGGTAAGCTTAAATGGTCATTTAAGCTGCAAAATAATCCAAATAATCCCAAATATAATGTGAACATGGTTTATGACTCCCTTTCTCTAGGTCCCGATGGAACTATCTACGTTACCAATAGTAAAACCAGTACCATCGCTGGGAACGTTCCTAGATCTTTTTTTTATTTGTTTGCAATTAGTGATAATGGAACTAACGGATCACTGAAGTGGGTTTATACAACTAACATAACTAACATAACAGCTAGTATTCAAGAACCATTGTACGGAGTTCCAGCCATTAGTTCCGATGGAAGGATATATGTGGTAAGTGCTAGTAAACTCTACGCCATCAACACAAAGGGAAAATTGATATGGAGCATCCCATATGATGTTAAAGGAGTTTCAGGTACTGGTTTAACATCCGCAATTATTGATAGTAAAGGTACAATTTATGTTGGAGGCCGTGATGGATTATTCGCACTGAATCGGAATGGGACTATTAAATGGACTTATGCAACCGGTGAAATTGTTGGATCACCATCGATAGGACACGATGGGAGTCTATATGTGGGAACAATTAAAGGCGTACTATATGCTTTCAATTCAATTGGAGCAGATTTCTCCATGAAAAATGTTAAAGGAACCTCCTTGACACAGCAATTTTCAGCAAATTCAAATGGCTCAGTCAAATCATGGAAATGGAATTTCGGTGATGGAACCAACTCAACAAAACATAATCCTACACACAAATACAATAAAAGTGGTTATTATACTGTTATTTTAACTGTAACTTTAAATAATGGCAATTTACTTCAAATAACCAAAGTATTCAATATTGTAAAAAGAGATATAAAATCTCCAATTGTAACTTCGAATATAAAAAGCGGAACATACACCCAAGAAAAAAATATCAAAATAAATGCCGCTGATGATAGTGGCAAAGCAACAATTTATTACACCACTGATGGCACAAACCCTCAAAGCAGTGCAACTAAACAGATTTACACATATCCTATCAGTATTGACGATACAACAACACTTAAATTCACTGCAGTAGATCCATCTAACAATTGGAGTCCAATTTACACAGACAAATACATCATATTAGATGTTATATACGTGCAAAAAGCTTCTTACTACACCAATGGTTCACTTAGCAAACAAATTCAACACATACTGAATAACGCTGCATCGGGAAGTATCATTGTTTTTAAAGGTTCTTCATATGATAATTTGCAATTAGTTATCAACAAAAAACTTTCCTTAGTAAGTAATATAGGTACAAAGATAAATGTTTCCAACCCCTCAGGTTCAGCTGTATTTTTAATTAATAGCACTAAGGCTTCAGGAAGCAAAATAATAGGATTCACCATAAACAGCACCAAAAATCCAGGAATCCTCATAAATAATGCAAATAATATTACAATTTCAAACAACCGCATCAGTTCAACAAGTGCTGCAATTAGGATAATTAACAGTTCTAAAACCAATATTATCAAAAATCAATTTATAAATTCACTGATCGGGATAAGTATTTTAAACAGCGATAATATCCATCTTTCAGGAAATAATATTTCCAAAAATTCGAATGTCGGAGTTTTCATTTATAATTCCTCGGATATTACTCTAATTAACTCCCAAATTACTAAAAATGGAGATAATAAAACTGCAGGTATCAACTCAGAAGAAGGCGGAGCATATATTTTAAATTCAAAGAGAATTAATATCTTGAATAACAATATAAGTAATAATAGTCAAGGAATAACAGTTAGGGGTCAAAATGGTCTTTCATCCGCTGTTCTAATTAAGTCTAATAAAATAAATGATAACTATGGTGAAGGAATTTTACTGAGTGGAAAGTTGAAAAACATCACAGCTTCGTGGAACTATATTGAAAGAAATGCAAATGGAATTCAAATGGATTATTCCAACGGACAACAAATTATTATTCAAAGTAACTATATTGCAAGTAGTGTTAAAGATAGATTCGATGTTGCTGTTGAAGATTCTGGAACCGGAATAAATTTCGGAAGTCATTATCAAAGTGATTCAAAGTATCAAACTGGTAACGAAATTGTACAGTACAACGTTATTACTGGTTTTAACACTGGAAATTCAAAAAAATATGTAAGTGGCCATGATACATCAGACAAAATTGATGAACTTCCAATTGGTTTGAATGTATACGACTATCATTTTGAGGGGAAGAATCCCGCGAGTTTTGATGGGAACACGAATAATTTCTGTCACAAAATACGTACAGAAGCAGCGTCATTGGTACTTGTTAAAGTTGCACCTAACGTTGTTGTAGCAGAATTTCAAGATGCAAATGGTAACTCAATAAACAATCTGCTTCCCAATGTTTCTGTGGATTTATTCCTAAGTGGAACAACCCGATCTGTACCAATAGGGCAGAAAATAGAAATCTCATCAAATAACATCATTTCTGCCGCATATAAACAGATGAGTTCATCTTTAAATGTATATTCATCAACTCTTCAACAGAACTATAAAGACACTTTAAAAATTTATTCAGATGATTCTGACAACTCCAATGGTGGAAAAGGAAATAATAACAACGAAAACAGTAACAATAATGGTGGAAATGGAACTAAACCAGGTAATACAAATTCTAGAGGCTCCACTCAAGGTCCTGCTACAAATACCGGTATTTCATCTCCAGCATCTGCCGCAAGTTCGTCAAGTGCCGCAGGATCAGAGGGCACAAAAACTTCAACTGAAAGCTCAACCAATTCAAATTCCAAAATTGCCCAAGAAATATTCCCAATTACTGAAAATAAAAATGTTCAAATTTGGAGCATAATAGGAATCATTTTACTATTAATCATTGTTTCTGTAATTTATTATAGAAAGGAGATATTGACGATGCTTAAAAAATCAAAAAAATAGGCATATAATTTCATATAATCAATTTAAATGTTAAAATCAGTAATTAATAATTTAAATCATAAAACTGTACAAGAGAGGAGAACAAAAATGTCAACTAATACCGGATTAGTACCATCAAATGGACATAGAATACAAGGTAGAACAACAGAAGAATTTTTAGATGCTAGAGATATCATCTCAAGATTAAATCTTAAAGGGAATGAAACATTTGTTGATGCAGGATGTGGTGACGGTCATGCTTCATTCATTGCTCAAGAAATGATGGGTGACGATTCAATCATCTATGCTTTAGATATCTACCAACCATCCATAGAAGATATGCAAAAAGACATTGATAAACAGGGAATTCAAAATATAATCCCCCTAGAATCAAACATCGCAGGAAATATAACTCTTGATGATGATGAAGTAGACATAACATTGATGATCAATGTTTTTCACCATTTTGTAGCTCAAGAAACAGCAGATGATGCCATTGAAGAACTGAAAAGGATCACCAAACCAAAGGGCAAAATAGCAGTTATGGATTATAAAAAAATGGATTCCGGATATGGACCTCCTGTTAAATTCAAAAGCAGCCCCGAAGAAATGGTTGAAATGTTCTTAAAGCATGACATGAAAATGGTTCAACTAGACACCGAGGTCGGTGAAGTCTTAGATGATGGAACTTTATCTCACTATTTGATAGTATTTGAGAAGTAATTTTTACTTCATTAACCATTTTTTTGGTTTTAAATTCATTTATTTATTCTTTTTGTTTGAGTGTAAAATTTGCTTTAGGCTTCTTGATATTTTATTTTGGGATTATTTCGTTTTAGTTGGCTTAAATTTTTGTGTTAGGAATGATTTTTGTTAAGATTTTATGATTATCTATTGTTCATATGCTTGTTCTGTGGATCTAATTTTGGCGAATATAGTATTGATTATTGAGCATTTAATAGGCTTTTTGTTATGTTTGGATACAAATTATTTCCGATAAATGGACATTATTTCATGCCTGTAATAAAAAACTACGATGGTTGCTATCAACAGTATAAATGCAACAATACTCCACAAGTTAGGGTTATTTACATTATCAAATAAGAGTTCTTGTGCTGTTTTTGACTGATCACTTTCATGATTCTGAATTGATGTGGATTGAACTGCTTCACCTGCCCCATCTACTTGTGCACTGGTTCTTTCTAGCTTGGGAGATCCAGAAGAACCTGAGCTTGGGGCACTTGATGATTGGCTTGGGTTATCTCCAGGATTTCCATTATTATTTTGGCCGTTATTTTCAGGATCGTTGCTATTTTCATCTGTGCCACCATTACCATTATCTTCACTACCTCCGTTATTGCCATTACCATCAGTATTACTATTTCCACCATTTCCTTTTCCATTATCCTCACTACCACCATTGTTCCCCTTACTTTCATCTTCACGTAGTTGTTCCAAGATAGTTTTAAGATCCTCATCAGGGATTGATATTATTATAGGTGGTTGTTTGCCCACAGTAATTGTTACGTAGTTACCTTTGGCCAGATACTCCTTGGAAGAGAACTTTGTTGTGGCAGTGCCATTTTTTACAGTTTCAGTATGTATTGGTCCATTGTTAAGCTGGATTTTTACATCAAACCCTTGAAGCAAATTTGCGAACTGATTTCCAGCAAAAAATACCGCAGAATATTCCCCATTCGACCCAAATCCTTCAACATTATTTAGATTCTTTGCAACTTTGCGGCAAACTCTTACTTGGCTAGGATCACTCGATCCATACCAATTGTATCCAATATTTACATCATCAGCGACAGAATCTCCAGCCCATATTTCCCATTTACCACTGCCAAAAATAGCATTATTACTCACTGAGAATGTAGGGGAGTTCTGATACCCTGCTCCAATGTTAATTCCTACTCCATTAGTACAATCATCAAAGAATTTACTGTTTGAGATGACGTTCTGACCAATATCTAGATAATCTGTTTTGGAGTTGACATCGATCCCCAAAGGATTCCAATCAATTTTGTTGCCATTAATTTTGGTGTAAGAACCAGAACCATATAATTCTATTCCGGATAGACTGTTGTAGTTGATCACATTGGATGTTATTTGGGTGTTTTTCACATTTGTATCGAAATAAATACCATTTAGATTATTGTACCCCATGGTATTGTTGTTTATGTTTACTTGGTTCGTGGAAACCAAATTTACTCCATTGTTATTGTTGTACCCAATATCATTACCATCAACAGCAACGTGGTCGCTACTGGCTATTGAAACACCATGCTTACCATTTGAGGTGATGTTGTTGTTCGATACTTCAACACTATGACTTTTTTGTATTTCAACACCATTGCTAACGGAATTTTTCACTTTATTTGATGAAATATTGCTGTTTTTTGTATTTGTAGCTGAAATACCAGTATGGGATGATGCCACTGTGTTTTTCTTAACAGTTACCCCATTACTTTCGGATACTTTTATTCCTGTTCCATTGGTTGAAGTAACAGTATTTTTTGATACTGTTACATTAGATGTATTTTTAACAGATATACCATCATATGTAGATTTAATTTTAAATCCTGTTATATTGGTCCATCTGCTTCCACTTCCTGTCACAAGGAACACTGGTTGTCCAGATGTATCTCCTGTAACAGTGGTGTTGACATTGGTGATCAAGTTTAGAGATCTTTTGATGATCAAAGACAAATTTTCATAGTACTTTCCTATGAAATTTAATGTGTCTCCATCCTTTGCAGAATCAATTAGAGTCTGAATCTGGTCGTTTATTGAAACACTTGTAGTGTTGTAGTAATATGAGGGCTGAATAGTAATTGTTGCCGCAGATGCTGGTTGAACATTGAAAAAACTAACACTTATCACTGCTATAAACAAAATTAGTCCCATTAAAGGTTTAGTTCTTATATTCAAGTCCCCCAGTCCCACTCTTATTATGTGAAAATTCACATTGATCAGCAAGTTCTTGATTGATCATGGTTATTATTTTTTTATGTCAAGTTGTATTTATATGCATGTCAATAAAACGAAATATTTGTTCAAATAAATTAAAAAAAATGAAAGAACAGAATCTTTAATAAACTGTTAAAGATTTGTTCACAGTTTTTCCATTGTTATAGAATTTTATTGTCTTGGTTCCCTTGTTTGTTACTTGTACTTTGGTTGTTAGGGTTACAGATTTTCCTGCAGCAATCTTTAAACTCCACATCTTGGAAGTTTTATTGAACTCTGCCGGATAGTTCGTACTTATCCTTTTAACCCCCGCTGGCAAACTCATGTATACCTTTACAAGATCAGAGGAGTCTTTTCCAGTGTTGGTTATGTTAGTTCTAAGATAAACATAACTGCCATTCTTAACCTTGCTAGTGCTCAATGTGTTCTTGTAAGCCAAATTAACGTACTTGTTAACCGTTACTTGTTCAGAGTTTGAAAGGGAGATGTTTACATTTGAACCTGATATCTGTGCCTGTGATTTGACTATGCCTGATTTTTTGGCCACAGCATTTATGCTGATGCTTAGTGAACTTCCTGCTTTGAGTGTTCCAATATTCCATATTCCATTTGAATACGATCCCTGTGATGGTTTTGCAGAGCTGTTGAAGTATGTCGATGCTAAAATATTGGATATTTTAAGGTTGGCGGCATCTCTGTTGTTCGTGTTCTTCACTGTGAATTTGTATATTAAGCTTTCACCATTCTTTATGACTGTTTTTGTAGTGTTTAAAGTTGTTGAAAGTGTTAGTTTTGGTAGATTTGATTCCGTTATATTGTAAAATGTTTTCTGAGCCGATTTGAATGATATGTATGGTGCCATTGCAAATATTGTGTTGTTAGACGATTTGAAACTGTATTTACTGAAATCAACTGTTGCGGTTCCATTTTTCACCAGGATGTTCTGCCAAATATCTCCTTGATCAGCTGCGCCCTTTGTGGTGTCATTTTTGTTCAGGAAGAATGTTACGTAAAATGAACCGAATCCTGTTTGATTAATCCCTGTATTACTATCCACAAAGGAAACTGTGAATACTCCGTTGGAGTTGGATGTGATGTTTCCTAACACTGCTTGTCCAGATAAAACTGCAGATGGGCAAAGATTTTTAACTCCTCCAAAGCAGGTTTCACCTATCCATACAGGTGCCCGAACAATATTTCCAGTTCCATCATCGATGTATCGCACAACGTCCCGGATAGCGTGACCCGAAATGAAGTTATTGTTTAAGGTTTCTGTACCATTTACTAGCGTTGTTACTCCAAGATCATTGCAAATGCCGAAGTTTCCATTTTTGAAGATGTAATTGCCTGTGATGTTAAGACCGTTAATTGTTGTGTTAATGTAAATTCCATAACCATCATTTGAGTTTGTTGCAAAGTTTTGTGTAATTGAGTTTGAAGTTATTGTTGTGTTGTTGCAAGATTCTAGAATGTTTATACCAATATATTTGTTGGATGTGATGTTGTTACTGTTGATCAAAGTGTTTGAAACGTTGTTTGCGAATAATATTCCATTTTCATCGTTATTTTTTATTATATTATTTGTTATGATAGATGAACTTGAATTATTTAATTTTATACCGGTGGCTGATGAGTATAACGTGTTGTTGTTAATTTTAATATTTTGACTGTCTCTTATATTGAGCCCTACTCCACCCCATGAACTCATGCTGCAATTTGATACCCGGATGTTGGTTGTGTTGTTTATGTTTACAGCATAACCCGCGTTGTTGTTTTGAATGTTAAATCCTGTTAAATTTGTTCCAGAAGCACCACCATAGAAAGAGAAAGCAGTCAACTCATCTGATCCAGCTGGAATCATCATCTCACAGGAATAAATCTGAGTACCCACCGTACTAACAATATTCAATGGTTTATTAATCGCCAGGTTTATCATGGTGTACTGATTTCCTGTAAACAGTATTGTGTCTCCTGGTTGAGCATTATCTATTATTTTCTGTATATTGCTGTTTGTTATCATCCCATTATCTGTTTCATTTATTGTCCATACAGTGGCTGCAACAGGACCTGTAAAAGCAAGGTTTGCTATGAAAATTCCCATGACAACCATTAAAAATGAGATCCATCTATTATCCAATTTCAATTATTACACCCCTATAATGTGAAGTTCTATAAAATAAATTAAAAAAATTATGGTCTTAAAGGCCATTAGGAAGCTTTTGAATAGTATGTAACTTTCTTTTCAATATTTTTGAATGTTACTGTTTTTGTTCCTATTTTTTAGTTATATATTGGTTTTAAAGTCGTATTTTATGCTATTTTCAACTTGTTTTTCTTTTTAATCACCCATAGAATCGAAATACTTTATTTAGGGTTGATTTGTAACTCACCATATTCTTGTTCAATTCCCCCATAATATTGTTTAATTAAAATAACCCGAAAATCATGATTTAATCGATATGAATTTAACTATAAATCGATGCTTGAAAAAACTATGTAATAACAATATATAAATATATGGAATTAAACAGAACTGTAGACGTATTAATAGTTTCATTTTTACATTATAAATTAAATTTAATCTTAAATATTATTAAATGATATGAAACGATACTAAATTTAATTTTAAACTAATATAATAATTTTAAATGATATATATAATTAATATATAATCTATTGTAAAAAATTAATGATAATACACTGCTTAAAGTTTAAAAAAAGATTCAACTACCAATTATTGATATTATTATCCCAGTTATTTATTTAAGAAAAACTTTTAAAAATTTGACTGAAACGTATAAATATGAATATCGCTAATTTTATTTAAAAATAAATTAGAAGGGAGAATAATATGTCAAACAAAACAGGATTAATGCCATTTAATGGTCACAGGATCCAAGGCAGATCTAGTGAATCATTCATAGATGCCCGTGAAGTTATTTCACGATTAAAACTCAATGGTGATGAAGTATTTTTAGATGCAGGATGTGGAGATGGACACACTGCATTTGAAGCATATAAAATGATGAACCAAGATGCAATTATCTACGCTGTAGATATCTTCGAACCATCAATAAAGGATCTAGAAGAAGAGATCGAAGCAAAGAAAATAACCCGGATTGTACCAGTTTTAGGTAATATCGCAGGAGATATTTCCCTGCCAGATAATACAGTGGACATGACGTTGATGATCAATGTTTTTCATGGATTCGTTGCACAGGAAAATTTTCACGAAGCAATTGAAGAATTGAAACGTATCACCAAACCCGGAGGAAAGATTGCTATAATGGACTTCAAAAAGAAGGAAACCAAATATGGACCTCCCTTATTTGTTAGACGGTCCCCTGAAGAATTAGAAGATCTGTTTAATGGACATGACTTAAAATTAACAGAACTTGACACCCAAATTGGGGAAATCCTCGAAGATGGGAGTAAATCCCACTACTTAGTGATATTTGAAAAATAAACTTCATTTCATTAATGCTACGAATTAATGGTGATTAAAATGGACAAACAGATAACCATGAAAATACCTGAGGAAATGTACTCTGACCTTAAAAAATTAGCCAGCAAAAAGGATGATATTCCGATGGCAAATCTGATAAGAAAAGCAATAGATGATTACTTGAGGAAAAATAGGTTGAAGGGAAATTTATGAGAATTTAGCTAGTTTAAATTAACTTCAGTTCTAAAGAAAACCAATATGATCCAAAGTTACTGTTTTAATTATTTTATTCCACCTATGAAATTTGAGAATAGCCCCCATCACTTTTTTGTTTTAGAATCAATTGTCTCATTAGGCATGATATTCCGATGTGAGAAAACACAAACCGCTAAAATAGGGCGTTTTAACTTATATACTCAATATATTAACTTTTTAATCAATAAGTAGTTCAATTTTAAATCGAATGGTCCTTTTTGACATGAGATACCTTTTTAAATCCTGAATTATATATTAACATACATAAAAGTTGAGGTGATAATATGAAAATCAGTGCAAGGAATGTATTTGAAGGTGAGGTAAAGAACATCGAACTTGGAGCAATAATGTCCAACGTGAAAATTGAAGTTACATCCCCAGAGATCATTACTGCAATAATAACCAAGGAATCCGTTGAAAAACTCGGTCTCAAAGAAGGAGACAAAGTCTCAGCAATAATTAAATCCACTGAAGTCATGGTTGCAAAGGATTAAACCATTTCTTACTATTTTTTAACTTTTTAAGTCAATATTTTTATTTTACGATATATTTTTAGTTAACCAGAACTAAGGTACGTAATATTTGTTTTAAATTCGATTTATTATAAATAACCTATCATTTAAATACCGAAATAAAATATAATTATTTATTCAAATGATGAATAATTTATATCATTATTAATTCTTATTTTAATATATAATGCAATAAATTAACTTAAATTCATATTAATAATAGTAATATGCTCTTAAATTTAATATTAATCGAATATTTTACCTATTATTAATGAGAATGAAAAAATTAAATCGATATGTTTATATGTACTTATCGAATATCTGATAGTATAAGATCATTATAGTTTTAAGATTAGAGGTGAGATCATGCCAGTAACAATAGACACAGAAAAGTGCGGTAAAATTCAAAATTGCCCTGGAGAAGGACTTTGCATTAAAATATGTGAAAAAGGGGCCCTTGTGGAAGAAGATGGAGATGTTGTATTAGTACCTGAAAATTGCGATGACTGCGATCTATGTATCCAGAACTGTCCAAATCAAGCAATTTCAAAGGTATGAAGTGTCGAGGAGATAATATGAGTTCTTTAGAGAGGAATGGAGATGAAACTCGTTCCCTAAAACATAGCAATGAAAAATGTGTTGGTTGCGGAATATGCTCCAGTATATGTCCAACTAAGTCCATCAATAATGGCCCATTACTGCCAATAGCACGTGGTCTAGTGGATATGGACTACATTAACATTAATAAAAATAGTTGTTGTTTATGCGGACTTTGCGCTGCAGCATGTCCTTTTGATGCTCTTGAATTTAAAATTGATGGCGAAAATATTAAGGATATGGATGAATATCCAAAGTGGATCAAAGACGCAGCCATTGATTCTGAAGCATGCATTTACTGTAAAGCTTGTGAAACAGCTTGCCCGCAGGACGCCATCCGAGTACAGAGAACCCTTCCAAAACGAGAAGATCTTGTAATTGGAGAGATCGGAGTGGACCAGGACAAATGTATCAGCTGCAAAATCTGTGAAGAACTTTGTCCAGGCGATGCAATAACCGTTCAAAAAACTGGAAGAAATGAATATGAAACAGTTGTTGACGAAGATAAATGTGTATACTGCTTAGTATGTAAGAGAGCATGTCCAACAGATGCAATTAAAGCCGTGTGTAGCTCATGTGCCTACCAAGATTATAAATTTGATCCTGAAACATTTAAAACTCATGGAAACACAATTTTAAATCCTGATTCATGTGTTAATTGTGGTTGGTGTCAGGAAATATGTCCAGTAGATGCTGCAGTTGTAACTAAACCATTCGAAGGAGAAGCCTCTTTCGATGATGAAGCAGAATGTAAAGGAGATTCATGTCATGCCTGCCAAGATGTCTGTCCATGTAATGCCATTGAAATTGTTGATGGTCAATCTATGATAGATCAAAGGGTCTGTGTGTTATGTAGTGCTTGCGCAAATGTCTGCCCACAAAAATGTATCCAGATCAACAGGACCAAGATCAATCTTGAAAATGTACGTTCCAAATCATGGAACAACATACTTTCAAATTTGACTTCAAGTACTGGGAAGTAAATCTACTTTTTTTTAATTATTTTTTTTTAATGTATTATATCATTTTTAGAAAGCTTTTTTTGGTTTAAATTGTTGTTCAAATCAAATTTAACTGTCCAATCAACCCGTGTTAAATTATTATTTAATTAACTGACATCAGCACAACCTTTAGTCTATGATAACTTTATAAACTTGCCTAACATAAAATACAGTAGGAGGTCTGAAATGGACAGAACAAAGAATGGACCACAATATAGGCTTAAATTTGATGATAAAATAATATTATTGAATAAAAAGAAGTTTAATTTATTAGAAAATATTGATGAGTGCGGTTCCATAATGAAGGCATCCAAAAAGGTGAACATCCCCTACCGAAGTGCACTTAAATATATTGAAGAACTTGAAAATGAAAGTAATAAAAGCATAGTTTCGACCCAGAGAGGCGGAAAAGGTGGAGGAGGAGAAAGTAAACTCACCGAAAACGGCAAAGCCATCTTGAAAGAGTACAGAAAAGTGGAAAGTATTTTAAAGATGCATGACGATGTTAATGAAATTGAAAGTAACATTGTTGATATTGATCAAAAAAATAAGATTGCCAACATCAAACTCAACAACGAAAATGTTGTTCTTCCACTCAGGGGAAACTTCGAAGTAGGGGATAAAGTTTTAGTTTTAATCAGCCCTGAAGACGTATTTGTCATGTTAGAACCCCAAGAGTCCAGTGTTAGGAATATTTTCCCTGGAAAAATAATTGGAATGGAACTTAAAAACCATCTTGTGCGATTAAATGTTGATACTGGTGAAATAAGTCTCTTTGTTGATGTAACAGAATATTCGAGAGAAAAATTAAATCTAACCCTCGGTAAAGATATTTACATAGGCTTTAAAGCAGCAGCAATAGCCATGGTTAAAATTTAATAAATTGTTCACCCAAAAATTTTTATTTTGATTACTATTTTGATTTTCTTAAAATAGCTGGAAATATATACCTCACTCGAAAATTTGTGAAGTATTTAGCCAAATTTGTTTTTTTCTTGAAAAGTTGAAAAAATGACTCTAAATAGAGTTTACTATAAAAATTTAGGCTAAATGTTCAAATAATCATATTGACAATAATTACTTGAAATAAATATATCTAATCTGATCATACGGGAGGGTGAGAATGGATAAAAAAATTATAATATTTGTTATTGTAGCGATTGCAATTGTTGGAATTGGTGTTTACGGATACGGAGTATACAGTTCCGGTTCTGAAAATGGAACCCTAGTAATCTACGCTGCAAGCAGTCTTGCAGGACAGATGAATCAAACAGCAGCAAAATTCGAGTCGCAACATCCGAATGTTAAAGTACAGATAAAGTATGGAGGCAGTTCAGATCTGATCAATCAGATCACGACCTTAAACCAGTCTGTGGATATCATGGCTTCTGCTGACTATGGTTTGATCGATAAAAATTTGATGCCCAACTACACGAGTTACAACCTTAAAAACGGCAGAAATGAGATGGTAATTGCATACACTGATAAGAGTAAGAACAGCAGTCAGATAAACGGTGACAACTGGTATCAGATATTCTCTCAAAACAATGTTAGTGTGGGAATTGCAGATCCTAACTCCGCACCAGCAGGATACAGGGGAGTTATGATGATGCAACTGGCAAGTACCTACTACAACGATTCAACCCTTTTTGACACTGTAATAGGGCAGAATACAGCCATAACATCGGAACAAAACGGTTCAAAAACAGTTATTAACAGTCCAACCAACATCAACCCCACTTCTAAAATTGTGGTGAGACCAGCAGTTGGAGATCTTATGCCAGTACTACAGTCTGGAGCTGTGGATTATATTTTAGTATACAAAAGTGATGCAGATCAGCAGCAAAGTTCAGGAGTAAAGTACGTAACACTCCCTCCAGAATTAGCACTCTCAAACACCACCTACGAACCAGTGTACAAAAACATAAGTATGGTACAGTTCAGTGGAACAAACAAGAGCAAAACCATCGGATTAACCCCGATTGTTTATGGAATAACAATATTAAATAATGCACCAAACAAACAACTAGCAACAGACTTCCTACAGCTACTGTTAAGCCCTGAAGGAGTTCAAATAACAAAATCAAACTTCATTGACCCAATTTCTCCAGCAGAAGCAACCATCAACTCAACCAACATACCAAGCCAACTACAACAATACATAAAAATGCCTTAAGGAGAATATTATCTCCTTAATTTCTTTACTTTTTTTTTAGTTATTAAATGATATTTCAATAGGTTAACGACATGTATGAGATTTATACAAACACCATCCATCATAGAATTATATAAATTGAAATTATTATAACGGGCCCCACTAGTTTATTGTTCCATCCACAGATATTTGAAAATATATTTAAATTATAGTTGGATGTTATATGGTTAATGAACGTCTAAATAACTTTATTTCTTAAATTCTGTTGCTGGATCAAAATGTGTTGTTAGTAACAATTCGATATGTTTATATAGGCGTATCGATAATTTATGGTTGTAGCACATTTTGATATTGGTTCTATATTGCCATAACACAGAACAAACCATTTAGGGAAAAGCCTCCAATTTTCCCTAATAATTTTTATTTATTTTAAAACACTATCAATTCTTTTTATCAGTTAATAAACAAAAATTCACCATTACGATAAAAAAAATCAGTGGTAATTTATTGTTTTTGCAACATAATATAAACAAGCGAATTCAATATTCAATTAGTAAACAAATGGTGATGTAAAATGGAAGACGTTCTAAACAAGATAGATGATCCATCCATGAAGGAAGATATAAAAAAATTAATGAAGTTCCATGGCTATTTAAGTTCCGGGGCCTTAATTGGGTACCAAATGCTTAACATCGCAAAAAGAGAGTTGGATATCAAAGATGATGAGAAGATTTATGTAACCTGCGAAACCCTAAACTGTGTTCCTGATCCCTTTCAAATACTCAGAAGTTCCACAGTTGGAAATAAGGGTTTGAAAGTGTTAGATTATGATAAAATGGCAGTTACAGTAAATAAAGGTGCTGGAAAGGATGAAAAATTTGTTAAAGGAATTAGAATATACTTTGACGCTAAAAAAACTGAAAAGTATCCAATACTCCATGATTGGTACATGAATTATAAGAAAGTTAGACACGAAGAAGTTGTACCAATACTTCTTGAAGCAGGAGAGGATGTTTACAGCTGGGAATTTGTAGAAATTGAAGTTCCTGAAAAAAAGAAAAAAAATGTGCTGCTTTGTGAAAAATGTGGAGAGTCCTTTGTTTCATGGGATGAAAACACCATTTGTATTCCTTGTTTAAAGGATGAAACCAAATAATACTAAAAATTAGCAGTACTAGAACAAATTTGTACAATTTAAAAAAGCAGTGATCAATGCAGGATAATAAGTTAGAGTTATGGTTGGGAAAATGGAATTATAACATGGAAAGTGTAATTCCATTTGAATAAATTTTTTTTTATGAGTTAAATCTCACATCTTTCAATCTCAATGAGTATACCTTCCTTTTCACCCTTAGGAACATGTCTCATTTCGATAAGATCATCCTTAACTTCTTCCAAATCAATCGAGATCGTGTTTCTTACTGTGTCACCCTTGACCTGAATCATGACGTTACATACGTCTTTTCCTTTTAGATTGTCTGTTTCTACACTTATAACTTCTCCAGGAGTGAATACTCGGTTGTATGATAATTCCAAGTAATCATAATCGTTGACATTTTCTTTCACGTAGTTTATTGCTTCATCACAATCCATTTTCAATATTTTCTCCAAAAGATCAACTCCATAAGTCAGTTAAAATGAAAGTTATGTTCAATTATATTAGACATCTTCAACAACGATGACAGTTAACTCATCGGCATTGTCAATATGCCTTACCTCAACAACTTCTTCCTTAATCTCTATTAGATCCAGCTGTATGGTGTCATTTAAAAGTTCACCTTTCACCTGAAGAACCAAGTTCAAACTTTCCAATTCATTTTCATCCACATAATGTTCCACATCAATTACTTCGGTAGGTAAAAATATTCGGTTATAGGAAATTTCTAGTGTATCATACGTTTTTACTTCGTTTTTAACGTATTCAATAAGTTCATCTTGGTTTAGTGTGATCTCTTTTTCCATATTAATCACTTTGATTTTTTTGTGAAATATAATTTTCTAAAAAATAGTTTAATTTAAAAAAATAAAAAAAGAAGAAAGATTTAGTAGAGTAGATGCCTATTTTTCTCGGCATCTAACCATAATCTTCCTTTTCCATTCAATGCAATGTCTCCAGTGTACTTGATGTATTTTCCACTGAAGTCTTTGCCATCGATTTCAGGATTCTCAACGATTTCTTCCTGTACAAACCCTTCTAATAGTCTTCCAAGTTCACCGTTTATTACGATGTCCCCGTTTTTCATCTGTCCGCCAGGCCATCTTGTAACATCACCATCGATCTGTATGAAACCTTTGGTCATGTGTATACCTGCGAGGATATCACAGTCACCCTTGACGTAGATTGATCCTCCGGATAGACATTCTCCGAGCTGTTTACCTGCATTTCCATGGATGGTTATGGTTCCACCGTTCATTCCTCTCCAGTCACCAATGTAAGAACATCCGCAGAATTCTCTGGTGTTACCCATGATGGTTAGTGATCCGCCTTCCATTTCCCTGCCTGCGTAACTTTCAGCATCTCCATTTACAAGTATGGAACCACCTTTCATTTGTGATCCGCAGTGAAGATCTACTGGACCGTTGACAATAATTTCTCCTGCACCCATTTTGGTTCCGATGTATTTTACTCTGCCGTAGTCTCCATTGAGTATCATTTTTATTTCTTCTGGAGATTCTGCAGAACCTTCTACTTCTATGTCGAAGTAGTCAGTCAATGGAAATCTTGAGTTTCCTATAGGAACCATGTATTTCTCAAAGTCTGCTTTTTCCCAGCTGTATACTTCGTCTGGAATTAATTCATCGAATTCCAAAGCAATTTGAGAAGTCTTTTTTTGGTTAAAAGTAATTGTTTTCAATTTAACACCCCTATTTACCTGCTTGGACTTCAGTCACGATTGGATTTGGTAAGTACTTGTCGTGAACCTGGTAGTTTTCAAACTTGACTGTGTAGTATTTTGTGAAGTCTGGCATTACCCTGTCCATAACTATTTTTTCTTGTTCTTCCATTCCCTTTACGTCGGTCCATAAAGTTTGACTCTTTACAACCTTTACGATGTCACCGTCTTTAACTAATATTTCACCATCTTTTATAGTGTACATAGCACTGCTGAATCCTTTTTCTATTGCTTCAGGGTTCCTGGATGGATCAATATCGTTAGGGTTTATGTCAAATACAGCAATGTCTGCATTGAATCCTGGTGTGAGAGCACCTCTGTCCTGGAATCCGTAGATCTTAGCAGGACCTGCCCTAGTAATGGTTGCGATTTCATTGAAATCGTATTCCCTTTCTAGTGAAGCTAGTGAGGTTCTTCTGTGTGACCATGGGTGAACTTCTCTGTTATCCATCATTTCCTGTCTTCTTTCATTACTCATCAACCAGGAAATAATTCTTGGATAACGTATGAATGGACCAGCGTTAGGGTGGTCAGTTGTTAAACATACTTTCCATGGATCATTGACTTTTAGGAATAATTCTAATCCAATAGCCCATTGTAGTGAGTTAACTGGTGCTTTTCCGGAGTAGATAACTGGAACAATTCCTGCTGCAGTTTCAAGTTCTACATCTTTGTTAGCCCATTTTAATCCACTTAACTTGTACAAATCAAACTCCATAGGAGCATCTGCAGTCATAGTTGTGGTTTCATCTAAGGTTACCTGTCCAACATCTATGGTTACATGGTCATTCTTGTTGACATAGTCTGCAATGTGGTCTGCACCGGAATCTGCATCTCTCCAGCTTGTTCCACCGTATGCGTGGAATTGAGCGTGGGTTAAGTGCATTGTCTGGCCCCTTACAGTACTGTTCTTTTCTATGTCTTTGAGTGCATCCATGGTTGAAACAGTTGTTGGGTAGTTTCCAGGATGTCCAAGATCGTTAGGGTGAACATGCACAGAATGTGGTAGTCCTAACATTTCGTTTGCTTTTGCTAGTGCTGTAACAACTTCTCTTCCAGTTACATCCCAGTATGGAGCAGGGTCATCCAGTCCGTGAACGTTCATTCCCCATCCCCATGCTTCACTTCCACATGGGTTAACTATTTTAACACCGTAACATTTGGCTAACCTTAACCATGCTGCTACAAATCCTGCCAAATCTTCAATCTGGTTGTTTTTTGCGTACTGCAATACAAACCAGTTGTTACCAAACAATGATAATGGTACAATATCCAAGTTTGGTATGGAGTTGATTTCTTCGTGGGTGTGTTTAGCTTCTAGTGGCGGTACAGCAGCTTCTACAACAGTTCCGTATCCCATTCTGGAGTACCTGTATCCTGTTGATGGACAGCTTGGTATAGAAAATCCACTTTCTGACCTTAAAACATCTGTTTTTTGTGTAACACCCTTTCTTGAGTCTTCAGGCCTGTATATTCTACCTACAACAAGTTTTGGTCCTGCAACGTGTGCGTGAGGATCAATACCTGCAGGCATTACAATCTTATCTGTAACATCGAGAACTTTAGCATCGGCAGAAACTGAATCTACGATTTTTCCGTCCTTGAACATTACGTCCTTTTTCTCTCCTGCAACTTTATTGGCAGGATCGTAAACAATACCGTTTTTTAGTACGTATTCCATGACAATCACCTTATTTACTTGCTAAAGCTCCTTGTTCAGCTTTAATTTTTTTAACTCTTTCTAATATTTCCTTTATAATCCATTCGTCGTCCCTACAAGTTTCAGGTTTGTCGATGGCTTTTTTCATCCATATTGGAACACCGTCCATCCTGTAACTGGTACCTCCAACTTCGACACCAACGAAAGATCCTGGAAGAACAACATCTGCAATCTCTGTAGAAGGTCCCCAGTGTATATCCACCTGGATAACTGGAATTTCTGCGAGGTGTTTGATTGCTCCACCCGGGTAGTGTGCACCTGGATCAGCTGCAATTACCATGAAAACATCACATTCTTTTCTTGTTAAAAGATCTATGGTGTTTGTTTCTCCGTTCATGTATCTCTGGTATCCTCTTGCGAAGTCAACACCGTATGGGAAACCTGTTTCAAATGCCATGAATATGTTGAATCCGTTCACGTTGAAGTGACCCCTCATAGGCATTAAGATCCATTTGGTGTAACTGTTTAAGTCTGCTACCATCTGGATAGCAATATCGATGTTTCTCTGTTTGGATAATGTGTGGGTTAAACCGAGCCCAAAGAACAATGCACCGAACTGCACATTTTTCATTGCTTCAGCTAATTCTTCGACATCTTCCTTAGGAATTCCAGAAATAAATTCTTTTTGAAGTTTTTTACCCTTTAAAACAGCCCTTATAGCATTGTAAAATTCGTAATCCCCATTCTGTTCAAATCCTACCCATATATCGGACATTTTAGCTGTATCACTGTATTTTGGGTCGAGTGTGACAACTGTTCTGTCGAATCTTCCTCTTGGTCTGAAGTATCCTCTTGGGAAGGTACTGTACCTTGCCATATGTCTTGGGTGGGAGTTCATTGCGTTACTTCCTGTGTAAAGACACATGTCAGCCCTGTTTTTAACTTCTCCAAGTGTACTTATTGGGTATCCTGCGTTCTGAACAGCCTGAAGTGAAGGTCCGTGACAGATGGTTGCCTGGTTATCCAGAACTGCTCCAACTAGTTCACCGAGTTCAAGGCCGTGGTGCATGGTTTCAATTGAAGTTTCACTCCAACCATAGAAGATAGGCCTTACAGCACCGGCTATGAGTTCTGCAGCTTTGTCTAAAGCTGTGTCCCAGTCAGTTTCTGCTAGTTCTCCATCTTCGCCCCTTATCATTGGAACCAGTAATCTCTGATCCATGTCTTCCATGATCTTACTGGCACCTAATCGGCATGCGTGTCTTACACCGACAACATGCCCATCTTTAATTAAATAATCTAAATCGTCACAGTTACATCCGCAAAAAGCACATGTACAGTTTTCTACGATACTATCGTAGTCTGTTACTGGTGGTTCGTAATTTGCCATTTAAACTGCCTCCTTATAATTTCTTGTAGACAGGCATCTCTCCAAGTGTAGCAAGATCTTTGATGCCGTCTTCATCATCCTTATTAACGTATTTTTTGTACACTGCCCTCATTAGGTCAGCCATCAGCAGAACTTCATCATCTGATTTTTCCACTGTGCACATGATACCCTTGTATGTTGGGTCGCAGCAGCAGTAGGTTTCAGGACTAACAACTACATTTGCCCATGGGCCCTTAGGTATAAATATTGTTCCTTCATGCGGTGCATCTCTGGAGTGTGCTGCGTTAACAACTACTTCTCCCCAGTCAGAAATAACTTTAACATGGTCCCAGTTGGATACTCCGAGTTTTGCCATGTCTTTAGGATCCATATATGCTACTCCAGCTACTTTCCTGTATTCATCTTTAAGAGTGGATCCTCTTTTTTTGCATGCTCCTTGGTAAATGTCAGAACCTGTGTTCAACATTACGTCCAATTTATTTCGTAATTTTGCGTTAGGTTCGTCAAATTTAACAACCTTTGGAATTGCCGGTTTATCTACATAAGTCAAAATTAACACCTCATTCTAGCCAAATTGCGTCGGTAGGACAGAATACCTGACAGGTCCCACATTTTGTGCATTTATCTTCGCTAAAGAGTTTGATTACTCCATTTTCGACCATCATAATTGTTTCTGTTGTTTTTGATCCATGCCCTCCTGAAACCTCAGGACTTATAGAAACATTTACCGGACATGCAACAACGCAAACTCCACATCCAAGGCAGTTGTCTTGGTTTACTTTAAGTTCCATGTTATCACCTTAGTTTTTTAATGAATCAATACTTTTCTGCCAAGATTTTGATTTGGTAGGTGTGCATTTGATTCCAGTTCGTTTAACATCAATTGCTTCTACTGGGCATACATTCTCACATGCACCACAGTAAATACAGAACTGTTCATCTTTCATGAGTTTATCATCTATTGTTCCTGGTGCTGAGGATTTAGGGAAGAACAGCACATCACATGGGCATACATCCACACATGCTCCACAAGTTGTACATTTGTCTAGATCTACGTTCAGTTCACCTTCGAATGGTTTTTCAACCTTAGCTGCATCTACTGGGCAAACTTCTTCACACCATCCACATCTTACACATGCGTCATCATCTATGAGTGCTTTACCAGTTGTTTCAGCGTCTTCAGGATTTAGGTCGTATTCACCGTAGGAACAGGTTCTGCATGCTGCCATAATTGCATCTACAGGACATGCTTTCTTACATACTAAGCAGTAAACACATTTGTCCTTGTCTACAGCGATGTCGAAATCTTCTGGACCTTTTTGATCAATGGTTATTGCGTCTGCAGGACACATTTCTTCACAAATACCGCAGTCTATACATGTTTCCTTGTCAATGTCTATTTCACCAGTCACAAGTTTGGATCTGTCTGGAAGTTGTCTTGCAACGGTAATTGCTTCCCTTGGACATGCCCTTTCACATGCTTTGCAGTATATACATGTGTCATCGTCAATTTCTGCAGAAGAAATTAATTTAGGATAAGTTTCAATTTCAGAAATTGGTGTTCCATCCACTGTGAATTCAAGTGCATCCACAGGACATCCCACACTACACATTCCACATAATACACATTTTTCTTCATCTATTTTTATCTTTGATTCGTCAATATCGTTTCTTACAATAGCACCAATGGAACCTAGTTCAATTGCTCCAACTGGGCATATTGATTCACAAACGCCACAACCAACACATGATTCATCTTTGAATGACAGCTCTCTATCTTCTTCAGCTGATCTTTCAACGTTGAAATCTTTGGCTTTGACTTCTTTTATATTTGCAGCCATTATTATTCCTCCAAAATATTAATTGAATTAGTAGGACATTTTTCAGCACAAATTCGACATCCACAACAGATATCAGAATCTATGTGTGCCTTTAGATCATCCAAAACTATGGCATCTATCAAACATGTATCTACACAAATTCCACAACCAATGCAAGAATCATTAACTTCGACACTGTACTTGTTGACCAAACAAGTCTTCACTATGGTTTTCGTTGCTTCCTTGTCTTCAATGATGGCATCAGTAAAAACCAGAAAATCTCGTGGTGAGAACTCTCTGACAATTTCAGCTATCTCTATTGATCCTAAAGAAATGTTTCTACCATTTAAATAATGAGAGAGCGTGGATTTATTAACATTGAGCATTTTAGAAATCTGTTTTTGACTGTAACCGTCTCGAACGAGTTCTAAAGCCGCTAAATATTTTAATCCAGAAGCTATGTGTTTTGGCATATGGACTCCATTGTGTATTAACTACACCTTTGATTCAATATATTAATATAGGTTTCTACAAGGAAGATATAGATAAATATATATATAGTGTTGTAGTGATCACAACTTTCGTATTCAGGACTATACAATCCACAAGTTGTTTGAATCAAATCAAATGTCCCTTAAAAATAAAAAAAGAACAAAAATAGTAGGTTTAAAATACCACTAAAAATGTTTAGTCTAAAATTTTCTCCACCCTAACTGCACACACCTTGAACTCAGGAGTTTTTGATATTGGATCGCATGCAGAGTTAGTTATGACGTTGGTGGCAGATTCACCGAAGTGGAAGGTCATGAAAACTACCCCTTTTCTGCATCTGTCGGTAATTCTAACTTTGGGTTTTATTTCTCCCCTTCTAGATATCACCTTAACAGTTTCATCAGCCTCAACCTCTAATTCTAAGGCATCTTCCCTAGAAATATCAATGTAATCTTCACCATAAAGTTTTTTCAATCCTTCAACAGCACCGGTCATTGTACTGGTTTGATAGTGATAAATACTCCTACCTGTTGTGAGAATTAGAGGATAAGTTTCATCTGGGAGTTCTGCTGAAGGTCGGTAGGTTAGTGGAATGAATTTAGCCCTTCCACTTTCTGTTTTAAACTCCTCTGTGTGGAGTATTGGTGTTCCCTCGTGTTCCTCATGATGACATGGCCACTGTATTCCCTCATCTTCAATTCTGTTGTAGTTGATTCCAGCAAATGCCGGGGAAACCTTGGCCACTTCATCGTAAACCTCACTGGCATCTTTAAAATCAAATCCTTTTGCACCCATCTTCTTAGCTATGAGGGAGGTTATCAACCAATCTGGTTTGGATTCTCCAACAGGGTTTATTGCTCTTCGAACCCTCTGTATTCTCCGTTCTGAATTTGCAAATGTACCGTCCTTCTCTGCATAGCTGCAGCCTGGAAGAACCACGTCTGCCATCTGTGCTGTTTCACTCATGAAAATATCTTGAACAACCAAGAAATCCAAGGAATTCATTGCATTCTTGATATTTTCTGTGTCTGGTTCACTTGTTACAGGGTTCTCTCCAACGATATACATGGCCTTTATATCTCCATTTTTGGCAGCCATAACCATTTCAGGGAATGTTATACCCTTGGATCTGTTAAGATCTACATTCCATGCTGTTTCGAACCTTTCGATGGTGTTTGGGTCGTCTAATTTTTGATAGCCAGGGAAGGTGTCTGGAAGACATCCCATGTCACAGGCACCTTGAACATTGTTCTGTCCCCTGATGGGATTCACTCCTCCAAATGGTTTTCCCATGTTACCTGTTAGGAGTGCTAGATCCCCCAGGGCAAAAACATTTTCAGTTCCGTGTGTGTGTTCTGTGATTCCCAAGGAATAAAGTATGGATGCTGGTTTAATTGATGCATATGTCCTTGCAGCTTCCTTTATGAGTTCCCCATCAACTCCAGTGATTGATTCAACTGTTTCAATATCATAGGATTGTAAGGCCTCTTTAAACTCTTCGAAACCTTCACTCCTTTCATCTATGTACGCCTGATCATGCAGTTCTTCATCCACTATAACCTTCATCATGCCCATGATGAGTGCCACATCAGTGCCCGGAGTCTGATTCATTACAATGTCCGCATGTTTGCACAGGTTAATATTTCTTGGATCTGCAACTATGAGTTTGGCACCGTTTTTTACTGCTTCGATTATGCGCAACCCCAGTACAGGATAACTTGCTGTTGGATTGGTCCCTATAACAAATAGGCATGAAGCATCCTTAATTTCATCTATAGAATTGCTCATAGCTCCACTTCCAAATATTGTGGCAAGACCTGCTACTGAAGGTGCGTGACAGGATCTTGCACAGTTATCAACATTGTTAGTTCTCATAACGGCCCTTGTGAACTTTTGAACAGCGTAATTATCCTCATTTGGACATCTGGCAGAGGATATAGATGCAAATTCATCACCTTTGTATTCAGATAATTTCTGAGCAACGTAATCCAGTGCTTCATCCCATTCAACCTCTATAAATTCATCGTCTCTCTTAATCAGAGGTTTTTTAAGCCTGTTAGGATGGTTGATGAAACCGTATCCAAACCTGCCCTTAACACATAGATTGCCCTTGTTTACAGAGTTATCTGTATCTCCCCTTGCACTGACTATCTTATCTCCCCTCACACCGAGGTAAATGTTGCATCCAACACCACAGTACGGGCAAACAGTTTTAACTTCCCTTGCAGGTTTTTCTGTTTCCTTTGGAACCAGGGCCCCCACAGGACAGGCAATCATGCATTCCCCACAGGATACGCAAGAAGATTCTAGGAGGGTTTTGTCACCAAAGGTTGTTATCTTGGTATCATATCCCCGGAATCCAAAATCAACAGCATTCACAGCTAGGACTTCGCTGCAAGTTCTGACGCATATCCCACACAGTACACATTTCTTGAGATCCCTGTTAAAGAAGGGGTTAGAATCATCCACAGGAATATCCATTATTTTACGTCTTAAACTGCCAAGATCATCCCGATTTATTCCTAGATAGGCTGCAATTTCCTGTAATTTACAGTTATCATTTTTTTTGCATGTTAAACAGTCCACTTCATGATTTGCAATGAGCAGTTCTGCAGATAACTTTCGAACCCTATTAATCCGAGGATTATCTGTTGTTATTTTCATTCCATCGTGTACTTTTGTTTCACATGCCGTTATAAGACGTCCCTCATCATTTTCAACGAGACAAAGTCTACAGGATCCCCATGGCTTTAAACCCGGATAATAACATAGATTGGGTATGTAAATATCGTTTAAAAGGGCTGTTTCTAATATTGTGCTCCCTTCCTCGGCATTAATCTCTACACCATCAATATTCAGTGTTATTTTATTGTTCTTCATGTTATCGTCAAGAAAGTTCATTTTTAAATAGTCAGCTTTCTGTATATTAAATTCATTAAAAATTAGGATTGTACACTCACATATATGCTAACATCATATATATTTAAGTAGCCGAAGCAAGAATTATGAAGAGTAGAATTCGGTTTATATATATTAATGATGATTTTTAAAGGTGGCACATGAGGATTATAGCAGTTGTTGGTACCAAAAACACGGGTAAAACTACTCTTGTGACTAAAATAGTTGCAGAATTAGTTGAAAGAGGATTTAACGTTGGAACAGTAAAACATACACACCACCAATTCGACCTTCCAGAGAGGGATACTGGAAAACACAAGGCAGCTGGAGCTGAAATTGTTGCAGGAATTGGGAGTGAAACATTTATTTCCATCAAAGATTCCATGGACCTTGATAAGGTTCTTTTGATGATGAAATTCATGAAAGACCTTGATTTTGTTGTTGTAGAGGGATTGAAAGAATCTAAATACGCAAAAATCTCTACATCTGAATTTACAGATGGATTTACCATTGCAAATGTTGATGTGTTTAATATGGATGATGCCCAACTCAGTACCACCGTAGACCTTGTGCTTGATAGGAGTTTTGGTATGGTAAACTATCTTAACTGCAAGAAATGTGGTTATGATTCCTGCGATGATTTTGTTCATGCAAAGCTTCAGGGAAAGGCCGATGAAATTTACTGCAGATCAGAATCAGACAGGGTTGTACTGAAGATCAACGACACCATGATCCCCTTAAATCCATTCGTGAGAACTTTTATTGACGAAACTGTGCTTGGCATGGTAAAATCACTGAAAACCGATGAATTCGGTGCAGAAAATCTTAACAAAATTGAACTTCTGATACGAGATAAGCATGAAAACGATTAACATTCAAAATAAGGTCACTGATAGTTTTAAAAGACCTTTAATATCACTGCGAATATCCATAACCAACAGGTGCAACGTAAAATGTTTTTACTGCCACCACGATGGAATTGTACCTCAAGATTATGAAATGACCCCAAAGGAAATAGAAAGAATTGTTACAGTTGCTAAAGAACTGGGTATTGAAAAAATAAGACTCTCTGGCGGTGAACCCCTTGTCAGAGATGATATTGTGGACATGGTTTCAAAAATAGCAAATGTGGGATTTAGAGATATTTCATTAACAACCAACGGTATTCTCCTTGAAAAATATGCTGAAAAATTGCATGAAGCCGGACTAACCCGTGTAAATGTTAGTTTCGACACCTTGAATCCAGAAACATACCGTTTCATAACAAAAAGGGATTACATGGAAAATGCCAAGGCCGGAATTCAGAAGGCTGTGGAATCTGGATTGAACCCAGTAAAAGTTAACATGGTTGTTATGAAGGGAATAAACGACAATGAAATATGGGACATGTTTCAATTCTGCAGGGAAACCGGAGCCATACTACAACTCATCGAACTTCTAAAAACCGAAGCTGATAAACCCGGAAGCTTCTTTGATGAGTATCATTACGATATGGGAGAACTTGAAGATGAACTGACAGAAATGTCAGATCAAGTAAAAACAAGGAAGTTCATGCAGGACAGAAAAAAATACTTCGTTGAGGGCGGTGAAATAGAGATCGTCAGACCAATGGACAATACTGAGTTCTGCAAAAATTGTACAAGGCTCAGGATAACTCCTGATGGGAAGATCAAACCTTGCCTTCTTAAGAATGATAACCTCGTTGATATAATCGAACCCATGCGCAGAGGTTACTCCAATGAAGAACTTAAAAAAGTATTTTTAGAGGCAATAGAACATAGAAAACCTTACTTTACAGATGGTTGCCATGCTAAATCCTAATTTTAATTGAAAAATTTGGAATTATTCTGGAATTATTCAATTCCTCCAAAATTTTCAATCATTATTTCTTCTTATACTTGGGCGATTCAGTACTTTGATACCCTTTCAATTGCATTGTACTTGCCAGAGCAGAGTTCAATACAAGTACCACATTTTATACATTTCTCAGTGTCGATGGAGTGTATGTGTTTTTTTGTGCCTGAAACAGCACCCACCGGGCATGATTTTAGACATAACATACATCCCTCGCATTTTTCATCTATAACCTTGTAGTCAATCAGTTCTTTACATAAAAGGGCTTTACATCTTTTATCTTCAATATGTGAAATGTATTCATCCTCAAAATATTTTAGAGTCGTGAGTATGGGGTTGGGAGATGTTTGTCCGAGTCCACAAAGGGATCCATCTCTGATTCCCTGGGAAAGCTCGCGTAAAAGATCATTGTCCCCCTGTTTACCTTTACCCTGGGTTATGTCACTCAATATGTCCAGCATCTGTTTGGTTCCCAATCTACAGGGAACACATTTGCCGCAGGATTCGTTTTGTATGAATTCCAGGAAATATCTGGCAACGTCCACCATGCAGCTGTTTTGATCCATTACTACTAGCCCGCCTGAACCCATTATGGCTCCAGCCATTGTCAATGAATCATAATCTATCTTGGTGTCAAGGAATTCTTCAGGAAGACAACCTCCAGAAGGCCCTCCAATTTGAACCGCTTTAAAATTGCCTTCGTTGTTAATTCCCCCACCAATGTCGTATATGACTTCTCGAAGGGTGGTTCCAAGTGGGACCTCTATCAGCCCTGGTTTTTTAACATTTCCCACCAAGGAGAAAGTTTTTGTTCCCTTACTTTCAACTGTTCCAAATTCCTTGAACTGTTCGTGTCCAGTCTGCATTATGAGTGATACACTGGCCATTGTTTCAACATTGTTTATTACGGTGGGTTTTCCCCAGAGACCTGCTGTTGTTGGAAATGGAGGTCTTGTTCTAGGCATCCCCCTCTTACCTTCGATGGAAGCTATCAGTGCAGTTTCCTCACCACAGACGAATGCACCTGCTCCTTCCTTAATTTTTATTTCCAGATCGAATCCAGTTTCCAGGATGTTTTTTCCAAGCAGCCCAGAATCCCTCATTTGAGAGATGGCATGTTTCAACCTTTCAAGGGCAAGGGGATATTCGGCTCTGCAGTAAATATATGCCTCTTTAACTCCTATTGCATAGGATGCTATGACTATTCCCTCAAGCACCGAGTGGGGATCACTTTCCAAGAGCGACCGGTTCATGAATGCTCCAGGATCTCCTTCATCTGCATTGCATATCAAATATTTTTCTTCAGACTCAGAATCAACACAGAACTGCCACTTCATCCAAGTGGGAAAACCTGCTCCTCCCCTTCCCCGGAGTCCTGAACTTTTCATCTGTTCAATGACCTTTTCTGGTTTGGTTTTAAGTGCAGAATTCAGTCCACTGTAACCTCCCCGGGCAATGTAATGTTTGATGTTTGATGGATCTATTAACCCACAGTTTCGAAGTATCCTTCTAACTTGAGGTTTCATTACAGGTATTTCAAACAGGGAGGGAATTTCTTCATTATCATCGGCCCCCACAGTACCTAGTGCATATTCTGGCAGAGGATTGTTGCCCTGCAAATATTCATCTACAAGTTGTTTTGCCAATTTTTTAGTTACTTGACCATAGAAAATTGCGGGATGGCCCGGTTTGATTATGGTTATCACTGGTTCGAGATAGCAAAGCCCAATACATCCTACTTCCATGATCTCAACGTCCAATCCTGCTTCTGCAATTTCTTCCTTGAGTACTGAGGAAATTTCTTGTGCCCCTGCTGATCTTCCACAAGTTGCAGAACCCACAGCTATCACAGTTTTATCCTCAAGAAGCAAATATTCTTCTTGTGATTCCTTTAATAGTTGTTTATATTTCATTATTTACCCTTGTTCCCTAATTTTAACCATCTGCTTTGGATTGTCTTTCAATCCTTCGAAACATCTTCTTTACATCCTTCAGAGTCATGTTTGATTCTACATCATCATTTATCATTGCACATGGTGCCAAAGCGCAACATCCTAAACATCCAACAGATTCCAATGAATATTCCATGTCAAATGTTACTTCACCTTCTTTTATGCCCAAATGCCTTTCAATTCCTTCAATAATTTGAGGGGCGCCCTTAACATGACATGCTGTTCCCTTGCAAACCATGATATGTTTCTTTCCCACAGGAGTGAATCTGAACTGGGTGTAAAATGTTGCAACCCCATATATTTCACTTTCTGAAACCCCTGTAAATTTAGAAACATCTTTTATTGACTCTTCCGATAAATATCCTAAATTAGCCTGAACATCCTGAAGAAGAGGTATTAATTCTGATTTAGTCCCTTCATATGTAGATAAAATTTCATTTAAAGTTTTAGTCATTAAAATTCTCCATTAAAATTAGATCTCGATGAAAATATTATAGATTTTATGAGGTATAAATTATTTTTGTAGATTATGAACTATTACTTTAAAAAATATATTCTATCAACTATAAAATAATATACATTGTAGGGATTATGCAAATTTCAGTATCAAAGTTTTGGAGAGGATAAATTGTCAGATAAACCAGAAAAGGGATTACCAAAACATTATGTAAGTATCAGAGAAAGATTTGAAGAGTATGGTTCAGCCATAAGTGATTTAGGACGGACTGTGCGTGAAAATGGACCTATAGACGAGAAAAATTCACAGCTGATACAACTTGCAGCTTCCGCTGCCATCAGATCTGAAGGGGCTGTGCACAGTCATGGAAAACAGGCACTGGAAAATGGAGCATCACCAGATGAAGTTTATCAAACCCTACTTCTACTAACCAGCACAATTGGATTTCCAAATGTTGCAGCAGCCATATCCTGGATAGATGACCTCTTCGAAGATTGAACTGGTTACCTTAAGCATCTAAAATTTATTATTTTATTTTTTTTAGATTCTTTTATCTAGTGGAACCTTTAATTTTATTGTGTAAAAAATGAATTTTAGTTGAGGGCATTTAAATGATGGAAATGTTTAAAGAAGTTAAAGCAGTTAGATTTGAAGGGAAACCCTCCGAAGTAATAGAAACCATTGTTAATGATGAAGATATTGAAATAACAATTAACAACAGTGTTTCAAGAAGATTTTCAATAAGTCCCAATTCCCTGAGGGAATTTACAGTGGGCTACCTCCTTGGTGAAGGTCTGGCTGGATCTGTGGACAACATAACCAACATCAGTATTGATGGAAAAACAATCAAGGCTGAGATCGATCTGGAAGATTTTGATATTAGAAAGGAATTAGTTGTTGGATCAGATTGTTTTGGTGGCTGGAGAACTAAGATAGAATTTGTTGGACAAGTTGAATCTGAATTCAGTGTAGATAGTAATGATTTGATAGCTGCCTTTGGAAAATTGAAAAAAAGTGCTGAAGTCTGGCAGAAAACTGGGGGAACTCATGTTGCAGGACTCGTGTCTGGTGATGATTTCATTGCCATCGAGGATGTGAGCAGACATGTGGCAGTTGACAAAGTAATTGGAGCAGGTGCAATTGCAAAATTTGATTTTTCTAAGAGCTTCATTGTTTACAGTGGAAGAATGCCTGCAGATATGCTCATAAAGATTGCAAGGGTTAAAATTCCAATTATTGCATCAAATGCAGCTCCCACATCATCTGGAATTGCTGTGGCAGATGAAGCAAGAGTTACAATGGTGGGATTTGTGAGGGGAAACAGGTTCAATATTTACACCCATCCCCACAGGATAATTCTTTAAAAAAAATAGAGTTAAAAGTTTTATTCCAAAACTGTGTGTCTCTTTTTGAGATCGTCTTCAGTTTTACCCATTTTATCCATTAGTTGAGCAATAAGGGCATCTAAGAATATCAGGGTGGACACTTCAAACAAAGTTCCCAAAGGGGACAATGATAAGTGCTTACCATTCATTTGCCTTTTTATATAATTTTTTTCGGAATCTACTTTTGTACGTCCTTTTATGTGCATTATAAGGTCTGATATTGTTCCAAGAGTGGATTTTTCGTATGATGTGACTGCAACTATTTTTGCCCCTCTCTTTTTAGCGATCATCGCTGTGCTGATTATGTAACTGGTTTCTCCGGAACCCGAAATTGCTAAGAGACAATCTTCCTCGCCTATTGCAGGAGTTATTGTTTCTCCAACCACATAAACACTTATTCCAAGGTGCATTAAACGCATGGCAAAAGCCCTGGCAACGAGACCAGACCTGCCCTGTCCAAGGAGAAAAACATTCTTAGACGATGTCAAAATATCCATCATATCATTTACATGCTCTTCGTCTATTTCAGCAGACACAGCCATTACATTATCTATTATTTCTTCAATTGCATCGTTAATAATCATTTCTTCACCGAATAATTTAATTTATATTCATACATCATCAAAACAGATTGATGAGCTTATGATAGTTGAACATCTTACTTCGTAACTATATAAATTTATTAATTATATGATCTTCCCATGCATCCAATTTTTTAACGAACACAGATATCTTTATCTTTTTACCAAATTACGGCTTTAATAGTCAAATAATGATTATTAGTTTTAAAACAAGTTTTAAATTCATTTTGGAAGGTATTATAAGTAGGAGGTTATGGGGGAGTTTGAGGATGCTCCCATTTTTTGGTGATCATTTGATTGGTTAACAAGAGTCCGATGGGAACATCCTCAAGTTTTACCCACATTATGGGTGGGTGAGGATGCCTCTAAGAAGAAATTTGCCGATTTCTGTTTCTTATAAATCATTAATAGGAAGAGGCATCCTCAAATTGTTAGTTATTGAATTTTGTATAAAAAGGATTTTCATAATAATTAATCATTATAATTAATTTCTGCTTGAAAATTTCCTCATTAAATAAAATCGATACTAATATCTCTTAAATTATTGAACAATGGATATTTAATGATTTAAAAATGGTTTCCCATTGATCAAAACTAAAATATACTGCCAAATACAATATGTACTTACTTGATAACCTTAAAATATTCAAAGTTGTTAGCACATTTGATTAATGGCATCATACGACACGTGCTTAAAAAATCTCCTTAAACTGAATTTTTCATATATGGGCGTTATATGAGCTTTTAATCTGTTTAAACTTTATGTGATCATCATGAACTACGATCCCAAACTTGGAATGGTTATAGACGGGCAGGAATTTAGTTACAAAATTTTTGAAACCCTTGAGTGCATCGCAAAAACCTACTCCCAGAGGGAAGCTGCTAAAAAACTTGGAATTTCACATTCTGTTTTAAACCGGAGAATAAAGGAATCTGAAGAAAAAATTAATGCCAGGCTAGTTGAAACCACAGGAGCAGGTTCGGGATTAACAGAAAATGGCCATGATCTGTTGAACAAGTATAAAAGTTTGATGAAACGTCTGGAAGAAAGAGAGAAACCAGTAATATGTGGAGGATTTATTTCAACAGGATTGATGGAAGCGTTGGTAGAAGAGTACGATCTGAATGCTACTGTGCTACGCACCAATGATATAAGTGCCCTCGAACTTTCAGATAAGGACATGGTGGACATTTTAGCACTGGATGATCCTGTAAATGCATTTATCTATGATCTGGACATAATTCCAGTGGCCTACGATCATTTGGTTCTGGTGGGTGATCGTGAAGTCAACGATATTTCTGATTTAAATGGTAAGGATTTCGTTGAGATTCCCAACTCTTCACAGAGACTCGCATGGAATACAATGGACAACATGGGTATTGATTACAACATTGTCCAAACTGCAAGATCGCCACAAACAGCATTAAAATCTGTTAAAAACAATAGCGAACTGTTTACATTCTTAAACAGCAGCTTCACCGAAGGTTCTGATATAATGAAAAATGAAACTAAACACATGTTAGGTGTTGTTCTACTCAACAAAACAAACAGCTCCCTAAAAAAATTTGTAGAATTTATGGTTGGAGATGCTAAGCAAACTATTGAGAACAATGGTTTTTCAAGGATATAAATTATCATTAATTCCTAAAATTTTTGCTTTAAATACAATTTCACTGATTTTGGGCACTTTCTGACTGTTTAAGTTAATTTTAAATATTTCAAAAATAAAAATATGGCGGGTGATTTATTGAACAAAACTGATCTACTAGCAATTGGACACACAGCATTGGATTACATCATACAAGTTAAGGAATTCCCTGAAGCCAACTCTTCAACATCGATTAACAAGATGAAAACACTTTTTGGAGGAGCCGCAGCAAACGTTGCTGTTGTAGCATCCACATTAGGACTTAATGTATCACTTGTATCAGCTGTGGGTAGTGGTTTTATTGATTCAGATTACCATAACAAGTTGAAGGATCTTGGAATAGACACCCAATCAATGATAGTTATAGAAAACGAAAATAGCCCTACAGCATTCGTTTTGACTGATAAAGAGAACGATCAAATCAGTTACTTCTACTGGGGTGCTGCTTCAGAATTTAAAAATTCCGAAGTACCATACAAAGCTATTGAAAAGGTTGATGCCGTTCATTTAGCCACAGGAGACCCTGGTTTCAACAGCAGATCCGGAGAAGCAGCCCATGATTCAGGAAAACTCATATCATTCGACCCTGGACAGGATCTGCACATGTACTCCGAAGCCGAACTCAAGGATGTTTTGAAGATAACAGACATACTCTTCGGAAATCATCATGAAATAAAGAGGATCCAAGAAATTTTAAACATGAACATCGATGATTTAAGAAACTTCGGACCGGACATTGTGGTTACAACCTATGGAAAGGATGGAAGTCGGATAAATTCTGGGAATGAAATCAGAATTGATGCAGTACTGAGGGAACCCGTGGATCCAACAGGAGCAGGAGATTCCTACAGGGCCGGATTTTTAAATGCTTACCTCAATGGTGAAGATCTTGAGTACTGTGGTAAATTTGCTTCGTCAGTATCATCGTTCATTGTTGAAGCTGAAGGCTGTCAAACAAATGTACCTGACAAAAACATGGTAAAAACAAGAATGAACGACAAGTGGCCCTAGTACATTGTTATTTTTAAACCCCTCATTCTTTTTAAATTTTATAGTTGCTCGATCTTGTCAAATTAATTAAAATATTTATTAACTATTTTGATAATATTAATACTGGACGAGCTGAAATTGATTCAGGATTTATCAAAGTCATAGTATTCTTCAGTTCTAGATAAAAAGGTTAAAATATAAAAAGAGTAACTTAATAGTATCATTCTACATAATGATCCTCGGTTTTGTTTCATGTATTATTTTAACAACACCTATTTTTATGTTGGGGCATAATGTACAATCATAGATTTTGATGATGAAGCCAAACTTCTTGGTCGTTGGAATGATTTTAATACTCAAAAACTGAACGGAACCTAATTTCTGAACAGTGTTAAATTAAAAAATAACATGGTGATTCTATGACACAAATGGATGATGCAAAAAAGGGCATAATAACAGAGCAAATGAAAGCAGTTGCTAAAATTGAAAACGTTGACGAAGAATTTATACGCAAATCAGTTGCAAACGGAACCATTGCAATTCCAAACAATGTTGGACGTGATGTTAAACCTGTTGGTATTGGAGCAGGTCTCAGAACCAAAGTTAACGCAACAATCGGTACTTCAACAGACATAAATGATATTGATATGGAAGTTGAGAAGGCAAACATAGCAATGGAAAACGGTGCAGACACACTCATGGAACTGAGTGTGGGTGGAGATCTTGACGGCATAAGGAGAAAGATCCTAAGCATAACAGACCTTCCAGTGGGAAGTGTGCCGCTGTACCAGGCTTCCATCGAATGTATAAGGGAACACGGTGCTGCTATCTATATGGAAGAAGATGCAGTATTTAAAGCAATTGAAACTCAGGCCAAAGACGGCATAGATTTCATGGCTATTCACTGTTCAGTCAACAAAGAAACCCTTAAAAGGCTCAAAAGACAGGGTCGTGAAGGAGGTCTTGTTAGTCGTGGAGGAGCATTCATGTCCGCATGGATGGTTCACAACGAAACAGAGAACCCTCTTTACAAAGACTACGAATACGTACTGGACATCGCTAAAGAATACGATTTTGTTATAAGTCTTGCTAACGGTATGAGGGCCGGTGCAATAGCAGATTCCACAGACAGAGCACAAGTTCAGGAGTTAATAGTTCTTGGTGAACTGGTTGACAGAGCAAGGGAAAGAGGAGTTCAGACCATAGTAGAAGGTCCAGGTCACATTCCACTCAAAGAAATATCAACCAACGTTATGGTACAGAAAAAACTGTGTAAAAACGCACCATTTTACATGTTAGGACCTATAGTCACTGACATAGCACCTGCATACGACCACATAGTATCCTCCATAGGAGCAGCCCAATCAGCATCCGCAGGAGCAGATTTCATATGTTATGTTACACCTGCAGAACACCTAGCACTACCAGGACCTGAAGATGTTAAAACAGGTTTAATTGCCAGTAGAATAGGAGCTTACGTAGGAGATATGTCCAAAGGTATCCATAACGGAGAATTAGACCTTGTTATGGCAAATGCCAGGAAAAAGCTCGACTGGGAAGGACAGTACGCTGCAGCAATTTGTCCTGCAGATGCCAGAGCCATCAGGGACGCTAAACCACCAGAAGACCCAGATACATGTACCATGTGCGGTAGTTACTGCGCAGTGAAACTGGTCAACGAATGGTTAGATGATGCCAGTAAGGACGTATTTGATTAAACCCTAAGATTTTTTTGGGTCATTCCAATTTCCCAAGATTCCTGGACCACAATCCAGGGACTTAAATTTTTTTGTTTTTGAACTCAGTTGTTAGCCATTGACTAAAGTTGTTGATTTTGTGAAAATACAATCTCAGACTATAAATTAGTTAAAAACTAAAAATTGAACCAAGTTATCATATTAAATTTTTATAAGGAATTGTTTAAAGTAAAGGTGATTTTATTGAAACACTGGATCGAAAGGATCGCAGACGATTTGAATGAAAAAGATGTTCCTGAACATATAATTGCAAGCGGGACATCAATATCAGGATCAATACATATTGGAAATTCTTGCGATATATTTATCGCTAACGCAGTCACAAAAGCCCTTCAAAAGCTTAATGATGAGTCTAAAACCATCTGGATTGCAGATGACCATGACCCACTCCGAAAGGTTCCATACCCACTCCCAGAATCCTATGAAAAATATCTTGGAATGCCCTATTCACAGATTCCATGTCCAGAGGGATGCTGTTCCAACTTCGTTGAACATTTTGAAAAACCATTATTAAGCCTTCTTGAAAACTTTGGAATAGAACTTGAAGTATATTCTGGAGCGAAAATGTACAAAGATGGGATTTACAATGATTACATAAGAACTGCTCTGGAAAATGCCCCTAAAATCAGGGAAATATTCAACAAGTTTCGTGAACATCCACTTAAAGATAACTGGTTACCTTACAACCCTATCTGCAGCGAATGTGGAAGGGTTAACACCACCTACGCCCACAGCTTCGAAGGAGACACAGTTTATTACAGCTGTAAATGTGGCCATAAAGGTGAAATGGACATAAAATCCGGGGATGGAAAACTCACATGGAGGGTAGAATGGGCAGCAAGATGGAAAATCTTCAAAATTACATGCGAACCATTTGGAAAGGACCACGCAGCAAGCGGAGGATCCTACGACGTGAGTAAAATTATTTCAAAGGAAATATATGGTTACGATGCACCATACCCAGTTCCATACGAATGGATAACTCTCAAAGGAGAAGCCATGTCCAAATCACACGGAGTCTTCTTTACTCCTGGACAGTGGCTAGAAATAGCAGAACCAGAAACTTTGAATTATTTCATATTCAGAAACAAACCATTGAAACACAAGGACTTCGATCCAACCATGCCATTTTTGGATTTCATTGAACAGTACGATAGGGTGGAGCGTATCTACTATTCAGTTGAGGAACCAACATCTGAAAAAGAGGGAGAAAAGTTAAAAAATATCTACGAAGCATCCCAAATCCAACTCGAAGAATCTATTCCATTCCAACCTTCCTACAGATTTTTGACAGTGGCCTACCAAATTGCTGGAAACGATCCATCCAAGATCTATGAAATTCTAAAGAAGAATTCTCAACTTCCAAAGGAAATGGAAGACAAAGATTTCAAAGAGATGGAAACCAAGGATCTCGAAAGGTTTACCAGAAGAATTGGACACGTGAAAAATTGGCTTGAAATCTACGCTCCAGAATTTGTGAAGTTCCAGGTTCAAAAGAAACTTCCAAGGGTTGAAATTAATGACCAACAGAAGGAATTTTTGTTGAAGGTTGCAGACCTCCTTGAGAAGAAAGATTATGATACAGATGAATTTTACGATGAAATGTATCTGGTGATACATGATCTGGATATGAAACCTCAAAAGGCATTTCAGGCAATTTACAAGGTAATTACAGGTAAAAAACAGGGGCCTAGAGCTGCTTCATTTGTTCTTTCCCTCGATAAAGATCTTGTAATAAGAAGATTCAGACTGAAAGACTGAATTCTATAAATTCCCTTATTTTTTTAAGGTTTTATTAAAAACCAGAGAGTATGATAGTTAAAGTTGTAGAGAAGGATGTTATGGATCCTGTTGCAGAAACAGGAGACCATAAAATCGAATTAAATAATGTGGATCCGGATTTTAAGAAGTTAACACTCTTCAACAATACAAAACCCGGTGCTGATGTGATTTTAGATTACCTGGGTGAAAATCTGGGAAAATCCGAACTTATCAGGGTTAAAAAACCTGCAGGTGCTCCTGCAACACAAAATCAGCTGGCAAATGCATCCATGGGCGAAGTTGCAATTTTAGGACTGGGAGATTGTGGTTCATGCTCTAGCTGGGTTATTTTAGATGCAATCAGGCTTGAAAAGCTTGGTGTTCCAACAATTTCAATATGTTCCACCAGTTTTTCAGAGTTTTCTCACGATCTTGCCAAGGCACACGGAGCAGAAAATCTGAAAATAGTCACGGTGCAACATCCCATAGCAGGAACTACAAAATCAGAAATTCAGGATAAAACTAGGCAAATATTGCCTTTAATTAAAGAACTGCTTGGTAAATTTTGAGGTTTAGATAAAATGGTCCAAAATAACAAAATTGTTCAATCGGATGATCTGTGTGGCTGTTCAATTGAGGGTTTGCTTGAGGAAAAAAAGGATGAAAATAGGCTTTGCTCTTCAAATCCAAACGATGTTGAAGTCTTCGTTGACCCTGATCCAGAAAAAATTAGTCAAAAATTTTATCTAAAAAGGATGACAGACGGACTTCCAATCATACCTCCAACAAAGGAAAGGGTTTTAAAACTTCTTAAATATGTTGATTTAGATCCCAATGAAACAGTAGCGGTTTTACCGCCAAAAATGGGTATGGCAACTCCCGAGAAGATAGCAATAAATTCTGTTATGGCTGGTTGTTTACCTCAGTTCATGCCTGTTGTATTGAACTGCGTTAAGTCCCTTGCTGGTGAAAAATTTAATATTGCAGGGATCAATGCCACAACCCATCCTGTGGCCATATGCACCATAATGAACGGCCCAATATCCAAAGAAATAGGTACAGGTAGTGGTGCAGGCTGTCTTGGTCCTGGAAATCTTGCAAATGCCACCATTGGTAGGGCGCTTCGTTTGTGCATGATAAACATTGCAGGTGGAGTTCCTGGTGTTGGTGACCATGCCACTATGGGTTCACCTGCCAAGTACAGTTACGCCTTTGGAGAGAATGAAACTGAGAATCCCTGGGAATCATTGAGTGTTGAAAGGGGTCACGACCCCAGTGTCAGTACCACAACTACCATGGCAGTGGAAGCTCCTCAAAATGTGAATGATCATAGGAGCCAAACTGCAGAAGATTTGCTTGATACCATTGCAAAAACAGCATCAACTCCTGGCTGTAACAACAGCCATGTTCCGGGTGAATTTCTCTTGATAATGAGTCCAGAACATGCTAAAACAGTTTACAACCATGGTTTTTCCAAACAGGATGTGAAGGAATATCTTCATGAACACTGCATCGTTGATGTTGAGCTTGCTGACAGGGGAGGTAGGAAGATCGAACCCGAATGGATCGAAGGAGACCATGTCCACATAACCCGTTCACCTGAAGACATTGTTCTGGTTGTTGCTGGGGGTGTGGGTAGACACAGCATGATATGTCATGGTTTTGGGACTTCATCAGAATCTATTACCCTCCCAATCATGCTTAAAAATGGAGTTATCCCAAAATCTGTTGAGGACTTCAAAAAGTAATCCATCCCACTATTTTTTTTATAAATAATTCTCGAAAATAAAGTAAGGGATCAAGATCACTAGATCGATCGTTGTTTTAAATAGTTGTGAAGCAGGCAGCATTCAAGCTTTGTTGCAAATTTTAATGCATCATCATCAACCATGAATCCAGGATGATGGTTTGGTCTTGATTCAGAGAGTGGTTTGTTTTGAGGTGCTGTTCCAAAGTGCAAGTAAAGCCCAGGCACCTTATTTGAGAAGTAAGAGAAATCTTCAGATCCGGTGGTGGCAGGTTTAAATATCATATTAGCATCTCCTGCTACTTGTCTGACGGTGTTCAACATGTTTTTGCAGAGATCTGGGTCATTTTTATTCATTGGATCGTGTTGTCCCATTATGATCTCAGCTTCACATCCATGAGCTTTTGAAACGAGTTTGGTGATTTCAGTGACTCGTTTAACCAGTAGTTTAAGGTTGTTTTCATCTAGCGCCCTTATTGTTAATCCCATCTCTGCATGATCAGGAATTATGTTGACCTTAATACCTCCATGAAAGTAGCCCACTGTAACAACAGCGGCTCCTCTCATAAGATCCGCTTCTCTACTCACAATGGTCTGGAGGGAGTTAATGATCGCAGCCCCTGCAACTATGGGATCCCTTCCTACCCATGGCATTGAACCATGAGCTTGAACACCCTTAATTTTAATAACAAGATCATTTAACCCTGCATGAGTGGTTTTTTTGCTAAGTAGTACTGTGCCAGGATATGCTTTGCTGTATGGATGTAGTGCAAAGATTGCAGACACATCAGGATTTTTCAAGGCACCCTCACTAACCATGAGATCTGCTCCTGCCTTCATTCCATCTGGAACACCTTCTTCAGCGGGTTGAAATAAAAATACAACATCCCCATTTAAATCATCTTTGAGTTGATTTAAAACTGTTGCTGTTCCCATAGCTGTCGCTGCACTGGCATCATGTCCACATACATGTGATACATAAGTTTCCTGTCCATTGTAAGTGCCTTTAGATCTTGAGGCATAGCTCAACCCAGTATCTTCCTTAACAGGAAGAGCATCGAAATCTGCCCTAATAGCAACTGCATTTTCAGAGTTTTCTCCCTTTAAAACGGCCTTGACCCCTGTTTTTGCGAATGGATAAATAACTTCCAATCCATCCAAGGTTTCGAGATAGTCTGCTATGTACCTTCCTGATTCAAATTCTTGATAAGCCAGTTCAGGATGTTGGTGAAGCCATTGAAACTGTTTAATTTGTTCAGGAGCATGTTCAATGGTGAGTTGGTTTACAATGTCTTGAAATGATTCTTTGCCCATGAAGTTCACTCCATATGCCTAATTCACTGTGAAAAAATTTATATTGCTAACTTTCGAGTGGCCCTCTCAATGACAGCAGCCCTTAACATCTCGTTCCAATCATTGAAATCTGATTTTTCCTTTACCAGAAAATTCCAGTTATCAGTTTCGATTGCATCCTTAAATTCGATCTCATTTTCAATTTTGAAATCACTGGACTTTGCCATTTCAGAGAAATTTTTGAATTCAGTGTGTTTCTCCATGAAATCTGGTGTCAGCAATTCATTTTGAACATAGTCATAATTGATCTCTGACAACCTGAATTTTTCAGTCTTCATTGGATCAATATCCTTGTGGATATTTTCCAACCTCTTTTTCAGGTTAAAGTCGTCACTTTCAGGTTTCATTTAGTTCCACTCCAAGCATATTAAAAAAAAGATATTAAAAAAAAGGATGATCAGGACATTTAAAATCTTTTTCTGTCCGTTAATTCCTTCATTTTTCCTGGATTCCAACCACCAGATGCTGATCTTGATCTTCCCACTTGCTGAACATAGCCAGTTATACGATCGTACCATTCAACTTCCGTTGTTTCACCACAGTTACCGCACTGTGTTTGAAGACCCTTCATTAGAGTTTTACATTTAATGCAGAAGCTCAGTGCTGAACTGTATGCCCAAAAGCCTATATCTGAATGTTTAGCTATTTTTTCTGTTAGGCTCATTAATGAATCTGGATTGGAGTATGATTCTCCCATGAATGCGTGGAATATGTGTCCTCCAAGTGTCAATGGATGGAATTTTTCTTCGATCTTTATCTTTTCAGGTAACAAAACATCGGAGTTTACAGGTACGTGTGAAGAGTTGGTGTAGTAAGAAGCCTCATCATCCCCCTGTAATATTGCTTTGTCCCCATATTTTTCCTTATCCAATGTTGCAAACCTGTAAGCAGTTGATTCAGCAGGAGTTTGAAGTACACTCCACCTCAGTCCTGTTTTATCCTTGAGTTCATCTGCCCTCTTGTTTATGTGTTTGATAACATCTAAACCAAACTTCCTTGCATCGTCATTATCGATACCATTTCCACAGTGGGACATGAGCATCTCATTCAATCCAACAAATCCAAAGGATAAAGTTGCATTGTCGATATGGTAGTATCTATCTCCCTCTGCTTCCTGTGTCAGGAATGGTAAAAGGTTGTAATTATCAAGACAATTCATGGCCTGCTCTCTTCTAAGCATGAGGACTTCTTCTCCAAGTTTCATGTAGGAGTCCAAGTACTCAAACACATCTGTATCATCCCTTGAATTGTAAGCTATTCTAGGAAGGTTTAGGGTTACATAGGCAAGGTTTCCAGTTCTAAAGCAGTCCTGTTCCCAGTCTCCAGTCCAGTTATCTCCTAGAGATGTTCTGCATCCCATGTAGTTGGCCATGTCTCCCCTGTAATCTGGAAGGTTGTTAACAAAGTAGGATGAACCATACTTGGCTGAAAGTTCATGAACAAGTTTTAGATCGTCATAAAACTCATCATTCATCATGTTGGCTCTTAAGTTGTAGATGGTATTTGGGAAAAGGTGTGGTTTTCCGTCAGAGTCTCCGGCAAGAAGTGTTTCAGTGAAAGCCCTCTGTAATAGACGGGTTTCTTCTTCATAGTCCCCATAAACTCCCACTTGTTTTCCTTTGGGACCGTATGCAGGTTCGTCTTCAAGGAACTTAGGTACTGTGAATTCCAGGTTCATTGATGTGAATGGAACTTGTGAACCCCTGGCCGCGTAAGCCATGTTCAAATTGTATATGAG